>PWJA01000246.1 GCA_003560975.1 Gammaproteobacteria bacterium
ATGCCCCAGGCTTCGGTAAAGTTCTCGCCCTCCATGCCGCCGCGCGAGTCGAACACGTCGTCGAGCACCGGCGCGCCGGAGAACAGGCCCGGAATCAGGCGGTGCCCGCCGGCCGGGTTGGACTTGTCTTCGAAGTAGTCGCCGGCCAGGCGAACGAACCAGCGCTCGGTCGGAGTCCACTCGAAGCTGGCCCGCCCGGCGACGACGTCCTTGTCGTAGTTGTCCTTGCCGGTGGTCAGGTTGGTCCCGAAGCCGTCGCGGTTGAACGTGGCGATGGCCCCGCCGATCGCGGCCCGATCGCTGACCGGGGTCTCGCCGCTGACGACCAGGTCGACCTGCGAGAAACTGCCGACGCTGCCGCGCACGCTGACTTTCGGATCGCGACCGAGGCGGCGGGTCACGTACTTGACCGCGCCGCCGATGGTGTTGCGGCCGTACAGCGTTCCCTGCGGTCCGCGCAGCACCTCGATGCGCTCGACGTCGTAGATTTCCAGGACCGAGCCCTGCGGCCGGTTCAGGAAGACGTCATCGATGTAGATGCCGACGCCGGCCTCGAAGCCGGCAACCGGATCCTGCTGACCGACCCCGCGGATGAAGGCGGTCAGGGTGTTGCTGGTCCCGCGCGAGACTTCCAGGGTGGTGTTGGGTACGGCCTGCTTGAGGTAGGTGATGTCCTGGGCGCCGACGTCGCTCAAGGCCTCGCCGCTGAGCGCGGTGATCGAGATCGGCACGTCGAGCTCGGTTTCTTCGCGCCGGCGCGCGGTGACCCGGATGGTGTCCATGACCGCCTCGCTGCCCGCGCCCTCGGCACGTTCCTCGTCAGCGTCGGTGGTCTGGGCGGCCACCACGCCCGACAGGGCAAGTGCGATGGCCAGGCTCAGGGCGGATCGATACGCAGTTTTCATACAATCATTCCCTTGGGTTGTTTTGGTGTGCGGGAGTGTCTCCTCGTGCCGCTAGCTTGGGCCAGGGCCGGGCCGGAGTAACTTGTACCTTGGTACAGTTCCGCGCGGACCGGTGCTGGCGCGACCATGGTTCGCACCTGTTGCCGGATCAAAAGACATCCTGATGACTCTCAGCCTGATCGGCCTGCTCGGCGGCCTCGCCCTGCTCATCGTGCTGACCATGCGCGGCATGAGCCTGTTCGTGGCCACGCCGCTGTGCGCGCTCATCGTCGCCCTGACCGCCGGCGTACCGCTGCTGCCGCCGCTGGCCGGACCGGACGGCGTCAACCTGGTGACCCAGTACATGAACGGGTTCACCGGCTTCATCGCGTCGTGGTTTTTCGTCTTTCTGTTCGGCTCGCTGTTCGGCAAGCTGATGGAGTCTTCCGGCGGCGCCGACAGCGTCTCGCGCTGGATCATCACCCGCCTGGGCACCAGCCAGGCCGCCCTGGCCGTGGTCCTGGCCTGCGCCGTGCTGACCTACGGCGGGGTGAGCCTGTTCGTGGTCGCCTTTTCGGTCTACCCCATGGCCCTGGCCCTGTTCCGCGGGGCCAACCTGCCGCGCCGCTTCATCCCGGCCACCCTGGCCTTCGGCTCGGTGACCTTCACCATGACCTCGGCCGGTTCACCCGAGATCCAGAACTGGATTCCGATCGAGCACCTGGGCACCAGCCCGCTGGCGGCCTGGCAGGCCAGCCTGGTGGTGGCGATCTTCATGGCCGCGACCGGGTATTTGTGGCTGCGCTGGATGCTCCAGCGCGCGGTCGAGCGCGGCGAGGCCTTCGAGGAGCGCGTCGACGACCCCGAAACCGGGCGCGAAAACCTGCCCCACCCCGCCCTGGCCATGATTCCGCTGGGGCTGGTCCTGGGGATTTCGTTTACCACCCACGACCAGCTCGGCACCTCGGCGCTGATCGTGGCCCTGCTGGCCGGCTGCATCGGCGCGGCCCTGATAAACGTGCGCCACCTCCATCGGCCCGGTGAGGCCCTGACCGAGGGCGGCACCGGCGCGCTGATCGCGATCGGCAACACCTCCGCGGTGGTCGGCTTCGGCACGGTGGCGCGGGTCTCTCCGGCCTTTGACGCGGCCGTGGTCTGGGTCACCGGCCTGCCCGGCTCCGGGCTCGTTTCGGCCGCGATCGCGGTGTCGGCGATTGCCGCGATGACCGGCTCGGCCTCCGGCGGCCAGGCCATCGCCCTGCCCATCCTGGGACCGCACTACATGGACCAGGGCGTGGATCCGGATCAGCTGCACCGCGTGGTCGCCATCTCCTCGGGCGCCCTGGATTCCCTGCCCCACAACGGCTACGTGGTCACCACCATCCGCGCCATCTGCAAGGAAACCCACGCCGCCGCCTACGCGCCGATGGGCGCGCTGACGGTCATCATCCCGCTCCTCGGCCTGATCCTCTGCCTGGGCCTGTTCGCAATCGGCTTGTGACCCACAGCCACCCGGGGTTACATCCCCGGCGGTTCATCGGCCAAACCCAATCCCTCAATTTCGATCCGGCACCGTCCGTCGGCCACGTAGGGCCGACCTACGATTCCCGGTCACGGCACCGTAGGCCGGGGTTACATCCCCGGCGGCCATAACCATCCGATGGCACCAACAACTTCTGGGGTTCAGGGTTCAGGGTTCAGGGTTCAGAAAAGCCAGGCCGGGGGCGCGCCGGAAACCGGAACCCGGAACCCGGAACCCGGAACCCGGAACCCGAAAAAATTAAACCTCCCCCAACGCCCCCGCCAAATCCCCAATCAAATCGTCGACATCCTCAACCCCCACCGACAACCGAATCAGCGTGTCGGTGATGCCCAGCGCTTCGCGGCGGTCTTTGGGTATGGTGCCGTGGGTCATGATGGCCGGATGGTTGACCAGTGATTCGACGCCGCCCAGGGATTCGGCCAGGGCGAACAGGTGGGTGTTTTCCAGGAAGCGGCGGGCCCGCGACAGATCGCCGCCGATGTCGAAGCTGACCATGCCGCCGAAGCCGTTCATCTGGCGCGCGGCCAGCGCGTGCTGGGGATGGTCGGCCAGGCCCGGGTAGATCACCTTCTCGACCTCGGACCGCCCGGTCAGCCATTCGGCGATGCGGCCGGCGTTCCGGCAGTGGGCGTCCATGCGCAGCGCCAGGGTCTTGACCCCGCGCATGACCAGGAAGGCGTCGAACGGCCCCTGGATGCCGCCGGCGGAGTTCTGCAGAAAGCCGATCTGCTCGGCCAGGTCGGCATCGCGCACCACCACCGCGCCGCCGACCATGTCGGAGTGGCCGTTCAGGTACTTGGTGACCGAGTGCAGGACGACGTCGGCGCCGAGGTTGAGCGGCTGCTGCAGCATGGGCGTGGCGAAGGTGTTGTCGACCACCAGCATGGCGCCGGCTTCGCGGGCAATGGCCGCCACGGCGGCGATATCGACCAGCTGCAGCATCGGGTTGGTCGGGGTCTCGACCCAGAGCATTTTCGTTTTCGGCGTGATCGCCGCGCGCACGGCATCGAGATCGGACATGTCGACGAAGCTGTACTCGAGGCCCGAGGAACGCCGCCGAACGCGCTCGAACAGGCGCCAGGTACCGCCGTACAGATCGTCGACCGCGAGCACGTGATCCCCGGGCCCGAGCAGGTGCATCAGCGTATCGACCGCGGCCATGCCGGAGGCGAAGGCAAAGCCGGCGTGGCCGTCTTCCAGGTCGGCGATGCAGGCCTCCCAGGCCTTGCGGGTGGGGTTGTGGGTGCGCGAATACTCGTAGCCCTGGTGATCGCCGGGACTGGCCTGGACGTAGGTCGAGGTGGTGTAGATCGGCGTCATGATCGCGCCGTTCGACGGATCCGGCGACTGGCCGGCGTGAATGACGCGGGTGGCGAGGTTCTGCTTCTTGTCGGTCATGGTTGAACTGTCGCTGAAAAAGGTCAGAGGGCATTGTGCCGCATTGCGGGGGGGCCATACCCGTCCGGCGGCACCGCCACCCTGACCGGGGTTACACCCCCGATGGCCCAACCCCGCCGGTGGCACCAACCCGGGACATGGACCGTCGGCCGCGTAGGGCCGACCTACGGCAATCGTGTCAACACAAACGCCGCCACGGCCGCGAATCCGCTGACCGCCACCGCGCCGATGACGACCCAGGTCCAGGGGTTGACGCGCGGGCGTTCGGTGTCGGCCAGCACGCTGGGCGGGCGCAGGCCCGGGGCCTGGAGGACGAAGCGATTGGCTCCGAGGCGGAGTTCGTCGCCGGATTTCAGCGGTCGGGTATGGACGGTCTGGCCGTTGACGTGGGTTTCGGCGCGCGCTTCCAGGGTCAGGGTCTGGCCGTCGAAAACGATTCGGGCGTGCTCGTCCTCGAGACCGTCGATGCGAATCTGGCTGGCCTCGGCGCTGCCGATCAGGGTGTCGTCGGCCAGGTCGAAGGTTTCACCGGTGCGTGGGCCCGAGGCGGCTTTGAGTCGGAAGGTCATGGACGATGAGTTCTCTCAGGGCCGAGGTCGCGTAACTCCCCTGGCCCAGCGTGAATGCCAGTTCCAGAGAATTGGGTTCGGGCCGGTCCCATTCAAGCGCGCCGATGCGCATGCGCAGGGCGCGGCGCTCGTGGCGCAGGCGGAACTGCTCGAGGCCGCGGACCAGCCCCGCCTCGGCGTCGAACACGGCCTGCTCCAGCTCCGCAACCGCGGCCCGGACCGGGCTCTCGCCGGCTCCGGCCAGCGGGCCGGTGGGGTGCAGGTCCAGGGCGTGGCAGCGCGCGTCGATCTCCGGGTCATCGGGGTCCGGAACGAAAAAGGCGTGGCTGCCGTCGAGCATGGCCACGTCGCCGGAACGAATGCGGTTCCAGCTGCCGTCGGCGATGCGCCGCTCGAGCACCTGGTTGAACAGCAGGCTGCGCGCGGCCGACAGGTAGAAGCCGCGCTTGTGCCTGGACGGCTTGCGCTTGAGTTCGCCGGCGAACAGGGCGCGGGCGCGGGCGATGTTGTTGCCGCCGAAACGCTGCTCGCCGAAGCCGTTGGGCGCGCCGTGATCGCGCAGGCAGCGCAGGCGCGCCTCCAGCACGTCCGGATCGGCGTCCAGTTCGCGAATCATCAGGCGGAAGCGATTGCCCCGGAGCCGGCCGCGCTGGATCTTGCGCGCAGAACGTTCGCCGCCGAGGATGCGCACCCCCGGCAGTTCCCAGCCCGACCAGTCGGGCGTGGTCGTGCCGGCCAGGTGCAGGGAGAAATACTGCCGGGTGACCGCGTTGCGATCCTTGAGCCCGGCGAAACTGACCGCGCGCGGATGCACGCCGGCCGCGCGCGCCAGCATCGAGGCCACGTCGACCGTGTTCTGCTCGCGCTTTTCGATCCACAGCCACAGGTGCTCGCCGTCGCCGGACGGCTCGTGGCCGAGGACTTCGGTGACCTCGAAATCGTCCGGCCGGGCGCGGATCAGACCGCGTCCGGCCGGACCGCCCCAGGCAAAGGCGGCGGTCATGCGCGGGCCCCGGCCATCGGGCCTACTCTTCGACCCGCCACAGCACGGTCGAATACGGGATGCCGCGCCGCTCCTCGCGGTTGTAGCGGGCCCGGATCTGGTAGGTCTTGCCGGCCTCGACCTCGACCTCGATGGTGGTCGCCGCACGCCGCGCTTCGGGGCCGGCGCGCTCCCAGTTGCGGCGAATGCCCGGCGGCGCGGCGACCGGGGCGAAACCGCGCCGGGTCTGGATCAGAACGGTCAGCTCATAGCGCCCCGGCTCCAGCCACAGCACCTCGCGCGGCTGAATGTTGCGCCCGTCGATCTCGACGAACCGGACCGGATAGAGGTCTTCGCCGAACTGACCGGGAATGCCGCTGATCTTGGCGGCGTTCTCTCCCGGCGAGGTGGTCGGCAGGCCGCTGGCCGACAGCGGCAGGGCTGCGCTCAGCAGTACTACTGCGACGATGGTTGTGAAAAGGGTACGCAGGTTCATGGCTTGTCTCCTTGCAACGGTGGTGGGTGAGTCAAGCATCGTCCGGCCGCGCCGGAAAGGCCATGGGAATCGCCCGAAATTTGCCTGAAATTTCCCTGAAACCCTCACGTTCCAGGGGCTGGACGCGCATCCGCCGTCCAGCTCCGGTTCAGCGATGCGGCCAGCTCCGCGGCGATGTCGCCGAGACCCGGCGCCGCCGCGTCGTCCCGGCCCACGGTTTCCGACCACAGGATTCGCCCGCCGGGCATGTGCAGGGCGCGCGCGGTCACGCTCATCCGGCCGTCTTCGAACACGATCGTGCCCTCGATCAGGAGGTTGACACCAAGATCGTCGGCCACGTCCCGGGCGAGCTGATCGCTGTCGGCATACGGCGACAGCGACGCCCGGCCGATCAGGCTGACGTCCTCGGGACGCTGCTCCCAGAGCTGGCCGAGCAAGAGGTCGGCCAGGAGCAGATCGAGCCGCTCCGGACCGGACTCGGGAACCCCGAACTGGTTGAACGGCAGCACCGCCAGCGTCCAGCCCGGTTCCGGCGCCGGCGGCCGGCTGAACTGCCAGCCGAGCGCGCCCAGGACAACCACGAGGACCAGCACCACCGCGCCCGGCACGACCCAGCGCCGGTACAACGGGCGCGGCGCGTCCGATCGCTCCTCGCGCCGCACGTCCGTGCCCAGGCGATAGCCGCGCCGCGGCACGGTCTCGATCAGATCGCCCGGCGCGCCCAGCGCCTTGAGCTCGGCGCGCAGCTCACGCAGCACCGCCGACAGGCCGGACTCGAAATCGACCACCGTGCCTTCGTCCCAGACCGCACGACACAGCTGATCGCGGTCGAGCAGGGTATGCGGCTGTTCCACAAAGGCGCCGAGCAGGCGCGCGACCTGCGGGCGAAGATGGGTTTCGGCGCCGCCGGCTTGGGCCCACAGCCGGCCGTCGGCCGGATCGAAGCGCAGGCGGTCGAAGGCGTAGACGCCCACCTCAGCCCTCGGGGTCGAGCTGGTTCGGGTTGATGATCAGAAAGAACTCCTCGCCCTCCTGGATCAGCCCCAGCTCGGAACGCGCGCGCTCTTCGAGTGCGGCCATGCCGCTGCGCAGGTCGTCGACTTCCGCGGCCAGGGCGTCGTTGCGGGCCTGCAGGCGCGCGTTTTCCTCGAGCTGTTCTTCCAGCTGCGCGCGCAGATCGCGCACGTCGCTCAGCTCGCTCCACAAGCGCAGCTGGGCGGCGATGAGCAGGACCAGCAAAACGACCAGGATGATGCGCATCGCCGCAACCGCCCGCTAGGCTGTCAGCACGCGCCGGACGACGTCGGCATAGACCCGGGCCAGCGGCTCCAGGTCGGCCACGCGCACGCACTCGTCGACCTGGTGGATGGTGCGATTGACCGGCCCCAGCTCGACCACGCTGACCCCCTCGGGTCCGAGAAAGCGGCCGTCGGAGGTCCCGCCGCCGGTGTTGGCCTCGGGCTCGCGCCCCAGCTGCTCGCGGCAGGCCGCGACCACCGCGTCGGGGAGCACGCCCGTGGCCGGGCCGAACGGCTGGCCCGAGATCCGCCAGTCCAGGGACCAGGGCCCGGGATCGTGCCGATCGATGAGGGTCTCGATGCGCTCCTTGAGCACATCGGCCAGGCTGTGCGGATTGTTGCGGATGTTGAACCAGACCTCGAGCGTTCCCGGGGTGACGTTTTCGGCACCCGTGCCGGCCCGCAGGTTGGAAATCTGCAGCCGGGTCGGCGGGAAGAAGTCGTCGCTGTCTTCGTAGACCAGCTGGCCAAGCTCGGCCAGCAGCGGGCCGGCCCGGTGAACCGGGTTGTCGGCGGGCTGGGCGTAGGCGGTGTGGCCCTGGACGCCGCGCACGGTCAGGCGGGCCTGGATGCTGCCGCGCCGGCCGACGCGGATTTCATCGCCGAGCCGCGCCCGGCTGGACGGCTCGCCGACCAGGCAGAAATCCGGCAGCAGGCCGCGCTCCTTGAGCACCGGCACCACGGCGCGCACCCCGTCGCGGGCCACGCCTTCCTCGTCGGAGGTCAGCAGCAGCGAAAGCGTGCCGCCATGGTCCGGGCCTTCGCCCAGAAAGCGCTCCAGCGCGACCACGAAGGCCGCCACCGAGGACTTCATGTCGGCCGCGCCGCGCCCGTACAGGCAACCGTCGCGAACGGCCGGATCGAAGGGCGGGCTGGACCAGGCCTCAGCGGGTCCGGGCGGGACCACGTCGGTGTGGCCCAGCAGCATCAGGTGGGGCGAGCCGGAACCGTGCACGGCCAGCAGGTTGCGCACCGCGCCGACGTCGATGAACTCGGTGGTCATGCCGGCCGCTTCCAGGCGCGCCTGGATGAGCTCGCAGCAGCCGGCGTCGTCCGGGGTCACCGAGGGCCGCGCGATCAGCGCGCGGGCCAGGGCGAGCACCGCGCCGGCGCGATCGCCGTTGTATTCTGTCTGCGTCATGGTTTTAGTGTACGCGCTGGCTGGAAAATGCTGAATCGGCTGCTGGATTATTTTCGCCCGAACCGCGCCGCCCAGGCCGAGCCGCCGGACCGCGCCCTGTTCGACCGCCTGCTGCGCGCCTACCCGGTCCTGGACGGGCTGGATGCCGGCCAGCGCGATCTCCTGTACCAGCGCAGCGGCGAGATCCTGCGCACCAAGCGTTTCCAGGGCGCCGACGGCTTCGAGCCGAATCCCGCCGACTGCCTGAGCGTCGCCATGCTCGCCGCCCTGCCGGTCCTGCACACCGACCTGGGCTGGTACCGCGACTTTCACACCTTCATCCTGTACCCGGCCGGGTTTGTCACCGACTTCGAGGAAGTCGACGAAGACGGCCTGGTCCACAGCGGCCGCGATCTGCGCGCCGGCGAAGCCTGGGCGCTGGGCCCGGTGGTGCTGGCCATGAGCGACGTGCGCGATTCCGGCCAGGGCGAAGGCTTCAACGTGGTCGTCCACGAACTGGCCCACCAGATCGACCAGCGCAACGGCGAGACCAACGGCTTCCCGCCGCTGCCGACCGGCATGGATCCGGCCGAGTGGACCCGGGTGTTCAGCGCCGGCTACCAGCGCCTGCACGACGAACTGGACTCGGGCCGCGAACCCAGCCTCGACCCCTACGCCGCCGAATCGCCGGCCGAGTTCTTCGCCGTGGCCTGCGAATTCTTTTTCGACGTACCCGAATGGCTGGCCGAGCACCACCCCGACCTCCACCACCAGCTGGCACAACTTTTCCGCGTCGATCCAGTCCCCCGTAGGTCGGGGTTACACCCCCGACGGCCATAACCGTCCGTTACCACCAAACCCACGCCTCGGGGTTACACCCCCGACGGCCATAATCGTCCGTTACCACCAACCCCACGCCACGGGGTTACCCCAACGGCCCCACCCGGCGGTTGGCGCCAAGCCGGAACATGGACCG
>PWJA01000021.1 GCA_003560975.1 Gammaproteobacteria bacterium
ATCGACCAGGCGCTGCGGTCTTCGATGGCCAGTTCCTCGCCCAGGGCTGCATCCAGCTTGAAGCCGCGCCGGTTGGTGGAGAAGATCAATAATCCATCCGGGTTCAGCAGGCGCATGGCCGCGCGAATCAGCTCGGCGTGGTCGCGCTGGATGTCCAGGTCGCCGTCCATGCGCTTGGAGTTGGAGAAGCTCGGCGGGTCGAGGAAGATCAGGTCGTAACGTTCGCGGCAGCGCTCCAGCCACTCGCGGCAGTCGGCCCGCATCAGCTGATGGATGGGGCTGTTGCACTGATTGAGGTGCAGGTTTTTCCGGGTCCACTCCAGGTAGGTGGCCGACAGGTCGACGCTGGTGGTCGCCGCGGCCCCGCCCAGTGCGGCATGTACGGTGGCAGCACCCGTGTAGCAGAACAGGTTCAAGAATCGCTTGGCGCGGGCGTGCTCACCGATCCACTGCCGCACCGGCCGGTGGTCCAGAAACAGACCGGTGTCGAGGTGATCGGTCAGGTTGACCCACAATCTGCACGGGCCTTCGCGGACCTCCAGAAATTGTTCTTGTTCGCTCAAGCGCCGGTACTGGCTGTCACCGCGCTGGCGCTGGCGGACCTTGAACACCAGCCTGGCCGGGTCCGTCTCCAGGGTTTCCGGCAGCACGCTCAAGGCTGCGCGCAGCCTCGCCTGGGCCCGAGCAGGGTCGATGCTTGCGGGTGGGGCATATTCCTGCACGTGCAGCCAGCGCCCGTCGGTGGTGTTGTAGACGTCGACGGCCAGGGCGTACTCCGGGATATCGGCATCGTAGACGCGATAGCAGTCGATATTCTCGCGGGCCAGCCACTTCTTCAGCTGGCGCTGATTCTTGGTGATGCGGTTGACCAGGTCCTGGGCCGGTTGGCGATCGCCGATGCGGGTCTCGACGCCCATTTCGAAACGCTCCAGGCGGCATTCGATCGGGCCGTTGAACAGCTGCCAGCTACGCTTCGGTTTCAGCCCGAGCTGGCAGCCGGCGCCGTTGAGGACCAGGGCCCGCCAGCCGGGGAAATGACGTTTCAGGGCCTCACCCAGGCGCAGGTACAAGGGCACCAGCTCGTGCTGTTCCCCGAGACGCTCACCGTAGGGGGGGTTGGTTGCGACCAGGCCGCGTTCTGCGCCCTGCGGCGGCCGCGCCTGGCCGATCTCGCGCCGTTCCACCGCGACCCGGTCCGCCAGGCCAACCCGGCGCAGGTGAGCCTGAGCGGTTTCCACTGCAACGGGATCCTGGTCGTAGCCCAGGATGGGCGGCAGGGTCGGCAGTCCGCGCTCCTGGCGTCCCAGCGCCTCGTCGATCAGGTCCTTCCAGGCGGTCTCGTCGTGACCGCGCCAGTTCAGGAATCCGTAGTGCGTGCGCAGCAGGCCGGGGGCACTGTCACCGGCCATCCAGGCGGCCTCGATCAGCAGCGTGCCGGAGCCGCACATCGGGTCGACGAAGGCGCCGCCGGCCGCCGCCAGTTCGGGCCAGTCGGCGCGGATCAGCATCGCCGCGGCCAGATTCTCCTTCAGCGGTGCGGGGCCGTCCACGCGCCGGTAGCCGCGCCGGTGCAGGCTGTCGCCGGCCAGATCCACGGCCACGGTGACGGCGTCGATCCGCATATGCACGTGGATGCGCAGGTCGGGCTGTTCGGTGTCGACCGAGGGGCGGCTGCCGGTGCGGTCCCGAATCTGGTCGACCACGGCGTCCTTGACTCGCTGTTCGGCGTAGCGGCTGTGACCGATCGCGGCGCGGATGCCGGTGAAGGCGACCGCCAGGGTGTTTTCCGGCCCCAGGTGCGCGGCCCACTCGATCGCCCGGACGCCGTCATAGAGGGCCTGCTCATCAACCGCCGTGAATTGAGCCAGGGGAAACAGCACGCGGTTGGCCAGGCGCGACCACAAGCAGACCCGGTAGGCCGAGGCCAGGGCACCGCCGAACTCGACCCCTCCGCGTCGGACCCGCACCCCGTCCAGCCCCAGCGACGTCAGTTCTCCGGCGAGCAGTTCCTCCAGCCCGCGCGGCGCGGTGGCGAAAAATCGTTTCATCGAATGCCGTGCTTGCCGTGGTGAGGCCGGCAAGGCGGTCAGGCCGCTTCCGCTTCGGCCGCCCGCGGCCGCGCACGGGCCAGTCCAAGGATCAGGTCGGAGGCTTTTTCGGCGATCATGACCGTCGGCGCGTTGGTGTTGCCGCCGACCAGCGACGGCATCACCGAGGCGTCGACCACGCGCAGTCCTTCGATACCGCGAACCCGCAGCTGCGGGTCGACCACGGCACGCTCATCGCTGCCCATGCGGCAGGTGCCCACGGGGTGATAAATGGACTCCGCCTTCGCCCGAATGAATTCGATCATGCCCTGTCGCGATTCCACCTCGTTGCCGGGATAGATTTCGTGTCCGCGGAAGGGTTTGAAGGCCGGCTGGTTGAGAATCGCGCGCGACAGGCGCACGCATTCGAGCATCATCTCCAGGTCTTCCGGTTCGCTCAGGTAATTGGCCCGAATGGCGGGTGGCTGGCGCGGATCGGCCGAATGCAGGCCGATCCGTCCGCGGCTTTGCGGCCGCAGCGGGCATGCGTGAACGGTGTACCCGTCGCCCGGCAGACGGTTGCGTCCGTGGTCGTCGAGCAGGGCCGGAACGAAGTGCATCTGGATGTCGGGGCGATCATCGCGGCCGCGTCCGCTGACCAGAAAGCCACCGGCCTCGGCAATGTTGGACGTGCCTTCCCCCTCGTGGTAGAGGAAATACTTCAGCCCCACCCGGATTTCGCTCAACTGATCGTAGGTGATCGGTTGCGAGCAGCGGGTCAGGGTGCACACGTCGAGATGGTCCTGCAGGTTGGCGCCGACCTCGTCCAGGTCATGGCGCACGTCGATCCCCACCCGTTCCAGTTCGCGGGCCGGACCGATGCCCGAAAGCATCAGCAGCTGGGGCGAGTTGATCGATCCGCCGGCCAGCAGGACCTCGCGGCTGGCATGGGCGGTCCGGATCATGCCTCGACGCTGGTAGCGAACGCCGGTGACGCAATCGCCGGCGAGCTCCAGATTGAGGGTCAGGGCACCGGTCAGGACGGTGAGGTTGGGGCGGGGTCGGGCCGGCCGCAGGTAGCCGACCGCCGTCGAACAGCGGCGCCCGCCGCGCTGGGTGACCTGGTACAGGCCGAAGCCGCGCTGGGTCGGTCCGTTGAAGTCGCGGTTGGCGGCGAATCCGGCCTGTTCGGCCGCCTGGATGAAGACTTCGCTCAAGGGGTTGGCGAAGGACAGATCCTCCACGCTCAGCGGACCGCCGACCCCGTGCAGGTCGGACGAACCGCGCGCCTGGTTCTGCGATCGGATGAAATACGGCAGGACCTCGTCCCAGCCCCAGCCCGGATTGCCGGCTGCTGCCCAGTCCTGGTAGTCGCTGCGGTGTCCGCGGATGAAGCACATGGCGTTGATCGAGCTGGATCCCCCGAGCACCTTTCCGCGCGGCCAGTAGAGGCGCCGGTTGTTCAGCGCCGGCTCCGGCTCGGTCGAGTAGTTCCAGTTCAGCGACTTGAAATTGACCAGCTTGGCCAGCCCGGCCGGCATGTGAATGAAGGGGTTCCAGTCGCGCGGGCCGGCTTCGAGGAGGAGCACGCGGTTGGCCGGATCGGCGCTCAGACGATTGGCCAGCACGCAACCGGCCGAACCGGCGCCGACGATGATGTAGTCATAGGTGTTGGCCATGGCAGAACGCTTCCCGATGTCACAGTGGAGTGTATCGCACCCTCCATCATAGGCTTCCGAATTAGAGTCGGGAGTCTAGTGGGCCATTGGCCCACTAGCGGGTCTCGGCGTCCGACGGGCGGATCACAGGGCCTGGCGCCGGTCGGATTCGGCCAGGCCGACCAGCGGCTCGGTCAGGCCGCGCGTGAACGCCATCACCTTGAATTTTTCGCCCATTTCGCCGGGCATGACCAGGCGCTTGAATTCCCCGGCCAGGCGCATTCGGGACGCCTCGTCGTCGGCCTCGTCGATCAGTTCATGGATGCGCATGCCCAGCAGGAAGTCGGCCTGGGTCGTGAACCCGGCCAGCTCCAGACCACTCGCCGTTCCGGCCTCGGCGCACGCGCTGAAGTCGACGAAAGCCGACAGATCGGTCAGGCCCGGCCAGACGAACGGATCGAAGTGGGCGCGGTGGCGGTAGTGGCAGACCAGCGTGCCGGCCGAGCGCTCCGGAAGGTAATATTCCGCGCGTGGATAGCCATAGTCGACCAGCAGCAGCGCGCCCCGGCGCAGCGGTCGGCTGACCGTATCCAGCCAGCCGCCCAGGTCGAGGCAGACCTCGCTGACGTAGCCTTCCGGCAGCCGGTACCCGAGGCGCTCACGGAGGGTCGACAGCGCCTCGCCCAGACGCTTCCGCGGCGCCGTCACCGTCCAGCCCAGGCGGTCGCCGCGCACCGCGACGCAGCGTTCCATCGGGCCGTCCGGTCCGATCTCGAAGCGTGCGACGGGCAGGGCATCCATGACCTCGTTGGCCAGGATCAGCCCGTCGAAAGGCTCGCTGGGCGGCGCGGCAATCCACTCGACCCGATCGCCGAGTCCGGCGGGCAGGTCGGCGAGGGTTGCGCGCTGGACTTCGCGCAGCGCGGCGCTGGGCTCGAGGATTCGATAGCGCGCCGGCGGATTTTGCAGCGCCGACAGCAGGTCGCGGGCCAGGGCGCCGGAACCGGCCCCCAGTTCGAGCACGGTCCAGGGGTCGGCCAACCGGGCTGCGACCTCGTCGACCTGGCGGGCGACTGCGATGGCGAACAGTCGTCCCTGTTCCGGGGCGGTGACGAAGTCGCCGGCACTGCCGAACTTGTGCAGACCGTTCATGTAATAGCCCAGCCCCGGCTCGTACAAGGCCATGGCCATGTAGCGTTCGAAGGGGAGCGGGCCGTCGCGTTCGATGATGGTGCCGATGCGCTCGCCCAGGCGCTGGCTGATTGCGGCCAGTTCCGGCGGCGGTGCGGGCAGATCCAGAGCGCTGGGGCGACGACTCACGGTGCGGACCGGTGTGAAAAAAGGTAGGCTGCATTGTACGCACACGCCCCGAACCGTCATGGCAAGTTGACGGTCGGACTGATCCAATGCGCGCTTTATCGGAAAGCCGACCATGACCGAACATCCCAGCCAGTACCCGGCGGCGGCCGCGATCATCACCGGCGGCGCGCGCCGGATCGGCGCCGAGATTGCCCGCCACCTGCACCGCCGCGGCCTGAGCGTTTGCCTTCATTACCGCGGATCGGAGGGGCCGGCCCGGCAGCTGGCCGACCAGCTCAACGCCGAGCGCGCCGGATCGGCTGCCGTGGTCCAGGCGGATCTTGCCGAGGAGGGCGCAGCCCAGCGCATCCACGACGCCGCCCTGGCCGCATTCGGGCGAATCGATGTGCTCATCAACAACGCTTCGGCGTTTTATCCAACCCCGGTCAAGAAGGCGACGCCGTCAGACTGGGAGGAGTTGTTCGCCAGCAATGCGCGCGGCCCGTTCTTCCTGAGCCAGGCCTGTGCGCCGGAGCTGGCCCGCCGTCCCGGGGCCATCGTCAATCTGGTGGATATCCACGGCCTGGTCCCGCTCAGGGACAACAGCGTCTATTCCATGGCCAAGGCGGCGCTGGTCATGCAGACCCGTGCCCTGGCCAAGGACCTGGCGCCGATGGTCCGGGTCAACGGCGTGGCGCCGGGCTCGATTCTGTGGCCGGAAGGAGACGCCGAGGCGGGCGAGGAGGCCCAGCGGGCGATCCTGGAAAAGGTCCCGCTGCAGCGCCAGGGCACCCCGGCCGACATTGCCGGGGCAGTGGCTTTCCTCGCTCTGGATGCTCCCTACGTGACCGGCCAGATTCTGGCGGTGGATGGTGGGCGGTTGCTCAATATGTAAGTTGGCGGCTGGTCGGCGGTGAGTGGCGCCGGCGGCTCTCGCCATCCGCCATCACCACTCCCCGCTGAGGTCCTGCCCCGAGCAGTCCGTCAGGCCCGATGGTCGATGGCGATGTAATCGCGTTCGCCCTTGCCGGTGTAGATCTGGCGCGGTCGGCCGATCCGGTGAGGACTGGCGCTTTGTTCCAGCCACTGGGAGACCCAGCCGACCGTGCGGCCGATGGCGAACATCGGCGTGAACATGCTGGTCGGGATTCCCAGGGCCTTGTAGATGATGCCGGAGTAGAAGTCCACGTTCGGGTACAGCTTGCGCTCGACGAAGTAGTCGTCTTCCAGCGCGATCCGCTCCAGTTCCATGGCCAGATACAGCAGCGGATCGGATTGGCCCAGGTCGGCCAGAACCTCGTGGCAGGCCTTGCGGATGATGGTCGCGCGCGGGTCGAAGTTCTTGTACACGCGGTGCCCGAAGCCCATCAGCCGGAACGGATCGTCCTTGTCCTTGGCTTTTTCCATGTACTCGGCGACCCGGCTGACGTCGCCGATCTGATTGAGCATTCTCAACACCGCCTCATTGGCGCCGCCGTGGGCCGGACCCCAGAGCGCGGCGATGCCGGCGGCAACGCAGGCATAGGGGTTGGCGCCGGTCGAGCCGACCAGCCGCACGGTCGACGTCGACGCGTTCTGTTCGTGATCGGCGTGCAGAATGAACAGCAGATCCAGCGCTTTCGCGGCGACCGGATTGACCTCGTAGGCCTCGGCCGGCACCGAGAACATCATGTGCAGGAAGCGCTCGGCGTAGTTGAGTGAATTGCGCGGATAGGCGCTGGGCCAGCCCATGTAGTGGCGGTAGGCGGCCGCGGCCACGGTCGGCATCTTGGCGATCAGCCGCTTGGCCGCAAGATCGCGGTGTTCAGGATCGTTGACGTCGAGATTGTGCTGATAGAACCCGGCCATCGAAGCGATGACTCCGGACAGAATCGCCATGGGGTGGGCATCGTAGTGGAAGCCGCGAATGAAGGTGTTGACCTGCTCGTGGACCATCGTGTGATAAGTGATGTCCCGATCGAAACCGCTGAGCTCCGACTCGGTCGGCAGTTCGCCGTAGAGGAGCAGATAGGCGACTTCCACGAAACTTGACTTTTCGGCCAGCTGTTCGATCGGGTAGCCGCGATAGCGCAGAATGCCCTCGGTTCCGTCGATGAAGGTGATGTCGCTCTTGCAGTTGGCGGTGGTGCCGTAGCCGGGGTCATAGGTGAAATAACCCAGCTCGCGATTCAGGCGGGTGATGTCCATGGTCGGATCGCCCTCGGTTCCGGCCACCACCGGCAGCTCGAGGGTTTTTCCGGAATCCGGGTCGGTCAGGGACAGTTTTCGATCGGTCACCGGCATTCTCCTTGCCAATTCTGATGTGGAGGGCAGGCTTGCTGGCCAATCCCGATGCCTGCCGAGACAGCCAACGAGTATCTCACAGCCTCCTTGTGTGCTGCATCACGTTGACGGGCGGTCGATCATGGGCCACTCCGAGGCATCGATGGTTTCTCGATAGCCGTGCCAGGTCGCGTGACCGATGACCGGGAGCACCACGGCAAAGGCCAGCCACGCCGTGACCACGCCGAGCAGGACGCTGCCGACGATGATCGCGGCCCACAGGGCCATGGCCTGCTTGTTGCGCAATACGGCGTTGACGCTGGTGATCACGGCAGTGACGGCATCGGCGCGGCGCTCCATCAGCATGGGCAGGGAGAAGGCGCTGGCGGCGAAGATCACCAGGCAGAAAAGCGCCCCGACCGCGCTGCCGATGCCCAGAAACCAGGCCAGGTCGCGCCATCCCGGGTCGCTGATCTGCGGAAAGAAGATGTAGAGCGTGTTGGCCGCGCGCGCCCACACCAGCAAGACCACGACCAGGATGACGGCGAAAACCATGGCGCCGCCGATCGAGCGACCCGCATCGGCGAGGCTGCGCTTGAGCGAGGGCGTTTCGCCGCGCTCCAGGCGCTGGCTGATCGCGTACAGCGTCATGGCCAGCCACGGGCCGACGAAGACGAAGCCCGACACCAGGCCCAGATACAGGCCGAGATTGCCCCAGATCCAGGCAGCGGCGCTGATCAGGTAGCTCAGCGCGACCATCATCGCCCCGTAACACAGGCTCTGTCTGGGCGCCGCCTTGAGGTCCGCCCAGCCCAGGGCCAGCCAGTGCAGAGCGGCGCCGGGCCGCAGATTCCTGCACGGCGCCAGCATGGGCAGTTCCTCGGGCGGTCGATGGCCCGTTGCTTCCGACATGCGGCTCTCTCCTCCCCGGCGCGCAGACGACCGGCTTTCAGTCTACACGTCGACGAAGGTGCTGGCGGGGCCGATCCAGCGCTGAATCAGCCGCTCTGCGCCGGCTGGATCGAGCGCCGCCGCCAGGACCGCAACCCGGTCGAGCAACTCCTCGTCGCGGGCGAGATCGGCGATGCGAAAACGCAGCATGCCGGTCTGGCGCGTACCCAGGACTTCACCCGGCCCGCGCAGTTCCAGATCCTTCTCGGCGATGACGAAGCCGTCGGTGGTCTCGCGCATCACCTGCAGGCGCGCGCGCGCCGTCTCGCCCAGCGGCGCCTTGTAGAGCAGCACGCAGGCGGCCTGGTCGCTGCCGCGACCGACCCGGCCCCTGAGCTGATGGAGCTGGGAGAGGCCCAGGCGTTCGGCGTTTTCGATGATCATCAGGCTGGCGTTGGGCACGTCGACGCCCACTTCGATCACGGTGGTGGCGACCAGCAGGTCGATCGCGCCGCCGCTGAACTCGGCCATCACCGCCTGTTTCTCGTTCGCTTTCAGGCGCCCGTGGATCAGACCGACGCGGAATTCGGCCAGTTCCCGGGCCAGGTAGCGCGCCCGGGTTTCGGCGGCTTCGGCTTCCAGTACGTCCGACTCCTCGATCAGCGGGCAGACCCAGTAGGCCTGGCGCCGCTCTGCCAGGGCCAGGCGCAGGCGCTGGATGACCTCGACGCGGCGCTGCTGGCTGGCTGCGACCGTCGTGACCGGCTTGCGGCCCGGCGGCAGTTCGTCGAGCACCGAGATGTCCAGCCCGGCATAGGCCGTCATGGCCAGGGTGCGCGGAATCGGCGTTGCCGTCATCACGAGCTGATGCGGCTGCAGTCCCCGGGCGCGCCCCTTGTCGGCCAGGGCCAGGCGCTGGTGGACGCCGAAGCGATGCTGCTCGTCCACGATGACCAGCGCCAGGTCCCGGAACGCCACGGCTTTCTGGAACAGGGCGTGCGTACCCACGGCGATCACGGCGTCGCCGGCCAGCTGCTCCAGGGCCTCGGCCCGGGCTCGTCCCTGGACCTTCC
>PWJA01000219.1 GCA_003560975.1 Gammaproteobacteria bacterium
ATGGCCATCGACTGGAAGACATTCCGATTGCATCCAGCCTCGAAGCCTCCAAGCGAACCTTCTCGCGGCTGCTGGCGCCGGGCTCCATCGCCCTGCTCAGCGACACGATTGGTTTCCTGACCATCCTGCTGATCAACATCCGCATCATCCAGGAGCTGGCCATCACCGCCAGCATCGGTGTGGCGGTGATCATCTTCACCAACCTGGTCCTGCTGCCGGTCCTGCTGTCCTACGTGCGTTTGCGCAACGCCCAGAAATTCCGCGAGCGGCAGTATGAGAACGGACGAAAGACCGGCCTGATCTGGGTCGTGATCGCCAGCTTCACCCGTCCCCGGGTGGCAACGATTGCCGTGCTCGCCGGGGCCGGTCTGTTCGCGTTCGCCTTCATCAAGGCCCAGGACATGCAGATCGGGGATTCGCAGCCCGGGGTGCCCGAGCTTCGGCCGGACGCCCGCTACAATCAGGACGCCCGCCTGATCGCCGATCGATTCGCCCTGGGCACCGATCTGATTTCCATCATTGCCGAAACCCTGCCCGGCGCCTGCACCGAATCCTATGCGGTCATGGACGCGATTGATCGCTTCTCCTGGCGCATGGCCAACGTCGAAGGCGTCCAGCAGGTTGTCTCCCTGCCGATGGTTGCCAAGGTCGTCAACGCGGGATGGAACGAGGGCAACCTGCGCTGGAAGGTGTTGCCGCGCAATCCCTTCATCATGCGCCAGAACCTGCAGGACATCGAAACGGCGACCGGTCTGCTCAACGAAGACTGCAGCGCCATGCCGATCATGGTGTTTACCGCCGACCACAAGGCCGAAACCATCATTCGCGTGGTCCGCAGCGTCCGCGACCTGCGTAAAGAGATTTTTGTCGATGACCTGGATTTCAACCCACCCGGGAAGGTCATGGAGGAGCTTCTCACCCAGGAGGGCGAGCCCTGCGAAGAGTGCCTTCGCTTCCGCCTGGCGACCGGGAACGTGGGCGTGATGGCGGCCACCAACGAAGAAGTCGAAGCCGCCCAGACACCGATGCTGCTGTATGTCTACTCGGCCATCGTGATCCTTTGTCTGATCACGTTCCGAACCGTTCTCGGGACGGCCTGCATTGTCCTGCCGCTGGTGCTGGTGAGCTACATGGCGTACGCCCTGATGGCGTATATGGGCATCGGTCTGAAGGTCAATACGCTGCCGGTCGTTGCCCTCGGGGTGGGCATCGGGGTTGACTACGGCATCTACATCTTCAGCCGCATGCGCAGCTTCCTGCAGGAGGGCTACAGCCTGGACGAGGCCTACTTGCGCACTCTCCGTCTGACCGGCAAGGCGGTCTTTTTCACCGCCATCACCCTGGCGGTCGGCGTCGGCACCTGGCTGTTTTCGGCGCTTCAGTTCCAGGCCGATATGGGCGTTCTGCTCGCCTTCATGTTCATCTTCAATATGGTCGGCGCCATGCTCTTGCTGCCGGCCCTGGCGCGCCTGCTGCTGGCCTGGAAAGAGCCCAACGGGAAAACGGCCCCAGGCGCCTGATCAGTCTTTCGGGTAAAACCGGGCCTCTCCCTGCGGACGCCGGCTGAAGCGCTTGTAAATCCACAGGTACTGGGCCGGGGCGCGGCGAATGCGTTCGGCCAGCCAGCGGTTCATCGGGACCAGCGCCTCGTCCGGGTCGGGCCCCGCAATGGCGGGGCCGGCGGGCTGGAAGTGCAGGCTCCATCCCCGGCCCGCATGGCGTTCGGCCCAGCAGAAAATGACCTCGCAGCCGGTCTTGCGGGCGAGACGGTTGACCAGGGTCATGGTCAGTGCCGGCGTCTCGAACAGCGGCACGAAAACGCCTTCTCCCTGCTTCGGCTGGATGTCGGCCGCGATCCCAACCGCGCCCCCGTTGCGAAGCTGGCGCAGCAGCTGGCGCATGGCGGCACTGCCGCTGGGCACCATGCGGGCACCGAAGCGGCTGCGCACCCGGGTAATGAACTGATCAACACTTTTCCGTTCCGGCGCCAGGTAGAGCGTGACCATCGGCGTTCGGCGCGACAATTCCAGGTTGAGGAGCTCCCAGTTGCCCAGGTGGGCCGAAACCAGCAGGACGCCGCGCCCGCTTGCCAGGCCCGCCTCGACGTGCCGCCAGCCGTGCTCGGCGACCAGGTGACGGGTCAGGCGCGCCTCCGACCAATGCGCAATTGCGCCGAGCTCGGATGCCAGCCGAAGCAGTTCAACCCGCTGCGCCCGTTCCAGCCGTTTGCGTTCCCCAGGTGCCTGATCCGGAAAGCAGACCGCCAGGTTGCGCCGCGCTACGGCGTGCTTTTTCCACGGCAGCACGCCCAGACCCCTTCCAGCCGGAATCGCGGCCGCGTGCAGTAGCCCCAGGGGGAACAGGGCAAGCGCGCGGGCCAGAATCCGCAGGGCCCGTCCGATCATGTCGACTCCCGATAGGGGTCGGCCAGGCCCGGGGGCGGCAGGCCGAAGCGCTTGTAGAGCCAGAGGTACTGGGCCGGCACCCGGCGAATTGCTTGTTCGAGCTGGGCGTTGATTGCGGCGGCTGCGGCGATGGTGTCGGTGCCGCTGACCAGCGCCGGGGCCGGGGTGCATCGAAGCTGCCAGCCCCTGCCCGCCGAGAGTCGTTCGATGCTCGCGAAGAACACCCGACATCCGGTCCGGCGGGCGAGGCGGTTGACCAGGGTCAGGGTCAGCGTCGGGCGACCGAACAGCGGGGCATACACACCCTCGCCCTGGCGCGGCAGCTGATCCATGAGCAGCCCCACCGTGCCGCCGGATTTCAGTTCGCGCAGCAGACCGCGCATTGCCGGGCTTCCGGCTGCGATCAGGCGGGCACCGAAGCGCTCGCGGGAGCGAGTCAGCGCCGCGTCCACGGCCGCATCTCTTGGGGCCTTGTACAGCCCGCAGAACGGCCCTTTCAGGCTGGTCACCAGCGAGGACAGTTCCCAGTTGCCGAGATGGGCGCCGATCAGGAGCACGCCCTGACCCTCGCGCTGGGCCGCCTCCACCGCCTCCCAGCCCTGGGGTGTGCGCAAATGCTTCTCGAGCCGCTGGGCCGGCCAGTACCAGGCCGCGCCGCTTTCCAGGATCAGACGCATCATCTCGATCAGATTGTGCCGATGCAGACGCTTGCGCTCGCCGGCGCCGAGTTCGGGAAAGGCGATGGCAAGGTTGGTCCGGATCACGCGGTGCTTGCGCCACGGCAGCAGATAGGCCAAGGTGCCCGGGATCACCGCCAGCCAGTAAATCAGGCGCAGCGGCAGCCAGCTCAGCAGGCGGATCAGGGCAAGGGCCAGGGTGATTTTCATGACTGCAGACGGGGCGGAGCGGGCAGTTCCAAGAGCAGAGGATACCCGTAAACGTTTTCGTTCACCGGGTCGGATGAGTGGCTGCCTGCGCTGCTAAGATCAGACGGGTCAACCAGTCAACGCGTCGGGGGATTCATGATCGGACTATTGCAGCGCGTCAGCCGGGCCCGGGTCGAGGTCGACGGCGAACTGGTCGCTCGCATCGACGCCGGTTTGCTGGTGTTGACCGCGTTTTCCCGCGGCGACCGGGCCGAACGCTTGCCGCGCTTTCTCGACCGCCTGCTCAGCTACCGGGTCTTCGCCGATGCCGATGGCCGGATGAACCGCAGTCTCCGCGATGTCGGCGGAGGCCTGCTGCTGGTGCCCCAGTTCACGCTGGCCGCCGATACCGACTCCGGCAACCGGCCAAGCTTCACGCCCGCCGCGCCGGCCGAGGAAGGGCAGGCCTTGTTCCGGCAACTGCTCGACCGGGCGCGGGGCGCCTGGCCGCAAACCTCGGCGGGACGCTTTGGCGCGGATATGCAGGTGAGCCTGACCAATGACGGACCGGTCACCTTCTGGCTGGAGGTCCATTGAGCGTGAGCGGTCCCAGGAACCCGCACCGATGAAACCGGGCTTGACCGGCGCCGACGCAGCGCGGGATCCGAACGCCGTGTTCGAGCAGGGTCGTCTGCTGGCCCTGCCGACCGAAACGGTGTACGGGCTGGCCGCCCCGATCGACCGACCCGACCTGATCGAGCGCATCTTTGCGCTCAAGGGCCGGCCGCCGGACAACCCGCTGATCGTCCACGTGGCCACGCTGGCCCAGGCCCGGCAGTGCGTACGTGACTGGCCGGAGCTTGCCCACCGGCTCGCTCAACGGTACTGGCCCGGTCCCCTGACCCTGGTTCTGCCGCGCTCGGCGCGAATCAGCGATCGCATCACCGCAGGTCGCGATACGGTGGCCGTTCGCATGCCCGACCACCCGGTTGCGCTGGCCGTGCTCCGAAGCCTGGACGTGCCGCTGGTCGCTCCCAGCGCAAACCTGTTCACCCGGCTCTCCCCAACCACGGCCGACGACGTGCGCGCCGTTTTCCGTCCGGAGGACGTGGCGGTGATCGACGGCGGGCCGTGCCGGGTCGGTATCGAATCGACCATTCTCCAGATGGATTCCAGCGACCGGACCGTGACCTGGCTGCGGCCGGGCCTGATCAGCCGACCCCAGGTCGAAGCGCTGCTGCCGCCGGGCTGGCGAATCCGGGCCCCGGTCACCACGCCTTCCGGCGGCCCGGGGCGTTTGGCCCCCGGCCAGATGAAGGAGCACTATCGACCGAACCGACCGCTGGCCGTCTGGCTGTATGCCGATGAATCGGAGCGCGATCGCCGTCTGGCCGGACTGGGCGAGGACTCGGTTCTCGTCGAATTGCCGATGGATGCGGTCCGTGCCGCCCGTGTCCTTTACCGGAAGCTGCGCACCGCCGAGCAGGGTCGGGCCGAGCGGATCGTGCTGATGCTGCCGGCCGCGGTGCTGACCCGCAGTGAATGGGAGGGCGTGCTGAATCGTTTGCGCAAGGCCGCCGCCGGCTGGCTGGCGCCCGGGGAGCAGGAGCCTCCTCGGTAGGGCCCGCACCCATTCTTCGCCACGCGCGCACGGCGCGGCCAGTTCAGGCCGGATCCGGTTCCGAGTGCGGACTCTTGAGCATTCGCGCCAGCGTATTGCGGCTGATCCCCAGCTTGCGCGCCGCCTCGGACTGGTTGCCGGCGCAGACCTCGACCGTGGTCTGGGCGATGTGCCGCTCGAAGCGGGTTTTCAGCGGTTCGTATACGGGCTCTTCGCTGTCGTGCAGGGAGCTGCGCAACTCCGCACTCATCTGATCCAGCCAGTCACCGGCTGTCGAATCGCTTTGCTGCGAGTGTCCGGGATGCAGCTCCGGCGGCAGGTCGTCGATGCCGATGACCGGTGCCGGAGCCAGGGCGGCCAGCGACTGACACAAATGGCGAAGTTCGCGCACGTTGCCGGGCCAGCTCAGGGTCTGCAGGTAGTCCAGCAGGGCCTGATCGGCCAGCTTGGGCGGCAGGCGAAATTCCTGGCCGGCCTCGCGCAGAAAATGGCGCGTCAGGGCCGGGATGTCGCCGAGCCGTTCACGCAGGGGCGGCACGCGCAGGGTGATGACTTTCAGGCGGTGGTACAGGTCGGCCCGGAACAGTCCATCCGCAACCAGCGCCGGCAGGTCGCGGTGCGTCGCGGTGATGATTCGAACATCGGCCTCGACCAGATCATGCCCGCCCAGACGATAGTACTCGCCCTCGGCCAGCACCCGGAGCAGGCGCGACTGCAGCGACAGCGGCATGTCGCCGATCTCGTCAAGGAAGAGCGTGCCGCCGGCCGCCTGCTCGAAGCGCCCCAGGCGCTTGTCCGCCGCGCCGGTGAAAGCGCCGCGTTCGTGCCCGAACAGCTCCGATTCGAGCAGGTCTTCGGGAATGGCGGCGGTGTTGATGGCGACGAAAGGCCCGCGCGCGCGCGGGCTGTGGCCGTGCAGCGCGCGCGCGACCAGTTCCTTGCCGGTGCCGGTCTCGCCGGTGATCAGCACGGGAATGTCGCTGCCGGACAAGCGTCCAATGACCCGGATCATGTCCTGGAAAGCGGGCGACGACCCGACCATGCCGTCCGGGTCGCTTTCACCTTGACCGGTTCCGGCCTGCTTTTTCAGCGCCTTGCGGATCAGGCGGCCGACCTCGTTGAGGTCAAACGGTTTGGAAATGAACTCGAAAGCTCCGCCCTGGAAGGCGCGCACGGCGTAGTCCAGGTCGGAGTAGGCGGTCATGATGATGACCGGCAGATCCGGGCGTTTCTTGCGCAGCTCCTGCATGAGCTCCAGGCCGTCTTTGCCCTCCAGACGAATATCGGCCAGGACCAGGTCCGGCTCGTGATGACGGAACGCCTTGCCGAGTTCTTCGCCGGTGGCGAATGCCCGTGGATTGAGGTTCTCGCCGCGCAAGTACTCCTCGAGCACGTAGCGAATGCCCGGATCGTCGTCGATTACCCAGACCCGCTCAGGCATCGGCTGTCTCGGCAGAAGGAATCAGAGGAAGTCGAACGATGAAGCTGCTGCCGTCCGCCACCGGTTCGTAGTCGACCAGGCCGCCGTGCGCCCGGGCGATCTGCTGGACGATGGCCAGACCGAACCCCGAACCCTGATCGCGACCGGACACCAGCGGCAGAAACAGGCGTTCGCGCAGCGCCTCGCTGACGCCGCTGCCGTCGTCGATCACCTCGATGCGCACGGCGTGCCGGGCCGGCCCGTCGATCAGCGCCGAGTCGTGTTCGATGCGAGTCTTGAGCCGAATCGTCCCGGCGCCGGCCTGGACGGCATTGCGCAGCAGGTTGAGCATGAGCTGGTGCAGTTGCCCGCCGTCGGCATTCAGAATCGGGATGCTGGGATCGAAATCCCGGATCAGCCTCAGCCGGCCGTGTCGTTCGGCGGCGACCAGTTCGCCCGATTCTTCCAGCACCTGGTGGAGATTGACGGGTTCGGGCCGACTGCACTCGTTGCCGGCGAAATGCTCGATCAGGCGGGTCACCCGATCGACCTCGCGCTGGATCATTTCGGCGTGTCGCCGAATCGCGGACAGATCGTTCTGGTGACTGATCAGCTGGGCCGCTCCGCGCACGCCCGAGAGGGGGTTGCGCAGCTCGTGGGCAAGGCGTCGGGCGAGCAGGTGGATGGCTTGTTGATGGTCCGCGCGCTCGGCGAGCTTGCGATGGCGAACGCGCGCGGCCACCGGATGGAGTTCGATCAGCGTCTCGTCTTCCAGGCGCGTAAAGATGGCGTCGGCGACCTGGCCGCTGGCGCTCAGCGTGGCCTCCGGCGCCTGGAAGCAGGCCAGGCCCTGTTCCAGGCGTCGCGACCAGCGCGCCAGGTTCGGGTCGACTTCGGCCAGGGCCTGGCCGGTCAGCGCGGCCGGAGAGCGGGCCAGAAAGTCCGCGGTCGCCTGGTTCAACCAGACGATGCGGCCTCCTCGATCGATCACGATCAGGCCGGTTTGCAGACTGTCCAGCGGGATTCGGCTCACGGATCCGACCCGGTGGTGGGGCCGCGTTGCAGCACGAACCGAATTTCTTCGGTGGCGGCCAGTCGACGGCCGCTGGGCGTTTGCAGTTCTGCGCGCAACCGATGGGTGCCCTGCTCGAGACCGGTGAGGGTCAACTCCAGCTGGCGCATCGGCGCCTGGGGCGCATCGTTGAGGATCAGAACGATCTGGGCGGCCGCCGGAATCTCGATATTGCTGTGGATCTCGACATCGACCTCGCCGGCAGGATGGTCTACCCGATCGCCGTCGGCTGGTCGGGAAATGGCCAGCTGCAGCGGCTGCACGGACTCTTCCCCGGCCTGGCCGATCAGGAGCTCGGCCAGTTCGGCATCGGAGTCGCCCACCGGCTGAAGGTCGGGCAGATCCACGGGCTCGGCGCTTTCGTCCGGCTTCTGGTCGGTGTAGGTGACGTTGCCGTGTTCGTCTTCGATCTTGTAGATCGGTTGGCCGGCGAGGGCTGAACTGGCCAGAAACACAGCCGCGAGCAGGGGCAGGGCGAACAATTGCATGGTTTGCGCTCCGGTTGAGGGAAAGCGATGCTGTAGTGTACTTCTTCGCTTGTTCAACTTTTGAGCGACGAGGGGGCAGGCGGGCACCGGAGAAGGCCGGCGTCCGCGGACGCCGGCCCCTGGGGGAAGAGTGGATCCTCTTCAGGACGAGTAGTACATGTCGAATTCCACCGGATGGGTCGACATCCGGAAGCGGGTAACCTCCTGCATCTTCAGATCGATGTAGCCGTCGATCAGATCATCGGAGAACACGTCGCCGGCCTTGAGGAAGTCGCGATCGGCGTCGAGGGCCTCCAAAGCCTGGTCGAGCGCGTGACAGACGCGCGGAATGTCGCGCTCTTCTTCCGGCGGCAGATCGTACAAGTCCTTGTCCATGGGAGCGCCGGGGTTGATCTTGTTGACGATGCCGTCCAGGCCGGCCATCATCATCGCGGCGAAGGTCAGGTAGGGATTGCCGGCCGGGTCGCCGAAGCGCACCTCGATTCTGCGACCCTTGTCGTTGAACACCCACGGCACCCGGCACGAAGCGGAGCGGTTGCGGGCCGAGTAGGCCAGCAGCACCGGCGCCTCGAAGCCCGGTACCAGGCGCTTGTAGCTGTTGGTCGTGGAGTTGGCAAAGGCGTTGATCGCGCGCGCGTGCTTGAAAATCCCGCCGATGTAGTGCAACGCGGTTTCGCTCAGGCCCCCGTAGCCGTCGCCGGCGAACAGGTTGGTGCCGCCCTTGGAAAGGGACTGATGCACGTGCATGCCCGACCCGTTGTCGCCGACCAGCGGCTTGGGCATGAACGTGGCCGTGCGACCGTGCTCGTGGGCGACGTTCTGAACGACGTACTTCAGCATCAGCAGTTCGTCGGCCTTGCGCGTAAGCGTATTGAAGCGCGTACCGATCTCGCACTGGCCGGCCGTGCCGACTTCGTGGTGGTGTACTTCGACCGGAATGCCGATCGATTCAAGCGTGGCGCACATGACCGAGCGCAGGTCGTTCAAGCCGTCGACCGGCGGTACCGGGAAATAGCCGCCTTTGACGCGCGGTCGATGACCGTGGTTGCCTTCCTCGTATTTCTTGGCCGTATTCCAGGCAGCTTCTTCCGCGTCGATCTCGAAGAACGCACCGGAAATCTCGTTACCGAAGCGGACCGAATCGAAAACGAAGAACTCGGGCTCCGGGCCGAAAAAGGCCGAATCGGCGACCCCGCTTGCCTTCAGGTACGCCTCGGCGCGCTTGGCCAGGGACCGCGGGCAGCGGCTGTACGGCTGCATGGTGGCCGGTTCCAGGATGTCGCAATTGACGTTGAGCGTTTTCTGTTCGGCGAA
>PWJA01000167.1 GCA_003560975.1 Gammaproteobacteria bacterium
ATGTCGATGTGGTCGGGCGTCTGTCAGACTGGGTCGAAGGGTTCGTCATGACGCGACCAACCGACACCCTCTCGCTGCTCAAGGATATTTCCGCTGGCGTATCGGCCCGCATCAACTACCAGAGCCGCGAAGTCGAAGGCACGCAAGGTCCGCTGGAAACCCTGGATCGCGGCTGGGGATCGTGCCGCGACATCGCGGTTCTGTTTGCCGAGGCGGTCCGCACGCTGGGCTTCGGTGCGAGGATCGTCTCGGGCTATCTTTGGATCGCGTCCACAAAACTTCTCGGATCGACGGGCGCGGGGTCTACCCATGCCTGGGTCGAGGTTTTCGTGCCTGGCGCCGGCTGGATCGCCTTCGATCCGACCAACCGGTCCATGGGCTCGGCCAATCTGGTCCCGGTCGCGGCTGCCCGCCACATCAGCCAGGTCGCACCCGTGACAGGCAGTTTCCAAGGCCAGCCCGGTGACCTGGTGGCGATGAAAGTGGAGGTTGCAGTGGGGGAAGCATGAACAGCGCCTTTGGCCACGAACGCGAAAGTCTGCAATGTGGCCGCCCTTCATGGCAGATCGCTTTCCCGCCACCCTGCAAGCACTTTCAGCGCCGAAGCCCGGGCCACTACCCCACAGACAAGGCCGGGCCAAGCGTCAGCCTCTTCAACCCTTCGCTTCGATCGGTTTGATGCCTGCGATCAAGCCGGCCAGTTCCATCGGAAACGGGAAGATTATGGTCGAGTTCTTCTCTGCTGCGATGATGTTGAGTGAGCTGAGATAGCGTAGCTGCATCGCGCCAGGGTCGCGGGACATGATTTGCGCGGCTTCCAGCAGCTTCTCGGCTGCCTGCGCCTCGCCTTGTGCGTTGATGACCTTGGCGCGGCGCTCGCGCTCGGCTTCGGCCTGCTGAGCGATTGCACGGATCATGCTTTCGTTCACATCAACATGCTTGATCTCGACATTTGAGACCTTGATGCCCCAGGTGTCGGTCTGCGCATCCAGCAGTTCTTGAATGTCACGATTGAGCGTGTCGCGTTCGGACAGCATCTCGTCCAGTTCGTGCTTGCCCAGGACAGAGCGCAGCGTCGTCTGCGCGAGTTCGCTGGTCGCCTGCATGAAGTTCTCGACCTGGATGGTGGCGCGTTCGGCGTCCATGACGCGGAAATAGATCACCGCGTTGACCCGGACCGAGACGTTGTCGCGGCTGATCACATCCTGGCTCGGTACGTCCAGCACCTTGACCCGCATGTCCACACGGACAACCTGCTGGATGCCCGGGATCACAATGATCAGACCGGGGCCCTTGACCCCGGTGAATCGGCCGAGCGTGAAGACCACTGCGCGTTCGTATTCACGCAGGATCTTTATGGCTGCGGCCAGCAGCGCCAAAAAGAAGACGACCAGAACGCCGTAGAAGCCAAGATCATACAATAATTCCATGTCATCCTCCTGCCCCTTGGGGCGGTGTTTCAGGTGGCGTGGCCCGGTGGTTCGACTTGAAGCACAAGCCCGCTTATCGCGGTGATGCAGATGGGTTCTTGCGGGGTCAGAACTTCGGGGCCGATGGCCTGCCAGCGCTCGCCCTTGGCCCATACATGGCCTTGGCCCTTTTGCCAGTCCAGGACCGTCGCAGGTGCACCGATCATTGCCTCGGCGCCGCTGACCACCCTTGCGGCGAATGACCGCGCCGCGAGGCGCGCGATGATCAGCGTCGAGATCAGCCCTGCAACGGCCACGCCAGCTATGATTGGCACCGAGACCACGAAGCCTGGTGCGTCGGTGTCGATCAGAATTACGGCTCCCAGCACAAGCGCCGCTGTGCCGCCAATACCCAGGACGCCGAAGGACGGCGCAAAGGCCTCGGCCACGATCAGGGCCAGGCCCAGTAGGATAAGCCCGATCCCAGCATAGCTGACGGGCAGCAGTGCCAGCGCATAGAGGCCCAGGATCAGGCTGATCCCGCCGACTGTGCCCGCAACCAGCACGCCGGGGTTCAGGAACTCAAGGATGATGCCATAGACTCCCACCAGCATCAGGATCAGCGCGACATTCGGGTTGGTGATCACGCTCAAGATGGCGGTGCGCCAGTCCGGGGTGATCACCTCATGCGCCAGCCCGGCCGTGGCAAGGGTCAGCGGCCCGCCTTCCATCATCACGACGCGACCATCGGCCTGGTTCAGCAGCGCCACCAGATCGGCAGCGACAAAGTCGATCACCCCCTCGGCCGCAGCGGCACCCGAGCTGAGGCTTTCGCCCCGCCGCACGGCCGCCTCGGCCCAATCGGCATTGCGCCCGCGCAGTTCCGCCAACCCGCGGATATAGGCCACGGCATCGTTGATCACCTTCGCCTCCATCGCGGTGCCGCTCGGCCGGGGCGGGGCGGCAGGAGGGTCCGCAGGCGTGGCCTGGCTGTCGTCATCCCGCGGCGGGGCCACGGGCAGGGGCGCGCGCGGCCCATCCTCGGCGCCGCCCGGCCCGGTCAGGGACACCGGCGTCGCCGCCCCCAGATTGGTGGCCGGTGCCATCGCAGCAATGTGACTGGCATAGAGGATGTATGTGCCAGCGCTGGCCGCCCGTCCGCCTTGCGGGGCCACCCAGGCGGCCACTGGTACGGGCGAGGCCAGGATCGCCTGGATGATCTCGCGCATTGATGTGTCCAGACCGCCCGGCGTGTCCAGCTTCAGAACCACCAGCGGGCTGCCCCGCGCGGCGGCGGCACCAAGATTGCGGCGGATGTAGTCCGACATGGCCGGCGACACCGGCCCTTTTGCAGTCAGCACGATCACTGGCGCCAGCGCAGGGCGATCCTGTCCGGCAAGGCTCGCGGCTGCGAACAGAAGGATCAAGGCCATGACAAGGCGTCGCATCAGACCGAACGACGGATATCGGCCTCGTTTCTTCAAAAGATGTTGCCTGCTGTTCCTTGTGGCGGGCGGCGGTGCCGCTTGCATTACGTCTGGTCTTTTCGTCACGGCCTTGTGCCAGTCAGGCGAGCTTCGGCTTGGTGCAGAGACATCGGCATGAGCATGGCTAGTAGCAGTGCTTCGTCGAGGATCAGGCCGTATTCGCCGGCCACAGGCAATTCGTCGGAGTCTTGAAGCCCAGAATATTCGGGAAAAGTTACCAAGGTACGTGTCGCCCGACTTTCCATCGCAATTCTCCTTCTGACAGTTACATCCTTGCCCCTGGCGGATCGTCAAAGTGCGGAGTGAAAACAAGAATGGCGGATAGAGACAAGACACTAGCAGACAGGCACGAACTGGAAACTGATCCAAGTTAATGCCTGGACATGACAGTTGTCTTGACGAAGGTATTGTCGGCCGGGTCGGTGTTGGACGATGCCGCGCTGAGCTTTCAGCGTGCCTGCGTGCGGGTCCAGACCACGACATCGCTGAGCAGGGTCTGCGTGGCCGTCTCGAACCCTCTGACCACCGCCAGCGTGTCGTCAGAAGCGACACTGGCCGTGGCCGCGAAGCGGCGCGATGCGACGATCCGCCTGTCGGATTCGCGGATCAGTGTTGCCATGACGCCGACCCGGACGGTCAGCGGGGTCGTGGCCGCCCCCGAAGGTTCGGCGTGAAAGTCCTGCAATTCGGTCATGAGCGTGTAATCAGGTTGCAGCCCCGCAGCCGTACGCCCGACCAGCCGGAAACCACCCATGTTCTGGAACGACGCCACCATCAAGGTCTGAACCAGCGCGGGGGTGGGTTCGGTCCAGCGGCCATCGGGCAGATACTGGGCCTGGCCCGGGCGCGGCTTGATCATGATCCGGTCTGTTGCCAAGCCCCCGGCCGACGAGGGCAGTTCGACAATCAGATGTCGTTCCCCCGTGGCGGCATCGCCCCCGATCCGGGCGACGGGGATCAGGGTATAGGCGTCCATGCGTGCACTGGCGTCGGACACTGCGGTCAGGGCACCGCAACCGGACAACAGCGTCAGTATCAGCGTAAGGGGTGCTAAAGGGAATCGCTGCATTTGTGTCATCTCCGGTAGTCCGGGGTCTGGGTACCCAGAAGGAAGCGCCCCGGATCGCTGCCGATCCGGGTGGTCAGGTGTCGCGTTGCCCTTAAATCGGCTCTGCCTCACTTTGTGTGGCGCAACTATCCTGAAACTGGAAAATTCAGGAGGGATAGTTGTGAGTTCGCAGCGCCATTGGTCGCCCGGGGGCGAAGTTTCGGTTCAAAGCGTCGAGCGAAGTGATTCCGGCGGGTGGATTGTATTGGGCAGTCTGACACCAAACGGCATTTGCCCGGACTGTGGATTGCATTCACGCCGACGTCACGGCTGGCGGCGCAGGCGACTGCAGGATTATCCCGCCCATGGAGATGGGGTTACGGTTGATCTCGCGGTTTGCCGTTGGCGATGCTTGGCACCCGCTTGCCCGCGTCGAACTTTCTCGGACCAGATCGCCTCGATTGCGCGTCCCTATGCACGGCGCACCTCGCGCGTCGGGGGGATTGTCAGGCATCTGGGGCATGCAACCGGCGGTCGGCCTGCCGAGCGGCTCTTGCACCGTTTGGGACTTGGGGTCAGCGATGACACGGTGCTCAGGCAGCTGAAGAAGCGTGCTCAAGACACCGCCGAGCCGCCGACAGTCATCGGGATCGACGACTGGAGCTGGCGGAAGTCGCAGACCTATGGCACGATCATTGTCGATCTGGAGCGTCGCGTGGTCATCGATGTTCTCGAGGATCGAGATGTCGTCACCTGCACCAACTGGCTGAAACAACATCCCGAAGTAGAAGTGATCAGCAGAGATCGCTGCGGTCTCTACGCCCAGGCCGCCCGCCAAGGGGCACCGCAGGCGAAGCAAGTCGCTGACCGGTTCCATATCGTGCAAAACCTGCGGCAGGCCATCGAGGAGCAAATGAACCTTCATGGCCGTGCAACCGGCAGGGCGCTGCTGTCCGACGCCGACAACATCACCGCAGCCGGCAGCCTTCTGAAGTCACGCCTTGCGCACAGGACGTCTCGGGAAGAGATTTTCGCCACCATCCATGCGCTCCGAAATCAGGGGCTTTCCTGCAGCGAGATCGGGCGGCGAACAGGGTTCCCGCGTCGCAGCATCGCGAAATGGCTGCAGTTCGAGACACCACCGGACCGCAGGCGGGCAGCTTTGAAGCGGACTTCGCCGTGGTACTTTGAAGAGTTCCTGCGCCGCAGTTGGAAGGACGGCATTCGAACTGGAAGCGCCCTGTTCCGTCTGATCCGAGAGCGTGGTTACGAGGGGAGTCAAACGCATCTGCAGCGGTTGCTGGCGGGCTGGCGCAGAGCCGAACAGCACCCCAAGATAGAGCACGAAATCCTTAAGCCAGTCCGGGACCCGGAAACTGGGCACGCGATTTCCCCGGTCATCGCGGCCGCGCTGTGCATCAAACCCCGCGGAAAGCTCTCCTCGGATCAGGCGCGGAAAGTCGACGCTCTCAATGCCGGTTCTCCCGCTTTTGCGACGATGCGCGGCCTCGCCATGCGATTCAACGGTATCCTGCGTGGCCGCCAAGCAGACCCGCTCCCTGCGTGGATCGACGACGCGATCGAAACCGACCTGGCGCCCATTGTGCGCTTCGCCCGCACCTTGAACCGGGACTTCGATGCGGTCAAAAACGCAATCGAGATGCCATGGAGCAACGGCCAAGCAGAAGGTCAGATCAATCGCCTGAAGACCCTCAAGCGCGCCATGTATGGCCGAGCCGGTCCAGAATTGTTACGGGCGAGAATGCTACCGTTCCGCCACACAGATTGAGGCAGAGCCCAATTAAGGGCTCTGTCTCACTTTGTGTGGCGGAACTATCCTGAAGCTGGAAAATTCAGGAGGGATAGTCGTGAGTTCAAAGAAGCACTGGTTGCTCGGGCGCGATGACGATGTAGTGATCCATTCCTGCCGCTGTGGATGCCCTGCATCGGGCTGAACGACATCGGCAAATATAATCGGCAACGCATATCGGCAAAAGCTTGGACGCGTTGGCGTAAAGTGATAGTAATTGCTGAAACTTCCTTAGGCAAAAGATCGGCAAAGAATGCTCGAGACCCCCGGCAGGATCGAACCATGCTTCTTCGAAGAGCACATACCCGCCAGCCTGGCGGACCTGTCGGTTGAGATCCAGCGCGAGGCTGCAAACCTCGGTCAGGGTCTCCACCCGGACAGCGCAGCCGAATTGGCCGACCTGGTCAGGGTGATGAACTGCTACTACTCGAACCTGATCGAGGGGCACAACACGCGCCCGCGCGACATCGAACGCGCCCTCGCCGGGGCCGAGTTGGAAGCCGAGACGCGGCCCCTCGCACTCGAAGCCCGCGCCCATGTCATCGTCCAGCGCTTGATCGACAAGATGCATCGGGAAGGCAACTTGCCCCGGCCCACGTCTGTCTCATTCCTCACCTGGGTGCACAAGACCTTCTACGAAGAGATGCCTGACGAGTTCCGGCGCATCGAGCACCCCGATGGCACGACCGAGCCGATCATTCCGGGCCGCATGCGGCAGGATGGCGACAACGAAGTCGCTGTCGGCCGCCATCTGCCCCCGTCCTCCGGTCGGGTCGCAGCCTTCATGGACCATTTCGACAAGCGCTTTCAGATCGCGGAACGCTCGGCAAGCGGACGGATCATCGCCATTGCCTCGGCGCACCACCGGCTCAACTACATCCATCCGTTTCCCGACGGAAACGGGCGGGTCAGCCGCCTGATGTCCCATGCGATGGCGCTCGAGGCCGGTATTGGAGGTCAGGGATTGTGGTCTGTCTCGCGCGGATTGGCGCGCGGGCTGGCGGACCGCGGCGAATACAAGCGCATGATGGACATGGCCGATTCCCCTCGCCGCGGAGATCGAGACGGGCGGGGCAATCTGTCCGAAGCCGCTCTGAAGACCTATTGCGAATGGTTCCTGAAAGTGACGCTGGATCAGATCACCTTCTCGGCCAAGCTTTTTGACCTTCCGGGTCTGGAAAAGCGCTATCGGCGTCTGGTCGCAGACACGATCGATGACAAGCGTGCGCCTGATCTCGTCTCGGCGGTCTTGCGCTACGGCACGCTGGAACGCGGCGAGGCACAGATCGTGCTCAAGACGTCCGAGCGCACGGCGCGCAACACGTTGAGCAAGCTGACCTCAGCCGGTTACCTTTCATCGGCCTCGCCGAAAACACCCGTGCGACTGGCATTCCCTCTCGACTACCGGGAGCGCCTTTTCCCGAACCTGTTCGCGGACGGGGACCTGCCCGAGTAGCGAAACGACTGACCAGAAGGTCATGCAGATGTCTGCGGTCTTCAGTTTGTCGCCTTCCACATCCTGAACCGCCCCTGTCCTGTCACCTCGCGGATCAGACCCCGCGCTTGCATCCATGCAAGGTTACGCTGAACAGCGGCGCGGCTGGCACCAGTCAGGGCCTCGGCCATCGGCGCAGAGACGAGCGGCCATTCGGTCAGCACTGCGCGCAAGGCCGGCGGCGTCCTGCCCGAGAGCAATGTCATTTCGGCCTCCGCCCGCGCCGCCCATGCCTCGATATCGTCAAGCTGTCGCATCGCGGTCAGACAGGCCTTCTCCATCCCGTCGAGCCAGCGCGCCAGACGGTCAGCGGGTGGGCCGCCGGCGCGCAGCCCCCCTGCCCCGCCCGTAGCCAGAGGCGCGAAGACTGCTCCTCTCCCTTCTCTGGCCGCGATCCGCGCCGCCGCGACAGCCGCTTCCATCTGGTCACCGTGCTGCCCGAGCCCCGCAAGGCGCCAGAGGTGAAAGCCCATAGCGGCGCGAGTGATCGGGTGCAGGTCTGCGGCCTGCCCCATCAGATCCAGCCAACCGCTCGCGCGATCCATGAACGGCTCGCTTTCATCACTGAGGTTCCCGGGGTCGCGACGGTCGAGGAAGGCGGCCAAGTCCTGCTCCGGTCCCGGTCCACCAGTCAGTCGCCGAACTGCCCATCCGACTCGCGCAAGCGCCGCCGTGTCGTCCTGGACGCCGGACAGGCGCAGCGAGATCCAGAGCGCCAGCCGATCCTGGCTGATGCGGTCACCGGTGTGCCAGCTCAAATCTGCAGCCTCCATCAGCGCCAGCCGATGCCGCCATCCTTCCGGTCCGCGCTTCAGGCGGTCGTCCAGCGCGCCGATGCGGCCGGCCACACGGGCAAGACGCGCAGCCTGGCCTCCCTCTGCCTTCCGCCAATCGTCGAGGACCTCGGTTTCACGCGGTTCGGCCCGTGGTCCCGGCGGCAGGTAGTCCGGCTCGTCGTCCATCGGACCGGGTAGGAACCACAGGTCGTCCTCGGACGCCTGTTCGACCTCCTCTGCATCGAAGACGAGGGCGTCAAATTCATCATACATTGCAGGGGATCTAGGATTCATATATGCAAAATACGGCTATTTTGCATTTTACCCAAGGGTTTTATCAGAGCGCGTCTGTACACCTTACATAGCACGCGCGCGCGATGATCCGCGAGAACTCTCTGATCGAGCTCTGCGTATGGAAACCAAGAGCTTTCCGTTGAGCAGGGCCACAGAGCGCGCCCTTGCATTCATTTACAAACGGTCGTTTATTGGTCGTATCCGCAACTGAAAAAGGCAGGATTTGATGCCCCTGATTGGCTATGCGCGCGTATCTACCGAGGATCAGACCCCCCTGCCCCAGTCGCAGGCCCTGAAAACTGCGGGCTGCATCGAGATTCATGAGGAACAGGCCTCGGGCGGAAATCGTGCGCGGCCCGTGCTCGCGCGGGTGCTGGAACGGGTAGGCCCGGGCGATACGCTGGTGGTGGTGCGTATTGACCGTCTCGCCCGCTCATTGTCGCATCTGCTGGAGGTGATTGAACGGCTGGAAGCCAAGGGCGCGTTCTTTCGTTCTATTCAGGACCCGATCGACACCGCATCCCCGCAAGGCAAATTCACGCTGCAGGTCCTGGGTGCCGCAGCCGAGTTCGAGCGCGCCCTGATCCGGGAACGCACCAAGGCAGGCTTGGCAAGTGCCCGGACGAAGGGCCGGATCGGCGGCAACCCGGGCTTGCGCGCACGTGACCCGGCAGCGCTGCGCAAAGTTCGGCTGGCCCGACAGGACGGCTACATGGAGCGGTTGAACGAGACGGCGCAGGACTGGGTGCCCCATGTCCGCCGGTTGCGGCCCGAATTGGCTTGGGAAGATGTGGTGCGCATCATCAATGGCCCCCTG
>PWJA01000164.1 GCA_003560975.1 Gammaproteobacteria bacterium
AGCTCAAGCTGACCGCCATCGGCAATTCCACCGGCGTGGTGCTGCCCAAGGAACTGCTGGAAAAGCTGCGCGTGCAGCGCGGTGATGAACTGATGGTGCTGGAGACGCCGGATGGGATCACGCTGACGCCTTACAACCCTGTATTCGCTGCGCAATTGGCCGTGGCCGAACGGGTCATGCGCGAGGATCGTGATCTGCTGCGCAAGCTGGCGGAGTGAACCATGGCCGACTGGATCTGGATTTCTGCTGAACTGGCCGAAGCCATTCATGAGCGCCAGCTCGCCGAACACGGCGGGCCTTCCGGGGTGCGTGACCGAGGCTTGTTCGAGTCTGCGCTGGCCCGACCGCGGCAATTGGCAGCCTACGGTGAGGCCGAGGTGGACGCTCCGGCGCTGGCCGCCGCCTACGCCTTCGGGCTGGCGCGCAACCATCCCTTCATTGACGGCAACAAGCGCACCGCCTACGTCGTTTGCCGAACTTTTCTGCTGCTCAACGGCTGGGACATGGTCGGTCCGCTGGCTGATCGCTACCCGGTGTTCCTGAGCCTGGCCGAAGGCACCCTGTCGGAAAATGAACTGGCCGACTGGCTGCGCCATCACGCTCGACCCCAGGCAGTGAGCGAAGCGGCCGCGGCATACTGAACCGATTCGAGAGCCTCAAACCATGTCATCCAAACGATCCGAAAAGCCGGACGAGTACCTCGAGAACTTCACCTTCGATGAGCTGAAGATCGGCCAGCACGCCGGCCTGTCGCGCAAGCTGTCGAAGGAAGACATCGAGTTGTTTGCCGTGATGTCGGGCGACGTCAACCCGGCGCATCTCGACGAGGTGTATGCCAACAACACCATCTTCCAGGGCATCATCGGCCACGGCATGTGGCCGGGGGCCCTGATCGCGACCGTGCTCGGCACGCTGTTGCCGGGGCCGGGCACGATTTATCTCAGTCAGGATCTGCGCTTCAGCAAGCCCGTCCGGATCGGCGATACCGTGCACGTGCGCCTGACCGTGCGCGAGAAACGCCGCGACAAGCCGGTGGTCACCCTGGACTGCGAGTGCCGCAACGATCTCGGCGAGATGCTTGTCAGCGGCAAGGCGGTGGTGCTGGCGCCGACCGAGAAGGTGCGCCAGAAGCGGGCCGAACTGCCGGAAGTGCAGTTCCGGCATCACGACCGCTACCGTGAACTGATCGATTCCTGCTCGGGGCTGGATCCGCTCCGGACCGCCGTTGTGCACCCGGTCAAGGCCCACGGCATTCGAGCCATCGCCGAGGCCGCGGCGGAAGACCTGATCGTGCCGGTGCTGGTCGGGCCACAGTCGCGCATCCGCGCCGCCGCCGAAGCGGCTGAAGTCGATATCTCGGACTACGAGCTGATCGACGTTGAACACTCCCATGCCGCGGCCGCCGAAGCCGTGCGCCAGGCCGCCACCGGACGGGTCCAGGCGCTGATGAAAGGCGCGCTGCATACCGACGAGTTGCTGTCGGCCCTGGTCGCTTCTTCTTCGGGCCTGCGCACCGAGCGGCGCATCAGTCACGCCTACGTGATGGACGTGCCCAATTACCACAAGCCGCTGCTGATCACCGATGCGGCCATCAACATCGCGCCCGATCTCGAGATCAAGGCCGATATCTGCCGCAACGCCATCGGCCTGTGGCGCACGGCCTGCGGCGGCGAGGATCAGCGGCCCAAGGTGGCGATGCTGTCGGCGGTGGAGGTGGTCAACGGCCGCATGCAGTCGACCCTGGACGCGGCGGCCCTGTGCAAGATGGCCGACCGTGGCCAGATCGAACACGCCATCATCGACGGACCGCTCGGCCTGGATGCCGCGATCTCGCGCCAGTCGGCCGACAACAAGGGCATCGTCTCGGAGGTCGCCGGCGACGCCGACATCCTGGTCGCACCGGACATCGAGGCCGGAAACATGATCGCCAAACAGCTGACCTTTCTCGGCAACAGCGACGCGGCCGGGCTGGTGCTGGGCGCGCGCGTGCCGGTGATCCTGACCAGCCGATCCGATAACCTGCGCACGCGGCTGATGTCCTGCGCACTGGCGCTGCGCGTGGCCAGGGCGCAGAAAGCCGGGGCGCCGCCGTGAGTCCGCAACCCGCGGTGGTCGTCCTGAACGTGGGCTCGTCGAGCGTCAAGTTTCGCGTGCTGGGGGCCGAGGATGCCCTGCCGGTGCTGGCCGATGGGCGGGTCATCGGGATTGGCAGCCGCCCGCAGTTCAGCCTGCGCGGGGAGGCCGCACGAACGCTGGACGATCAGCTTGATCTGCCCGCCGCGATCGGCGAGGTTCTGAATTATCTGCAAGACCGTAGCGACGACTGGCGCCTGCTGGCGGCAGGCCACCGCATCGTTCACGGCGGCGAGGAGTTTCGTGCGCCGGTGCGGCTCGACGAGGATATCCTGGCTCGGCTGGACCGCTACACGCCGCTGGCGCCACTGCACCAGCGCTACAACCTCGAGGCGGTCCGCGCCCTGGCCGACCGCTATCCCAAGCTGCCGCAGGTCGGCTGTTTCGACACCGCCTTCCATGCCGACCACGACGCGGTCACCGCCAGCTACGCCCTGCCCAGGACGCTGCGCGACCAGGGCATTCGCCGCTACGGCTTTCACGGGCTGTCCTACGAGTGGATTGCGCGCGTCCTGGCCGAGGATCCGGACGGTGCACCCGAGCGCGTGGTGGTGGCCCACCTGGGCAACGGCGCCAGCCTGTGCGCGATGCGCTCCGGCCGGAGCGTGGACACGACCATGGGCATGACCGCGCTGGAGGGCTTGCCCATGGGCACGCGCTGCGGGGCGATCGATCCGGGGGCGGTGCTGTTCATGCTGCGCAGCTGCGGCCTGTCGCTGGACGAGGTCGAACGTACCCTGCACGACGAGTCGGGCCTGAAAGGCCTGTCCGGCGGCACCTCCGACATGTCCGAGCTGGTGGCCGGCAACAGCTCGGAAGCGAAGCTGGCGGTGGACTATTTCGTGCTGCGCACGGCCCAGAAGATCGGCGAGATGGTGGTCTCGCTGGGCGGGCTGGATGCGCTGGTGTTCACCGGCGGCATCGGCGAGAACGTGGCGCCGGTGCGCGAGCGTATCGGCGAGCGCCTGGCCTTCCTGCCGGACTTCCAGGTGCGCGTGATTGCCGCCGACGAAGAGCGCATGATTGCCCTCCATACCGTGCGGGCGCTGCGAGCCACTTGAAGCCCGCCCATGCGGGTGTCCTGGTCAGGGATCGCGCGGCGGCAGATGCAGGCGCGCGACCAGCGGGTCGTGATCGGCCGCCTGGCGCGGGTTGAGGCTGTTCACGGGCAGGATTTCCAGCTCGGTCACCGGCCGGAGCGCGCGGCTGATCAGGATGTGGTCGATGGCCTGGGCGTTGCCCTGGAAAATGTAGGTGAAGCGCTCCTGCGGCGGCAGCTCGGTGACCGGGTTGTGCAGCGGTACGGTCTCGTCGCTGGTCAGGATGTTCATCGGTTCGGAAAACCAGTGGTCGTTGAAGTCGCCAAGAACGATAAGGCGCTCGCGTCGGGTCGGGTCCAGGCCGGCGGCGAAGCGCAAGAGCGCCTCGGCCTGGGCGATGCGCTGGCTGGCCCGGCGCTCGTGCGGTGGCTGACGCTGGCCGAACAGCGGATCGCTGCCGCTTTTGGCGGCGAAGTGGTTGTTGATCAGCACCAGCGGCTGGCCGTTGAAGCGGAATTCGGCGACGACGGGCTTGCGGCTGTCGCTGAAGGCGCGGCCTTCGATGCGCCGGGTTCGGTCGGCCAGGTGCTCGACCCGCTCCGGATTGTAGAGATAGGCGTTGCGGATGTTGCCGCCCGGCTGGCCGCCGTCGGCGCCGCGCTCGGGCGGGGCGTCGATCCAGGCGTAGGTCGGTCCGCCGGCCTCGACGATGGCCTCGCTGAGCGCGGCCAGGGTGCGCTCGGCCGACACCAGGTCGCTGTCCTCGGCACCGTCGCCGTCCTGGATTTCCTGCAGGGCGATGATGTCGGGTGCGTTCATGACCGTGGCGATGTGGCGGGCCAGTTCGGCCATGCGGCCGCTGCCGATGGCGTCGTCCACGTCGCGCGGCGAACGCACGCGGCTGATGTTTTCGACCACCGGGTTGAGGTTTTCGACGTTGTAGCTGCTGACGAGCAGATGATCGGCATCGCCCCGCAGCCGCCCCTCCACGTGCTCGCGTTCGCCGGGGACCAGGCGCAGGGCGTGTTCGGCAAGGATGCGGAAATTGCCGAAGCTGTAGTCGACGATCCCGGCCACGCGTTCGAAGCGATCGCCGACCCTTGCCGGCTCGGGAAAGGTCGGCACCAGCAGCGGGTTGGCCTGAACCAGGATGCGCTCGGGGTTGAAGTCTTCGGGCTGTACGGCCACGGTTCCGTGCCGGCCCAGATTGCGGTGGGTATCGCCGATCAGGACCCAGGTGTCCAGAAAGCGGCTGGTCGGCCCGACGACCCGATGGATTTCGAGTTCCACGCGCATGCCCAGCAGGCGGGTCCAGAAGTCGATTGCGTTGTGATCCGGTCGTAACGGTCCATCGAAATCATCCGGCGCCAGGCGCGCCGGCACCTGCAGCCCGCCCGGTCCGATCCGCACCGGCTCGGGCAGGGCCTGGTTCGAAGCGATGATTTCGATCTCCGGCTCGATCATCAAGGTCACCGCCAGGTCGGCGGGTCGATTGTCTGCACGTTGCTGTTGAACCCGGCCGCGCAGCCGAACCCGGTCGCCGCGGGCCACGGTCGGGACGCTTTCGGTGAACACGGGCAGGCCGGCGCGAGCGTCGGCGTGGGCGGGTGCCTGAACCCAGAAGCCGTTGGCCAGGACCAGGGTCACGACGCCTTCGGTGGTGACCTCCCGGTTTTCGACCAGCGGCGCGTTTCCGCTGCCGTGTATTTCCGGGATGGTGCGGATTTCGGCGGCGGCGGAAATCCAGCACAACAGACTGGCGCAGAAAAGGATGAGCTTGCGACGGGTCATGAGCGATGCCTGGGAAGAGGAGTCACGCTGCGGATCATAGACTGGTGCGCCATCCGCGTCAGTCAAGACCGGCCAGCACGTTGAGCACGTCGCCGCCGTATTTGTCGAGCTTGTGCTGGCCCACACCGGTGATCCGGGCCAGTTCGTCCAGGGATTGGGGGCGGGCGTCGAGAATCGCGGCCAGCGTGGCGTCGTGAAAGATCACGTAGGGCGGCACGCCTTGCTCCTGCGCCGTTTCCAGGCGCCACTGGCGCAGGGCCTGCCAGTCGGGAGAATCGGTATCCACCTCGACCCGGCTGCCGGCGGCGCGCTTGCGTCGGACCGGAACCGCGTCGCGGCGCAGCTCCAGCTGCTCGTCGCCCCTGAGCAGGGCGCGGCAGCGTTCGCTCAGCTGCAGGCCGCCATGGCCGGCCGGGTCGGGCTGGAGATGGCCCAGGGCGAGCAGCTGGCGCAGCACGGATTGCCAGGTCGAGCGGTCGAGGTCGGAGCCGATGGCAAACGTGCTCAACCGGTCATGCCCCAGGGCGGTGACCCGTTCGGTGGCGTTGCCCATCAGCACGTCGATGACGTGGCCGGCGCCGAAACGCTGACCCGTTCGGTAAACGCACGACAGCCCCTTGCGCGCGGCCTCGGTGGCGTCCCAGGTCTCGGGCGGATTCAGGCAGTTGTCGCAGTGACCGCACTGGCCGGGATGTTCTTCGTCGAAATAGCTCAGCAGCGGCGGGCGGCGGCAGCCGGCGTGTTCGCAGTAGGCCAGCAGGGCTTCCAGGCGCTCGCGCTCGAGGCGCTGCTGGGCCTCGGGCGCGCTGGAATTGGCCTGCATCTGGCGGATCTGGACGATGTCGGCCAGGCTGTAGACCATCCACGCATCGGCCGGCAGGCCGTCGCGACCGGCCCGGCCGGTTTCCTGGTAATAGGCCTCGATGGAACGCGGCAGATCGAGGTGGGCGACGAAGCGCACGTCGGGCTTGTCGATGCCCATGCCGAAGGCGATGGTGGCGCAGATGATCATGCCGTCTTCGCCGATGAACCGGTCCTGGTGGGCCTGGCGCTCGTCGGCGCTCAAGCCGGCGTGATAGGGCAGGGCGGTCAGGCCGTTCTGGTACAGGAACGCCGCGGTCTGCTCGGCGCGCTTGCGCGAAAAGCAGTACACGATGCCGGAATGGCCGCGGTGCTCGCGGTCGATGAAGCTCAAAAGCTGGGCGCGCGGATTGTTCTTCAGGCCGACCCGGTAGCGGATGTTCGGCCGGTCGAAGCTGGCGATGAAGGTCTGGCCGCCATCGGGCAGGAGGTGGCGACTGATCTCGGTCCGGGTGCGCTCATCGGCGGTGGCGGTCAGGGCAATGCGCGGAACGTCCGGAAAGCGCTCGCGCAGCGCTCCCAGCTGGAGATATTCGGGTCGGAAATCGTGCCCCCACTGCGACACGCAGTGGGCCTCGTCGATGGCGAACAGGGCCAGGCGGCAGCGGCCGAGCAGGTTCAGGATCGGCTCGCGCAACAGGCCTTCCGGGGCGATGTAGAGCAGTTCGATGCGACCGGCGAGCAGGTCTTGCTCGACCTGGCGACGTTCCTGCGCAGCCAGGCTGGAGTTGAGCACCGCCGCCGCCACGCCGTTGGCCTTGAGCGCTTCGACCTGGTCGCGCATCAGGGCGATCAGCGGCGAGACGACGATGCCGGTGCCCGGGCGCATCAGGGCCGGGATCTGGTAGCAAAGCGATTTGCCGCCGCCGGTCGGCATGAGCACCAGGGCGTTGTCGCCGGCGGCCACCGCCTCGATGATTTCGCGCTGGCGGCCGCGGAAATGCTGGTATCCGAAAACCCGGGCAAGGAGCGCCTCGGGCGCGGCCGCGCTGGTCGGGTCGGTTGGGGCCGGATGGCTCATGGCGCGAGGTGCGGCGGAAGACATGACCCACAGGATACCCGCCCGGATCGTCCGGCGCTGTCGGAAAGTGACTCGACTTCGGCGGGTTTTTTGGCCGGAGTTCGGGTCGGAAAGAAACGATTAGCGGGCCAGCAGCTGCAGGGCAGCCGGTGTCAGCTGCTCGGCCCACAGCGCGTGACCGTCGCGGTTGGGGTGGAAGCCGTCTTCGCAGAACAGCTCGGCCGAGCGACCGTCCAGGGCCATGGGCACGTAGCGGGCGCGGGCCCGGCGCGCGGCCAGGCGATCGGCGGCCCGGGCGAGCAGGCGCGAGCGGCTGCCCAGCAGCAGGCTCAGCGGGAACGGCAGCAGCGGGAAGTGGTACATGTCCGGAACGCCGGCCAGGAGCACCGGCGCCGGGCCGGTTCGCGCATGCAGCTCCCCGATCAGGTCTTCCAGATCGCGCTGCCAGCGACGCGCCGAGCGCAAGGCCAGGCTGTCGTTGACGCCCAGCCCGATCAGGATCAGGTCGGCCGGTTCTTGAGACAGTTCCTGGGCCCGTTCGGGCAGCAGCTTTTCGCGCAGCGCCGCGGCGGTCAGTCCGCCGCGGGCAACGCTGCGCCAGCGCACGCCGCGCCCGGTCTCCGCGGCGAGCCGCTCGGCCAGCCGCGCCGTCAGAGCCTGCGACTGGTCCTCGAGGCCGACGCCGGCCAGCGGCGACTCGCCGACCGCGAGCAGGCGGATCTGGGCCTCGGCGCCCGGCACCAGACCGCTGCGCGCGCCCGGGGCTTCGCGCAGGCGGATCGCGGTTTTTCGCAGGCGCAGCCCCTGGGGCAAGGCCAGCGGGGCCAGGACCAGGCTGAAGGAGGCGGCCAGCTGGGCCTTGAGCCGGTCGGACGACAAGCGCCTAGTCCAGGTTCAATGCCACGGCCGCCTTGTCGGTCTGTTCCAGTCGGGTTCGGACGTGCGCTTCCGATTCGGCGCTGCGGCCTTCGAATTCCGGCCACCCCTGTCCGTGTTTCCGGCACAGCGCGTAGAGTGCGGCGACGTGGTCGTCGGAGTCGTTGAGCGAGGGAATGTACTGCAGGCCCTCCCCGCCGGCCTCGATGAACTCTTCGGCGCCTTCCATGGCGATTTCTTCCAGCGTTTCCAGGCAGTCGATGGAAAAACCCGGGCAAATCACCTGCAGCTTCCTGACTCCGCTCTTGCCGAGCTCTTCGAGGGTGTGGTCGGTGTAGGGTTTGAGCCACTCGGCCCGGCCCAGGCGCGACTGGAACGAGACCTGCCAATCCGATTCCGCCAGCCCCAGTCGATCGGCAATCCGGCGTGCGCTGAACTGGCACTGGCAGTAATACGGGTCGCCGGCCTGCAGATTGCGCTTGGGGATGCCGTGAAACGAGAACAGCAGCCGATCGGGCTTGCCGTGCGCCGCCTGGTGCCGCCGGATCGAATCGGCGATGGCTTCCTGCCAGCTCTCTTCGCGATAGTAATCGTTGATGAAGCGCAGTTCCGGGAACCAGCGCTGACCCTGCATCCAGGTGGTGACCTGATCGAACACCGAGGCGGTGGTGGTGGCCGAATACTGCGGATACAGCGGCAGTACGATCAGGCGCTGGACGTTCTCGGCCTGGAGCTTGTCCAGCGCGGCCTGGATCGAGGGCTTGCCGTAGCTCATCGCCAGGGCCACCGACACATCCGGCAATTCCCGAGCGACCTGGTCGCTGAACTTGGCCGCCAGGCGCTGGTTGTTGATCATCAGCGGCGAACCCTCGTCGGTCCAGACCTCGGCGTAGGCCTTGGCCGACTTCGGTGCGCGGAACGGCAGGATGATGCCGTTGAGGATCAGCCACCAGATCGGGCGCGGCACTTCGACCACGCGCGGGTCACCCAGGAACTGCTTCAGGTACGGCCGAACGGCCTTCGCGGTGGGCGCTTCGGGCGTTCCGAGATTGACCATCAGGACGCCGGCCCGGGCCGGCTGGCGATGCGCGGTCACCTCGGCCGCTTCCCGGCGTGAGGTGATGAGTGGTTTTTTGGTGCGTTTCATGGCGGTTTCTGCGTTGACTTCGAACGCCCATTGTAGAGACGTGGCGGCAGCCTTCGGTGAGTCTTTCGAATGTCTTGTCGATCAGGCCTCTATGGGCTTTTTTGCCCAATCCTGCTATGATCATGGGCGTCGGAGTACTCGGATACAACAACGTGCGAACAACCGCGCCGCTCATACACTGCGCTGTGGCGGCCGTCCTGCTGGCGGCGGCCGGCTCGCTGTGCGCCGAACCGTTGGGCTACAGCATCAATTCGCGCGGCCTGGACCGGGATGACCAGCGCGTCAATGCGTTGTGGCAGATCGATCTTTCCACCGGCAACGCCGAGTACATCGGCTGGACCAGTTTTCTCGACGTCGAGGCGCTGGCGCTGAGTCCGGCCGGCGTGCTGTACGGCGCCGACGACGACACCAACACCCTGGTTCGGGTCAGCATGGTAACGGGCCTGGCCCAGCCGGTCGGCGGCGCCGGCAATCGCTTCAATTCCGGTCTGCTGCCGCTGGATCGCAAGCTTGATTTCGGCATGAGCTTTACCTGCGACGGTGATTTGTACGTTGTCTCCGACGTGGAAGAGTCGCTGTTTCTCGCCGACACCGAAAGCGGCAAGCTTTCGGTGGTGGGAGCCGCCGGTGCGCTGGGCAATCCGATCACCGATATCGCCGTTCGGGGCGATGAGATCTACGGCATTGGCGTGGGGCTGACCAGCGCCGGACAGCCGGCCGCCCCGAATCTGTACCGGATCGACCTGGAAACCCCCGCCGCCGAACTGATCGGTCCGCTCGGCCCGGCGGCCGCACCGTACAACAACGCCGGCCTTTCCTTCGACGCCGATGGAACCCTGTGGGCGGTGACCGACCGGCGCGCCGTTGCCGGCCAGGATCTGCCCAGCCAGATCCTCCAGATCGACCCCGCGTCGGGTACGGCCCAGCTGATCGCCGAGAGCCTGATCGGCCTGGAGTCTCTGGCCCTAGCGCCGCCCTCGGGCTGCGAGACGCGCGCGGGATCCGGCCAGCAACACGACATTCCCTTCCTGTCGCGGGGCGGACTGGTCCTGCTGTTTTTGCTGATGCTGACCCTGGGCGGCTTCAGCCTGCGTCGTCATCTGTCCTGATACACTGCAGACTGATTGATTCAGGTTCGATTCCTTCCCGAGGAGTTCTGTAGATGGGTTTTGGAAATATAGGCTGGTTTCAGATTCTGATCGTCCTGGTGATCGTGTTGCTGGTGTTTGGAACCAAGAAAATCCGCAACCTGGGCGGTGATCTGGGCGGCGCCATTCGCGATTTCCGCAAGGGCGTGGCCGAAGACCCGGAGGAAGCCAGGGCCGAGGCGGACGATCCAGCCGAAGAGAAAGGCGACGATCCGCCGGCCGGCGATTCGGCTTCCGGCAAGTCCAAAGACGCTTGAACGACCTGACCGGATGAGCGGAATCGGCTTCACCGAGCTGGTCTTGCTGGCCCTGATCGCCCTGCTGGTGGTCGGGCCCAAGCGCCTGCCCGAAATTGCCCGCACGGCCGGGCAAATGACCCGCACCGTGCGCGGTGCGTGGCAGAACATCAAGTCCGAGTTCCAGGCCGAACTGGACAACGAGCACAACCGTCGCATCATGGACGCGGCGGCCAAAACCCGCAAGGAACTGGAAACGCCGTTCCGTCTGGACGAGGAGCCGAAAGGTGACCGAAAAGACGGAGGATAAGCGCGAGCTTTCCCTGATCGACCACCTTCTGGAGCTGCGCACTCGCCTGCTCCGGGCGGTGATCGCGATCAGCATCGTGGTGATTGCGCTGGCGCCGTTCGCCCGTCGGCTCTACACGACCCTGGCCGAGCCGCTGGTCCGGCACTTGCCGGAGGGGTCGAGCATGATCGCCATCGACGTCGCCTCGCCCTTCTTCGCCCCGTTCAAGCTGGTCCTGATCCTGGGGCTGCTGATCGCCATGCCGGCGGTGATCTACCAGGCCTGGGCGTTCGTCGCCCCCGGGCTGTATCGGCACGAGCAGCGCCTGGCTCGGCCGTTGCTGGTTGCTTCGATCCTGCTGTTCTACGCCGGTTGCGCGTTCGCCTATTTCGTGGTCTTCCCGGTGGTGTTTTCGTTCTTCACCTCGATGGCGCCGGAAGGGGTGGCGGTGATGACCGACATCAACCGCTACCTGGATTTCGTCCTCGCCCTGTTCATCGCCTTTGGCCTGGCCTTCCAGGTGCCGGTAGCGACCATCGTGGTGGTTGCGCTGGGCCTGACCACGCCGGACTCGCTGGCCAAGGCGCGCGGGTACGTGGTCGTCGGCGCCTTCCTCGTGGCCATGCTGATCACGCCGCCGGACATGATCTCCCAGACCCTGCTGGCGCTGCCCGTGCTGGCCTTGTACGAGCTGGGCATCATCATGTCGCGGATCATGCTGAGGCGAACCGACGAGGCCAAGACCGCGTCGGGCGATGAGTCGGCAGACTGAGAGCGCTCAGCCTGGCCGTCGGTCAGATCACGACGTTGTCGTCGTCGCCGGAATCCTCCTCTTCCAGCCCCGGTGACCAGCCGAAAATCTGGCTGAAGGCCAGGTACTGGGCGCCGCCAAGAAGCACCTGGAACAGCATGGCCACGATCAGCAGCAGAATCTGGGCGATGAAGGCGCCGATCTGGCCCAGGGCCAGGGTCAGAAAACTGGTGACCAGCACCACGACGATGACCAGGCCGAACACGATGGCCAGCAGGGCGATCAGGTAACCGACGAACGCCAGCCAGTTGATCACCACGGCCTTGATGCTGGTGACCAGCGCGGTCAGGGTCGGCGCGCGGCCAAACATGATCAGGGGGATGGCAAAGTACAGACTGGCCAGAACCAGGCCGAGGACGGCCCCGGCGACGAGGAAGCCGCCGGCCAGCGAGACCCCGGTGAGGGCCTCGGCCAGGGCTTCCGGCGACTGCAGGGCGGCCTCGAGCTGCTCTTCTCCGAGCTGGGCTCCGAGCCAGGACGCCAGGATCAGCGCCGCTGCCAGGCCGCCGGCCATGCCGACGACCCCGAGCATCAGCAACCCGCCCCGGCGCACCGGGTCGCGCCAGGCGGCAAACAGAATGGTCGGTTCGGGCACGCGACGCTGGCCCAGACGGTCGAAGGCCAGCAGAACCCCGGCCGTCAGCAGCGGGGTGAGCAGGGCGAGCACGACCTGGCCGATCAGCGGGATCACCACGATCAGCGAAACACCCAGCCACAGGGCGGCGATGGCGAGCAGCGGCCGGAAACCGTGCCGCATCATCTCCGCGCTGGCGGGCAGCCAGCCCATGCCCCGGGCAAACCCTGGGCGATGGATGTTGTATCGATGGTTCATCGGGAGCTCCCGGTGACGGCCGCTTCGGCAATGGCGCCGGCCGACCAGGCCGGCGCCGTGCCGAGGGCAGACAGGATCTGTTCCGGCTCGGACACGCTTTGCCACATGTTCAGATGGGTACGATTCATGAACCGCTCGTCGACGCTGTGTTTCAGGAATTCCAGCAGCAGGTCGTAATAGCCGCCGGTATTGATCAGGATGATCGGGCCGAGGAACTGGCCGAGGCGCTTGAGCGTCATGGCCTCGAACAGTTCCTCGAAGGTGCCGCAGCCGCCCGGCAGGGCAATCACGGCATCCGAGGCTTCGAGCATGCGCGCCTTGCGGGTCCGCATGTTGTCGACCACCTCCAGGCTGGTCAGCCCCGCGTGGCCGGCCTCGACCCGGGTCAGGAATTCCGGGATGACGCCGTGGACTTCGCCGCCGGCCGCCAGCGCGGAATCGGCGACAGCGCCCATCAACCCGTGCCCCCCGCCACCGTACATAATGGCAAGCTTCGCTTCCCCGAGCGTTTTACCCAGTCGACGCGCGGCATTGATATAGTCGGGTGACAATGCCTGACTGGAAGCGGCGTACACGGTGACGCGCTGGATGGCTTTCGACACAATCTTTGGAGTTCGGAAAAAGTAGATGACCGGTTATTGTAAACGCAGCTTCACGACCTCGCCTTGTCTCCGCAATCTGCTCCTGGCCACTCTGGTCCTGGGGCTGTCGGCCTGCGACAGCGATCAGCCGCCGCAGGAACTGGCCGAGGGGCAGGAGCCGTACCTGCGCCACTGCGCGTCCTGCCACGGCAACCAGGGCGAAGGCAAGCCGCCGGCGTTTCCGCCGCTGGCCGGTTCGGAGTGGATGGAGTTTCCGTCGGAGGCCCTGGCCCTGATCATCCTGTATGGACTGCGCGGCGAGATCGAGGTGGCCGGGCGCACCTACCGCGGCTATATGCCGCCGATGCAGCACATCGGCGACGCCGATATCGCTGCCTTGCTGGGGTTCACCGAACGGGCCTGGGGGAATCGGGAGCCGCGCCTGAGCGAAGACGACATCGCGGATCTGCGCAGCGCCTTCCCGGGGCGGCGACCGCCGCTGGACGGCAAACCGGGCCTGATGCAGGCCCTGGAGGAGTTGCCGTGAACGCGTTTCCCGGATCCGGCCGCAGCGGCCCCTCGGCGGCCATCACCTTGCTGATCGTCACCGTGGTCGCCTACTTCATCCAGATGAGCGCCTTCACCGACGTGATTCGCCTGTTCGCCCTGTGGCCGCTGGGGACACCCGGCACGATCAATCTCGGCGACGGCACCACGCTCAGCACCGGGTTCGGGGTCTGGCAGCTGGTCACCTACGGATTCCTCCACGGCGGCCTGGCCCACCTGTTTTTCAACATGTTCGCCCTCTACATGTTCGGGCTGCCGATCGAGCGGGCCTGGGGTACGAGCCGGTTCCTCCAGTTTTACTTCGTCTGCATGATCGGAGCGGGGCTGGTCCAGCTCGGCGTGGCCCAGCTGGCCGGCGAAATCTACCCGACGATCGGTGCTTCCGGGGCGGTGTTCGGCCTGCTCCTGGCCTTCGGAATGATGTTTCCGAACAGTCGCATCATGCTGCTGTTTCCGCCGATTCCCATGCGAGCCAAGTGGTTCGTGATCGGCTACGGGGTGCTCACCCTGGTCTTCGGCGTCACCGGGACCATGCCGGGAATCGCGCACTTTGCCCACCTGGGCGGCATGTTGTTCGGTTTGGTGATGATCCTGTACTGGGGTCGCCAGGACTTTCAGCGCCGTCGGCGCGGATGAGGCGCCCGGCCGGGTTCAGACCCAGTCGCGCGGTTCGAGGTATTCGGCCAGGCGACCTTCGGCCGACGCGACATCGGGCTGGTGGTCGTATTTCCAGCAGGCCACGGGCGGCAGGGACATGAGGATGGACTCGGTCCGGCCGCCGGACTGCAGTCCGAACAGGGTGCCCCGGTCGTACACAAGGTTGAATTCCACGTAGCGTCCGCGCCGGTAGCGCTGGAAATGGACCTCGTGCTGCCCGTAGGAGGTGTTCTTGCGGCGCTCGACGATCGGCCGATAGGCTTCCAGGTAGCCGTCGCCCACCGCCTGCATGTAGGCAAAACAGCGCTCGAAGTCCCACTGGTTGAGATCATCGAAGAACAGTCCGCCCACGCCCCGGGTTTCGTCGCGGTGCTTGAGGAAGAAATACTCGTCGCACCAGCGCTTGTGCTCGGCATAGACCGAGGGACCAAACGGCCGGCACAGATCGTGCGCGGTCTGGTGCCAGTGCCGGCAGTCTTCATCGTAGGGATAGTAGGGGGTCAGATCGAAACCGCCGCCGAACCACCAGACCGGGTCGGCACCCTCCTTTTCGGCCAGGAAGAAGCGCACGTTGGCGTGGCTGGTCGGCACGTAGGGGTTGACCGGGTGCATGACCACCGACACGCCCAGGGCCTGGAAACTGCGCCCGGCCAGTTCCGGTCGGCGCGCGCTCGCCGCGGCCGGCAGCTCGCTGCCGTGAACCAGCGAATAGTTCACCCCGCCTTTCTCGAACACCTTGCCGCCTTCCATGACCCGGGTGCGACCGCCGCCGCCTTCGGCCCGCTCCCAGGAGTCCTCACGGAACGTCGCCTGACCGTCGCTGCGCTCGAAGGCCGCGCACAGGCGGTCCTGCAGGTCGGTCAGGTAGGCGGCGACGCGGTTTATGGAGGGCATGGGGGTCAGGGTTCAGGGTTCAGGGTTCAGGGTTCAGGAATGGGCAGGTGCGTTCGAGTCGGACGCTGAAGGCTTATTTCTTCTTCGCCGCTTTTTTCTTCGCCGCTTTTTTCTTCGTTTTCTTTCCGGCCTTCTTTTTTGCTTTTTTCTTGGTTGATTTCTTCTTCGTCGATTTTTTTGCCGTTTTCTTGCCGGTTCCGGCCTTTTTCTTGCCGAATTTGCCGCGCCGGCCCTTGGGCGGGGCTTCGGCAAGAAGCTTCTGGCAGGTCTCCAGATCCAGCGACTCCGGTTCGACGTCCTTGGGCACGCTGGCGTTGCGCTTGCCGTCGGTCACGAAGGGGCCGTACCGACCCTTGAGCACTTCGATGCCTTCGGCCTCGAAGGTCTGGATGATGCGCTCTTTGAGCATCTGCTTGTGTTCGGCGACCAGCTCCAGGGCCTGGTCGAGGGTGACGTCGTGCGGGTCGATCTCTTTCAACGAGACGAAGTTGCGGGTTCCGTAGCGGATGTAGGGGCCGAAACGGCCGATGTTGGCCTGAACCGGCTCCCCCTGCGGCGTCTCGCCAAGATTGCGCGGCAGCTTGAACAGGGCCAGCGCTTCGTCGAGCTCGATGGTTTCCATCTTCTGGCCCGGACGCAGACCGGCAAACAGCGGTTTCTCGTCGTCTTCGGCCTGGCCGATCTGGGCAAAGGGACCGAAGCGGCCCAGCCGAACGATGACCGGTTTGCCCGACTTCGGGTCGATCCCGAGTTCGCGCGCCTGCTGGGCTTCCTGGCGGCTGACCGTTTCGTCCTTTTCATGGACCCGATCGATGAACGGCTGCCAGAAATCGCGCAGCAGGGGAATCCAGTCGTGCTCGCCGCGCGAGATGGCGTCGAGCTCGTCTTCCAGCCGCGCGGTGAATTCGTAATCGACGTAGCGTTCGAAGTGACTGGAGAGGAAGTTTGCCACCACGCGGCCGGTTGCGGTCGGCGTGAAGCGACGATTCTCCAGCTCGACGTATTCGCGGTCTTTCAGGGTCTGGATGATGGACGCATAGGTCGACGGTCGACCGATCCCGTGCTCTTCGAGCGTCTTGACCAGGCTGGCTTCCGAATAGCGTGGCGGCGGCTCGGTGAAGTGCTGTTCCGGACGCACCGCGGCCAGGGCCACCTTGTCGCCTTCGCTGAGTTCGGGCAAGCGGTTGTCCTGTGCGGCTTGGGCGTCCTGGTAGACGCTCAGGAACCCCGGCTCGATCAGGGTCGATCCGGTTGCCCGGAAGCTGTGTTCGCCGACGTCGAACTCGGCGCTGACCGTGTCGTACACGGCCGGAATCATCTGGCTGGCCACGGCCCGGTTCCAGATCAGCTCATAGAGACGGTACTGATCTTCGCTCAGCCGGCTCTTCAGCCGGATCGGGGTCAGATCGGCGGTTGACGGGCGGATCGCTTCGTGCGCTTCCTGGGCGTTTTTCGACTTCGACTGGTAGAAGTTCGGTTTTTCCGGGACCAGCCCGGGGCCATATTCTTTCTTGATCATGGCCCGGATTTCGCTCAGCGCGTCCTGCGACAGAGCGACCGAGTCGGTGCGCATGTAGGTGATCAGGCCTTGCGCGCCGTCGCCGGTATCGATGCCTTCATAGAGCTGCTGGGCAATGCGCATGGTGCGCTGGGTCGTGAAGCGCAGTCGGCGCGCGGCCTCCTGCTGCAGGGTCGAGGTGATGAACGGCGGCTGCGCCCGACGACGGCGCTGGCGCTTGTTGATCCGGGCGACCTCGAACTGGCCCTGGGCGGATTGCTCGACCTGGCGCTGGACCTCGCTGGCCCGGGCTTCGTCAGTGATGTCGAACTGATCGAATTTCGCGCCGTCCAGGCGAACCAGGTTGGCTGAAAACCGTCCGTCCTCGGGGCCGAGGTCGGCCTCGATGGTCCAGTATTCACGTGCCTCGAAGCGCTCGATTTCTTCCTCGCGCTCGACGATCATGCGCAGCGCCGGCGACTGGACCCGACCGGCCGAAAGGCCGCGTCGAACCTTTTTCCACAGCAACGGCGACAGGTTGAAGCCAACCAGGTAGTCCAAGGCGCGCCGCGCCTGCTGCGCGTCGACCAGGTTGCCGGCCAGATTGCGCGGGTTCTCCATTGCCTTGTCGACGGCGCGCTTGGTGATCTCGGAAAAGACCACGCGCTGAATGGAGGTGTTGCTGTTGATGCCGCGTTCTTTCAGGATCTCGGCGATGTGCCAGGAAATGGCCTCGCCTTCGCGGTCGAGGTCGGTGGCGAGGTAGACGTGGTCGGCCTTGCGGGCGCTGGCCACGATGCGGTCCACGTGTTTCTTGTTGCGCTCGATGATGCCGTAGCGCATGGCGAAGTCGTTGTCCGGATCGACCGCCCCCTCCTTGGGGACGAGGTCGCGCACGTGTCCGTAGGAGGCGAGAACTTCAAAGTCCTTGCCCAGGTATTTGTTGATCGTGCTGGCCTTGGCCGGCGATTCGACAATCAGGAGGTTTTTGGCCATGATTTGGCTTGGATCGGCGGGCGAGCCGGAACGAATCCGGCTAGTGCCGATACTCGCCCTCCTCGTCGAACATCAAATCTTCCATCCAGGCGTAGTTGGCTTCCTGGCCGGGCTGATTGAACAGGACCATCAGGACCACCCACTTGACTTCGTCCATGGTGATCTCGTCCTCGTCCAGGGCCATCAGACGGTCCAGCAGCTGCTCGCGCCGGGCCGGGTCAAGCACCCCCGTGTTTTCCAGATAGAGAATCAATCCGCGTGCTTCCAGGTCGAGACGGCTGGATTCGTCCTTGCTGAAGATGCGGATGGGATTGCATTCCTGGCCACCGAGTTCGGGCAGATTGCGCTGCACGTCCAGGCCTTCCAGCCACGAGAAGGCGCGATCGATCTCGGCGCTGGAAAAGCCGGCCTCTTCGAGGCTGTCGCTCAGGGAATCACGGTCGGGAGTGGCGTCGGGTTCGTCATAGATGTAGTTTTCGAACAAGTACATCAACAGATCGAGCACGTTCTCTTTCATTCAGGGTCCTTGGTGCGTGCGGCTATAGCGTCCGCCGGCGTGGGCAGCGACATGACCTTCCAGTTCCAGCATCAGCAGCATGGAGGATACCGCCGCGGCCGTCAATTGTGAACGCCGAATTATTTCATCGACTGGCGTCGGGTCGTAGCCGACCGCTTCCAGCAGGCGCTCGTAATCGGGATCCAGCTGGATATGCGGGGTCCGGGCGCCGGTATCAAGGTGCCCGGTGCGATTGTCTTCGAGCAGCGCGGTCAAGGCCTGGGCGAGCTGGCCGGCCAGGGGCCTGAGTTCGACGGCCACGTCTTCGGCGGTTTCGACCAGGGTCGCTCCGTCGCGAATCAGGCGGTGGCAGCCGCGCGCCAGGGGATTGTGCACCGACCCGGGGATGGCAAAGACCTCGCGGCCCTGCTCGCTGGCCAGGCGCGCCGTGATCAGCGATCCGGAGCGCAGCCCGGCCTCGACCACCAGCGTGCCCAGACTCATGCCGCTGATGATGCGGTTTCGGACCGGGAAATTGCCCGGCCTGGGTTCGGTTCCCGGCGGAAACAGACTGATCAGGGCGCCCTGGGCCCTGATTCGATGGGCCAGCTCGCGATGGCGGGCCGGATAGACCCGGTCCAGGCCGGTGCCGGCCACGGCCACGGTCGAGCCGCCGGCGTCCAGGCAGGCCTGGTGAGCGGCCGCGTCCACCCCGGCGGCCAGCCCGCTGGTGATGACCAGCCCGGTCCCGGCCAGGGTCGCCGCGAACGATCGGGCATGATCGAGTCCGCCGGGACTTGCGTTGCGGCTGCCCACGATCGCCAGCTGGGGCTTGAGCAGGCAGTCCGGCTGTCCGGCGACGAACAGGGCCGGGGGCGGATCGGCAATGTCTTTCAGCAGTGGCGGGTAGAACGCATCATCCAGGGTGACGAGGTGGTGGCGATCGTCTTCGAGCCACCGGCGGCAGCGCTGGAGGGCCTCTCGATCCGGTTCGCGCAAGCCGCGAATCTGGGCAGCGGACAGACCGAAGTCGCGCAGCGTCCGGTCGTTCTGCTCCCGCCAGGCCAGCGCATGGCCGAAGGCCTCCACCATCTGGCTGCACGTCCGGGATCCGATCCCGGGCGCCAGCATCAGCGCCAGCCAGTCATCGACCGCGCTTTCGGCCACGACGAACCGGCTTCAGAGCCGCCGGTCGGGGTGGTCGAGACGGTCGTTGATGCGAATCGAGTCGGTCCCGTCCAGAACGATGGCGTAGCTGATCTGCTCGAACGGCCGAAAAACCATGATTTGTCCGGCAAATTCGTCGGGCAGGGTGACGTGAACTCGCTCGGGCGACTCGAAGGCGGCCCGGCTCATGAGCGGATAGCGCTGATTGTCGCGGATCGTCTGGCCCGGCCGGAAGGCGGAAAACATGTGTCCCGGCTCGATGCCGTCTTCGGTTCCGAGGTTGATCGCCACGATCTGGTAGTGACCGGACCCGTAGTAGGCCTCGGTGATCGACAGGATGTGGCCGTTGTCCGGCATTTCGTCCATGGCGCGCGGGAAGAACATCGCCTCGAGCTCGAATTCGTCGACCGGCAGGACGTAATCGCCGGCCATGACTTCCCGGCGTCCGGTGCCGAGCTGAAGGATGGCCGGATCGCCGGACTGGATCACCGTGGCGCGGGCCGCCTCGTAGAACTCATAGCCGATGATGGGGTAGTCGAACACCGAGAGCTTGCCAAAGGTGTTCTGCCAGATTTCGCTGCCGGGGCGCTCGTGCGTAGGAACCTGGGCGGGGCCCTGGCGCATGCGATTGCGACGCATGTTGCGGTCGCCGACCACGGCTTCGCTGCGGTCGACGAACTGGAAGGCGAGCCGGGCCACAACGACTTCATCACCGACTTGGGCGTCGGCCATGCCGCGCGCGAAGGTGCGGTCGCCGGCGGCGGCGAAGGCGCGCTGCTCGTGGTTGGCGACGATGTAGGGAAGATCGGCGATTTCGTCTTCGCCGAGCACGCGCGGCGTGCGCAGGAACGGCTCGATGGCGTCAAGCGGCAGCGTGGTGATCGGTCCGTCGATGGCTTCGCGGCGGACCTGGGGCGAGAGGCGGCGAATCGAATCGTCGACCATCAGGCGCGGTTCGCCGCCGATGAACACCAGCGAAATCACGTCGCCGGGAAAGATCAGGTGCGGATTTTCGATCTGCGGATTGGCCTGCCAGATTGCCGGCCACTGCCAGGGGCGGGTCAGGAAACGGGAGGCAATGTCCCACAGGGTGTCGCCCGGCTGGACGACGTACTCGCGCGGATGATCTTCACGCAGCTCGATTTCACTGGCCTGAACAGCACAGGCCAGCGCGATGATGGCTAAAATGATGAAAACGCGTTTCACGGGCATATCCCTCCCATGCCGCCGACATGACGTTGTGGCTTGGAGAGTATCATAGTCAATGTCCTTTTAGAACGCACTGTTAAGACGGTTTGTTGGAACGATGTCACGATTGACGATTCTTGAATTTCCCGATCCGCGCCTGCGGCGCGTCGCCAGGCCCGTTGACGCGGTCTCCGACCGCGAAAGAAAGCTGGCCGCCGACATGCTCGAGACCATGTACGACGCGCGCGGCATCGGGCTGGCGGCAACCCAGGTCAACGAGGGCGTTCGTCTGCTCGTGCTCGACCTCAGCGAGACTCGGGATGATCCGAAGGTGTTCATCAACCCCGAGATCACCGAGCGCGTCGGCAGCCAGACCTGCGAAGAGGGCTGCCTGTCGGTGCCCGGCGTTTACGCCGAGGTCGATCGGGCCGAGCGCATCCGGGTGCGCTCGCTGGGGCTGGACGGCGAGCCCTTCGAACTGGACGCGGACGGCCTGCTGGCCGTGTGCATACAGCATGAGATCGACCACCTGGACGGCAAGGTGTTCGTGGATTACCTGTCGCCGCTGAAGCGGCGCATGGTGGAAAAGCGGCTGAAGAAGCAAAAGCAGCGCGACAACGAACCGGTGGCATGACGCTCCGGCTGCTGTTTGCCGGAACCCCCGAATTCGCGGTTCCGGCGCTGGAGTCCCTGCTCGACAGCGACCAGGCGCCCGTGGCCGTATTGACCCAGCCCGACCGCGCCGCCGGCCGGGGGCGCCGCCTGGCCTTCGGTCCGGTCAAGCGCGTGGCCGTCGAGCACGGTCTGCCGGTGCTGCAGCCGGCCACGCTGCGAAGTCCCGAGGTGCTCGCCGAACTTGCCGCCCTGCGGCCGGATTTGCTCGTCACCGCCGCCTACGGCCTGATCCTTCCCCGGGACATCCTCGATCTTCCGCGCCTGGGGTGCTGGAACCTGCACGCGTCCCTGCTGCCGCGCTGGCGCGGCGCCAGCCCGATCAACCAGGCCATACTGCACGGGGACCGCCAGACCGGGATTTCCCTGATGCAAATGGACGCCGGTCTGGATACCGGCCCGGTTCTGGACCGCGTGGCGACCCCGATCGGGCCGGAGGAAACGGCCGGCCAGCTGCACGACCGCCTGGCGCCCATGGCCGCCGATCTGCTGCTCGAAAACCTGCGCCGGCTGCCGTCGGACGGCGTGCCGCCGGCCCAGCCGCAGGACCCGTCCGGCGCGACCCATGCCCCGCTCATCGCCAAGTCCGACGCCCGCCTCGACTGGCAGCGCCCGGCCACCGAACTGGCCCGAATGGTGCGCGCCTACAATCCCTGGCCGGTGGCCTGGGGTGAACTGCAGGGGCAGCCGGTTCGCGTTTTCAAAGCGCGCGCCGGCGCCCGGAACGGTGACCACCCGGGCCGTCTGCTGCGCGGCGCCGACGGCCGCGACGCGATCCGGGTCGCCTGCGGCGAAGGCAGTCTTGAAATACTGGAGCTGCAGGCGCCGGGCCGCAAACGCCTGGCTGCGGCCGACTGGCTCAATGCCCACCCCGACTGGCGCTGAGCCGCGCCTGCTCGCCGCGCGCGGCGCGGCCGCGGTGCTCGATCGCGGCGAAGCGCTCGACCTGGCCCTTGAGCCGGGCCTGGCAGCCCTGAACCAGTCCCGCGATCGGGCCCTGGCGCGTCGTCTTGCCCATGCGGTCCTGCGCGACTGGCCGGCGGTCAACGGGCTGGTCGGCCGCTTGCTGCAGCGCAAGCCGGCGCGGCGCGACCGGCTCGTTCATTTCATCCTCGGCGTCGCTCTGGCCGAGCTGCGCGAAGCGCGCGAACCGGCGCGGGCGGTGGTTCATGCCGCGGTCGAAGCCGCGCGCGCGGCCGGACTGACCCATCTGGCCGGTCTGGTCAACGCGGTCCTGCGCAACTATCAGCGCAATACGGCCGCCCTGACCGCCGCCCTGCCGGACGATCCCGTTCATCGCTACGGCTACCCCGGATGGCTGATCGCCCGAATCCAGTCCGACTGGCCCGAGGCCTGGGAGGACGTCCTGGCCGCCGGTAACCGGCCACCACCTCTCTGGCTGCGGGTCAACCGGCGCTACTGGAGCCGCGAGCAGGCGCGCCGCAGCCTGGCCGACGCCGGTTTTCCCACCACGATTCCCGACGGTGTGGGCGACGCTCTGGTGCTCGACCAGCGGGTTGCGATCGGCCGCCTGCCGGGCTTTGCCGACGGCGGATTGTCGGTGCAAGACGGTGCCGCCCAGCTCAGCGCAGCGTATTTGCAGATCGAGGACGGCATGCGCGTGCTCGATGCCTGCAGCGCGCCGGGCGGCAAGGCCGCGCACCTGCTCGAGCAGGCCCGGCTGGATCTGACCGCGCTCGAGCTGGACGGCCCGCGTCTGGCGCGCACCGCCGAGACGCTGGACCGCCTGAAGCTCAGCGCTCGCCTGGTCCAGGGCGATGCCGTCGATCCCGGTTCGTGGTGGGACGGGCGGCGCTTCGATCGGATTCTCATCGATGCGCCGTGCTCGGCGACCGGGGTGATCCGACGGCACCCGGACATCCGCTGGCTGCGCCGGTCGGGCGATGTCGGGGCGCTGGCCGAGCAGCAGGGTCGCATGCTCGATGCGCTGTGGCCGCTGCTTCGGCCGGGCGGTATCCTTGTCTATGTCACCTGCTCGATCCTGAAGGCTGAAAATGTCGTTCAGGCGAGCCGCTTTCTGGAGCTGCACTGCGATGCCCGAGCCATCGAACATCCCGAATTGCCGGGGCGCGCGCAAGACTGCGGGCGCCAGATCCTGCCCGGCGAGGCTGGCATGGATGGCTTTTACTTTGCTGCTTTTGAGCGCCTGTGCAGCCCCGGATGAGCCCCCCGGCCATCTGCGGCTGATCGAGCCCGAACCGCAGTGGCAGGGCGACACGCTGGGTCTGCACACGGGCGTTGATTTTCGGCCCGGCCCGGACATCGTGGAGGCACTCAACCACGGGGTGACCGTGCACATCCGGGTACGCATCCACATTCGTCGGCCGCGCGAACTGCTGGTTCCCGATGATCGGACGCGCAATCACCGGTTCGAGATTCGTTATCTGCCGCTGATCCGGCACTACGAGCTGAAGGATCTGAAGGGCGAACAGCGGCGCAGTTTTCCGCGCCTTTCGATGGTGCTCGAAGCGCTGGCCGAGCCGCAGTGGCTGGATACCCGCCTGACCGCCGATCAGGACATTCCCGCTGCCTGGCGGATGCAGGCGCGGGTCGACATCGACCGGACCCGTCTGCCCTCGCCGATGCGCCTGCCGGTCTGGTTCGAGAGCGCCTGGAGCCTGGGCGATCCCTGGCGTTACTGGCAGATCGAGTCCGCCGAGCCGCGCCCGCATGGCTAGCCAGGTGCTGCGAAGAACGCTGCGAGCGGTTCCGCTGGTCTCGGTCCTGGCGATCCTGCTGAGCTCGCTGTACCTGGTCTCGAGCGTCGAGCAGGAAACGACCCAGCTGGGTCGGGCCGCCTTCTGGGTCTTTGTCATCACGGCCGCGGCCCTGCTGATTCTGATCGTGGTCATCATCGGCCGCCTTTGGCGACTGATTCAGCGCGTGCGCCGCGGCGAGCCGGGCTCGCGCCTGACCGCGCGGCTGGTCACCCTGTTCATCGCCCTGGCCCTGCCGCCGGTGATCGTGCTCTACCTGTTTGCCCTGCAGTTTCTGTCGGATACGGTGTCGGGCTGGCTGGACGTGGAGGCCGAGCAGGCCCTGGCCGATGCGGTCGAGCTCGGCCAGATGTTCATGGATGTGCGCACCCGGGAAGCTCGAATGCAGGTCGGCCGACTGGGCCAGGAGCTGGCGCTGGACGACGAGGATTTTCTCTACGAGCAGCTGCTGCGCCGGGTCAGCAGCGCCGGGCCCACCGAACTGGCCGTGCTCGACGCCGCGGGCCGGTCCCGGGTGGTTGTCCACATCGATCCGCTGCATCTGACGGCCGACGCGCCCAGCAGCTTTGCTCTGGCCCAGGCCCTGGAAAACGAGGAATACGCGACCGCCGAGCCCGGGCCCGGTGGCCTGCAAATCCGCGTCCTGCGCAGCCTGGGCGTGCCGGCCCTGGGCGCTCCGCCGCAGATTCTGCAGGCGATCTACCCCTTGCCCGACGATTTCAGCCAGCTGGCTGGCAACATCGAACAGGCGTTTTTCCGCTACCAGAACGTCTCTTTTCTGCGCGGACGGCTGGAGCAGAGCCTGATTCTCATCCTCTCGCTGGTGCTGTTGCTGACCGCGTTTTTGGCCATGCTGCTGGCGTTCAATGCGGCCCGCCGCCTGACCCAGCCGGTCCGGGATCTGGCCCTGGCGACCGAGGAGCTGGCGGCCGGTCGATTTCCGCACGAGCTGACCGTGACCAGCCGCGACGAGCTGGGCTTTCTGGTCCACTCGTTCAATGCCATGACGCGCGAACTCTCGACCAGCCGGCGCGAGCTGGAAGCCCAGCGCCGCTACCTGGAAATCGTGCTCGGGCGCCTGTCGGCCGGCGTCCTGGCGCTGGATCGGGAAGGCCGGCTGAGCGCGTTCAACGAGTCCGCCGCCCGCATCCTTGACCTGGATTCGGAGCGTGATCGCGGACGTACCCTGGACGAACTGAGTTCCGGACGGCCGGACCTGCGGCCGCTGCTGGATCTGGTCCGCGCGCGCGCGGGGACCTCGACGCCGGACTGGCGCCAGGAAATCCAGTTGGGCGATCCCTCCCGTCCGCTGGTCCTGGTGTGCCGGGGCTCCAGTCTGCCGGCCGAAACCGGTGGCCACGTGGTCGCGTTCGACGACGTCACCGTTCTCGATCAGGCCCAGCGCGAAGCGGCCTGGGCCGAAGTCGCGCGGCGCCTGGCCCACGAGGTCAAGAATCCGCTCACCCCCATCCAGCTGGCCGCCGAACGCCTGCAGTACAGGCTCGAAGGGGAGTTGGGCGAAGACCAGCGCCACCTGCTGAGCAAGGCGACAACCACCATCCGCGCCCAGGTCGAGACCCTCAAGCGTCTCGTCGACGCCTTCGGCGACTATGCTCGCCCCCGGCCCATGCGCAAGGAATCGGTGGAGCCGGCCGCGCTGGTCGGAGAGGTGGCCGATCTGTACGCCAGCGGCGACCTTCCGGTCCGGTTCCAGGTCGACATTGACCCGGAGACGGGTTCCATTCAGGCTGACGCCGGCCGCTTGCGCCAGATCTTGCTCAATCTGGTCCGAAACGCGCAGGAAGCGCACGCTGACGGTCGCCCGATCCTGTCGATCCGGATCCATCCCAGCGATCGCCACGGGCGGCCGGGCGTTGAGCTGATCCTGGCCGACGACGGCCCCGGGTTTGCCGACGAGGTAATCGAGCGGGTCTTCGAGCCCTACGTCACCACCAAGACCCGCGGGACGGGACTGGGTCTGGCGATCGTGCGCAGAATCGTCGACGAGCACGGCGGGCGAATCGCGATCGACAATCGCGAAACCGGCGCCGAGATCCGCATCTGGCTGCCGCGTGAATAGAAACGCAGCACCTGCAGTCCAGCCTGGTCGTGCGGGTCTCCGGACTGCGGTATGCTCTGGCCGAGAGCAACCCGTGACCGATGGAGTTTCCTGATTCGCGATGGCCAGCGCCCGCATTCTAGTAGTCGATGACGAGCCGGATATCCGCGAGCTGATTGCGGACATCCTCGGCGACGAAGGCCATGAAGTCGTAACCGCGGCCGATGCCGCGGCAGCGCGCGAGCAGCGCCGAAGCCAGGCGCCGGATCTGGTCTTGCTGGATGTGTGGATGCCGGATACCGACGGCATCTCGCTCCTCCGGGAATGGCGCGAGGCGGGAGCGCTGGATTGCCCGGTGGTGATGATCTCCGGACACGGCTCGGTGGAAACCGCCGTCGAGGCGACCCGCCTGGGCGCCTACGACTTCATCGAAAAGCCGGTCTCGATGGCCAAGCTCCTGGTCACGGTCGGCAATGCCCTCGAGGCCGGGCGCCTCAAGCGCGAGAACGCCGGCCTCAAACGTCAGATGCCGGCGGCAATGGAGCCGCTGGGGCGTTCCCTGACCGTGCAGAACCTGCGCCGGCGTCTGGAGAAAGTCGCCGCCCACGATGCGCCGGTCCTGATCACCGGCGAACCGGGCGTGGGCAAGGAACAGGCCGCGCGCTGGATTCACGCCAACTCGCGGCGGGCGGAAGGGCCGTTCGTGTCCGCGCCAACGCGCATCGGTGCGCAGGGCTGGCAACGGTTGTTGCTGGGCGAAGACGGCGAGACCGGCCTGTTGGCCCAGGCCCAGGGCGGCGTCCTGCTGATCAACGACGTCACCCTGCTCGACGCACCCGCCCAGGGCCTGCTGCTGAGAATTCTCGAGAGCGGGCACCTCGATCCGGAATCGAGCAACAGCAAGGAATTGAACATCCGCGTGATCACCGGGGCGGCCGGTGAGCTGGCGGAGCTGGTTCGCTCGGGACGCTTCGATGAGTCGCTGTATTACCGGCTCAACGTGTTGCCTCTGGAAATCCCGCCCCTGCGCGAGCGCCGCGAAGACGTGCCGGACCTGGTCCGCTTCTACGCCGAGCATTTTCCGGCCCGGGACGGTCTGCCGTATCGGCAGTTCTCGGTCGCCGCCCAGAATCGCCTGCGCCAGCACAGCTGGCCGGGCAACCTGCGCGAGCTGAAAAACCTGGTCCAACGGCTGCTGGTGCTGGGCGGAGACGAGGACGTGTCGGTCGCCGAAGTCGAAGAAGCCCTTGCCCAGGCCGAGACCGCCGTGCCCGGCGCTGGGGCACAGATTCCGCCGCTGTTCCGCCTGCCCCTGCGTGAGGCGCGCGAGGAGTTCGAGCGTCAATACCTGACCCAGCGACTCAAGGCGGCCGAGGGCAGCGTCGGCAAGCTCGCCGAGCTGGTGGAAATGGAGCGCACCCACCTCTACCGCAAGCTGCGCCAGCTCGGGATCGACCCCAAGCAGGTTTGATCCGTTCCTGACCGACCGGCCCAAAGGGAGTTCGACGGCGATGCAGATCATCATTCTCGGCGCGGGCCAGGTCGGCTCCGGCATGGCCCGCAGCCTGTCCAACGAAGAAAACGACATCACCGTGGTCGACACCGATCCGGAGCGCCTGCGCGATCTTCAGGAAAAGCTCGACATCCGGACCGTTCTCGGTCATGCCGCTCATCCCCAGACCCTGATCCGGGCCGGCATCGAGGATGCCGAGCTGCTGATCGCGCTGACCAACTCCGACGAGACCAACATGGTCGCCTGCCAGGTCGCCTATTCCCTGTTCAACACGCCGACCAAGGTGGCCCGGGTCCGGGCCGCCGACTACCTCGCTCATCCCGAACTGTTCAACCGCGAGCACGCGCCCATCGACGTGCTGATCAGCCCGGAAAATCTGGTCACCGACCACGTCCAGCGCCTGATTGAATACCCCGGCGCCCTGCAGGTGCTCGACTTTGCCGACGGCCGCGCGCAGCTGCTCGCGACCCGTGCCTTCCACGACGGCCCGCTGGTCGGGCGCGAGCTGAAATCACTGCGCGAAAAGCTGCCCGAAGGCGTGGACGCGCGGGTTGCCGCGATCTTCCGCAACGACGAGCCCATCATTCCGAAAGGCGACACGGTGATCGAGGTCGACGACATCGTCTTCTTCCTCGCCGCCACGCGCGACATTCCGGTCGTGATGCGCGAACTCCGGCGCATGGGCGGCCCGGCCAACCGCATCATCCTGGCCGGCGGCGGCAACATCGGTGCCGCCCTTGCCCAGCGCCTGGAACGCAACCATCACGTCAAGATCATCGAGGCCGATCCGGTCCGCGCCGAGCGCGTGGCCGAGGAACTCGACACCGCCATCGTGCTGGTCGGCGACTGCGCCGACGAGAATCTGCTCCACGAGGAAGGCATCAGCGAGACCGACGTTTTCTGCGCCCTGACCAACGACGACGAGGCCAACATCCTGTCGTCCATGCTGGCCAAGCGCATGGGGGCCGACAAGGTCATCACCCTGATCAACCGTCCGGCCTACGTGGATCTGGTCGAGGCCGACCGCATCGATGTGGCGGTCAGCCCGCAGCAAATCACGATCGGGGCCTTGCTGACCCATATCCGGCGTGGCCACATGGTTCGCGTCCACTCGCTGCGGCGCGGCGCCACCGAGGCCATCGAGGCGGTTGCCCACGGTGCCCCGGGTCAGTCGAAGGTCGTCGGCAAGCGCATCGAGGAGATCGACCTGCCGCCCGATACCACCATCGGCGGGATCATTCGCGGCGAGGAAGTGATCATCGCCCACCACGACGTCATGATCCAGAACGACGACCACGTGGTCCTGTTCGTGGCCGACCAGAAGCAGATCAGCCGGGTGGAGAAACTGTTCTCGGTGGACGCGGTGTTCGTCTGATGCGTTTTTCGGCCTACGCGCCGGTGCTGCGCATCGTCGGCGCGCTGCTGATTTTCATCAGCCTGGGCTTCGTCCCGCCGCTGATTTTTGCCCTGGTCAACCAGGACGGTGCCGTCCTGGCCTTTGTGCTCAGTTTCCTGGTGGTCGTCGGTACCGGCCTGGCCCTGTTTCTTCCCCTGCGCAGCGCGCGCCGTGATCTGCGCATCAGCGACGGTTTCCTGGTCGTCGTCGCCTGCTGGGCGGCCGTTTGCCTGGCCGGAGCCATCCCGTTCCTGCTGGGCCTGAACGCCAGCCTCGCCGACGCGGTCTTTGAATCCACGTCCGGCATCACCACGACCGGGGCGACGGTGTTTTCGGGCTTGAGCGAGATGCCGATCTCGATTCGCTGGTATCGCCAGCAGCTCCAGTGGATGGGCGGTCTGGGCATCATCATCCTGGCCGTGGCCATTCTGCCCATGCTGCGCGTGGGCGGCATGCAGGTCTACAAGGCCGAAGCGACCGGTCCGGTCAAGGAGTCGCGCCTGACGCCGCGGATCGCCGAGACGGCCAAGGCCTTGTGGGCGATCTACATCGGTCTGACGGTGGTGTGCGCGGCGGCCTACTGGGCGGCCGGTATGAGCCTGTTCGATGCGGTCGGGCACGCCTTTACCACCATTGCCACGGCCGGCTTTTCCACCCACGACGCCTCGGTTGGTCACTTCGACAGTGCCCTGATCGACTGGCTGGTGGTGTTCTTCATGTTCGTGGCAAGCATCAATTTCGCCCTGCATTTTCTCGCTCTGCGCCGCGGTTCCGGGCAGGTCTACCTGAAAGACCCCGAGCTCAAGCTGTTCTTCGTTCTGCTGCTGGTGATCACGGCATTGATCACGATCCTGCTGTGGCAGCAGCAGGTCTATGACTCACCCCTGGAATCGCTGCGCTTTGCCACCTTCCAGGCGGTTTCCTACACGACCACGACCGGTTTCGGCACGGCCGAGGTGTATCTCTGGCCGGGCACGCTACCGCTGTTGCTGATCCTGGTCAGCGCCCTGGGCGGCTGTGCCGGGGCTACCACGGGGGGGCTGAAGATCGTGCGGGTCTACCTGTTGACCAAGCAGGGCATGCGTGAGCTGCAGCGCCTGGTTCATCCGCGCGCGGTGGTGCCGCTGAAGCTCGGCGGGCGCACGCTGGATCCGGAAGTGGCCAACGCGGTCTGGGGCTTTGTCTCGCTCTACATCCTGTGCATCGTGGTGCTGACCCTGATCGTGTCCGGTATCGAGCAGGACCTGGTCACGGCGGTGTCGGTGGTGTTTTCAGC
>PWJA01000052.1 GCA_003560975.1 Gammaproteobacteria bacterium
CGTGGCGCCGGTGATGGCATCGACCTCGCCGGCCTCGTGGCGGGCGTCTTCGCGCACCCGCAGGGGCTGCAGCTGCTGCTGGTCGTCGAACTGCAGCTCCATATCGCCGAAGCTGTCGACCCAGTCCTGATCGTCGACGATGACCGAGCCCAGCCCCGGGGTCTCGCGCGAGGCGACCACGCGCATGCCGGTCAGGTTCGCCGTGTCCGGGTCCAGCCCGAACACCAGCTGGATGGTGTCGGCATAGCCCATGCCGCTGCCGACGATGGCGGCACCCGCCGCCCGGCCCTGCCCGTCCAGGCCGATGAACAGCTCGGGGCTGTCGCCATCGCCGAACAGCCGCAGCTGACCGTCGGCGCCGCGCACGTAGATGAGATAGCGCTCCGCGCCCGGCATGACTTCCAGAGCGGCATCGCCAAGCAGGCCGCCGCGCTGGGCCATGACCATGGGGCGGGTCCATTCATGCACCGTGGCGATGGCCAGGCCGGCGCTCAGGGCAATGGCCACCAGCACCGCCTGGATGCGCAGCACCGAACCGATACCGCTGCGGCCGTTTTCATCGCTCATCGTTCCACTCCTTCGGGCAGGGGTCGCGGTCGGGTCCAGCGATCGATGTGCGGGGTCAGCGCGCTGCCCAGCAGCAGCGCGTACATCACCCCCTCGGCCTGGCCGCTGAACTGGCGGATCACCACGACCAGCACGCCGATGGCCAGGCCGTAGACCCAGGCCCCGCGCCGGGTCATCGGCGAGACGCTGGGATCGGTGGCCAGGAACCAGGCTCCGAGCATCAGGCCGCCGCTGCCCAGGGCGGTGAGCACCGCGGGATTGCGTTCGCCATCCAGCCCGTGCAGGACGGCGCTGAACAGCGCGACGCTGCCCAGCACCGCGGCCGGAATGCGCCAGTCGATCACCCGCATCGCGACCAGGTACAGCCCGCCGAGCAGCAGCAGCAGCGCGCTGGTCTCGCCGACCGAACCGGCCACCGTGCCCAGCCACAGCTCGGCCAGCGGGGCGCCGGTGTCGCCGCTTTTCAGCGCGGTCAGCGGCGTGGCCCCGCTCAGGCCGTCGTAGGGGGCGGTCGGCGCCATCAGCGGCAGGGCCAGGCTGGTGGCCGGGAGTTCGGTATTGCGCGCCCCGGCCAGAGGCGTCAGCCAGGCCTGGGCCATGGCGGCCGGAAAGGCCGCCTGCAGGAATACCCGTCCCACCAGCACCGGGTGGAAGACCGGCGCGCCCAGTCCGCCGAACAGGTGCTTGCCGACCCCGATGGCGACGAAACCGCCGACCGCGACCATCCACAGCGGCAGCGCCGGCGGCAGGCTCAGACCCAGCAGCAGGCCGGTGAGCATGGCCGAGCCGTCGCTGACCGACGAAGGCGGGGCGAAGACGCGCTCGGCCAGCAGGCAGGCCAGGATGGCGACCACGATGGTGGCCAGGGCGGCCAGGCCGAACAGGGCGACGGCGAACAAGGTCACCGGCAGCAGGGCGATGACGCTGTGCAGCATCAGCCGCGGCACCGCGGCCCCGGCGTGCAGGTGGGGGGCCGCGACCAGGCGCAGCGCGCGTTCGGCCGGGCTCATGTCCGCTCCTGTGCGACCGCGGCCGCCTGGGCTCGACGCCACTGATCCTTGGCCGCGCGGAAGATCTGGACCAGCGGTATGTGCGAGGGGCACACGTAGGCGCAGCAACCGCACTCGAAGCAGCGTTCGAGCTGGTAGTCCTCGACCATGGCCTGCACTTCTTCCCGGCGCGCCAGCAGGCCGAGTTCGGCCGGGTGCAGATTCAGCGGACAGGCGGCCACGCACTCGCCGCAGCGGATGCACGCCATCGGCTCCGGGACGCGGGCGGACCCGTCGGCGGCCACGGCGACGAAACCGGTCGCGCCCTTGACGATGGGCCGATCCAGGTCGGCCAGGGCCTGGCCGCGCATCGGCCCGCCGGCCAGGACCCGGTCCAGGTCGGCCAGGACGCCGGCCTGCTCGAGGGCGAAGCGCACCGGCGTACCGAGCGGGACGCGATAGTTGCCGGGATCACCCAGCCCGTCGCCGGCCAGGGTGATGAGCTGATCGGTCAGGGTCAGGCCGCCGCTCAGCAGACGCCCGACCTCGGCCACGGTCGCGAGGCTGAAGACCACCGCCGGGTCCGCGGCCAGCGCCCGACCGCCATCGGAGCCGCTGCGGGCAAGCCGGCGCAGGAGCAGCTCGGCGGCCCCCTGCGGGTAGCGCGGCGGCAGGATCTGCAGGGCCGGGCGCGTGTCCTGGCGGGCCCGGGCCAGCAGCGCACCCGCCGCCGCGCCGTCGGCCTCTTCCACCGCCAGCACGGCCTGGTCGGCCTCCAGCACCCGCAGCAGGCAGCGCAGACCGGTCAGTACGTCGTCGCCGTGCCGGGCCAGCAGCGCGGGGATGCGGGTGAAACCGGGCTCGCCCTCGATGCCGTTGACGACCAGCACCCGAACGCCGCGCGCGCGGGCCCGGGCCAGGCGCAAGGCGGTCGGGCCGGCCTCGCCGCCGAGTCCGACCAGGCCCGAATCGCCGATCGCGGCCAGCAGCGCTTCGGGGCCGGCGGCCGTCGGGTCACGAACCGGCCGGCCGGGGTCTTCCTGGGTGTCGCCGGGCAGCGGCGCCAGCTCGATCACCGACACCGTGGTCAGACCGCGGTCGGGCTGCTCGCTGATGCCAACGATGCGGCCGGTGGCCGGGGCGTGCAGCGGCACGGCGGTCTCGTCGTCGGCCCGGGCCAGCAGCTGGCCGCGCAGCACTTCCTCGCCGGCGCGGACCACGGCCACGGCCGCCGCCCCGGGATGCTGGCGCAGCGGCAGAAACAGGCGCGGGGCGAACGGCAGCTGCCGGACCACGGCGGCGTCGTCCCGGCGCTCGAGCACCGGCAGCCTGATCCCGCCTGGAAACGCTGGCCGCAGTCCGAACATCGCGCGACCTCAGTTGAACTTCTCGCCGCGCGCGATCCAGCGCTCGATGCCCGCAGCGCTGCGGTCGCGCGGCAGACCGGGGTGGATGATGCCCTCCTTGCAGCGCTCGGCGGCCTTGACCAGGTCGCTGTAGGGCCCGCCGTTCGGATCCTTGATCACCGCCTTGCCGTCGCTGTTGTAGGCGAAGATGCGCGGGTTGATCAGCGTGCACTCATCGCAGGCCGAACACTGCGGGGTATCGATCCACGGCGCCATGGACTCGGCCTCATCGGCCGCCGGGGCGGCCGATGCCGGGGCGCGTTGGGGTGCAGGGGCCGCCGCGCCGTCTTCCCCGGACAGGCGCAGCAGCGAATCGCTCAGCCGGCCGATGAGCTCGGAGCGGACCTGTTCGACCAGGGCTTCGCGGTCCGACTCGGGCGGGGCGGCCGGCTCGGCCAGTTCGCGCAGCAGCCGCCAGAAATCGCGCCGGTCCTCGCACGAGGCAACGATCTCATCGGAGACCAGCAGCCGGCCGGGCTCGCCCCCGGGCAGCAGATGCCAGATGAACGGGAATTTGTCCTCGCGCTCATCGTCGTCGAGTTCGAGGTAGTCGGCCAGCGGCAGCATGTCGTCGTGCCAGGCCTCCCGGGGCACGGCGCGGAAGTGCTTGCGGAAGCGGCCTTCGCTGGCGGCGAAGTCGGCAAAGGTCAGCGGCAGGTCCAGCTCGCGCTCCACGCCGTGGCGACGGTAGCGCAGCTTGTAGTTCGGCCAGTCGGCGTCCGGCGCCGGGTTGCCGCTCAAGTTCAGGCCGTCGCTCAGACGCACCCCGCGGCCGGGGCTGTAGCGGAACAGCGGATAGGCGCGCGACTCCACCGCCAGCTTGGCCTGGGCGTAGCCGGCGTCGTCGGCGATGCCGTGCTCGGGCTGGCAGGAGGTGTAGCAGTTGAACACCGCCGGGGTGCGGCTCGTCAGGCCCTCGATGAAGCCTTCGATCATGTGGCTGGGCTGGGCCATGGTGCTCTGCAGCACGTAGCTGGTGCGATGGGCAACGGCCAGCAGGCCCAGCTCCTTGCGCACTTCCTGCTTGCCCTGGGCGGCGGCGCCGAAGGTCGCCATGTCCGAGACCTGGCCGAAGTAGCCCGAGGTGCAGGCCTGGCCGCCGGTGTTGGAATAGACCTGGGTGTCGAGCACCAGCACCTTGATCGGCTTGCCCGACATCAGCACCCGGGACAGGTTCTGGAAGCCGATGTCGTACATGGCCCCGTCGCCGCCGATCACGACCACCGGCGGACACAGCGCGTACTCCTGGTCGGAGAAGCTGCGCCAGTCGAAATGCTCCAGGGCCTTTCGATCGTCGGCCGAGGCCTGTTCGCCGGCCAGTTCCAGTTCGGCTTCGCGCACGGCCCGGAAGCCTTCGGCCATCTTGGTCATGTGGCCTTCGAACACGCCCATGGCCAGCGACGGGCTGTCCTGGAACAGGTGGTTGGCCCACGGGAAGGGATAGGGGTTGTAGGGGAAGGTCGAGCCCCAGACCGAGGAACAGCCGGTGGCATTGAGCACGCCCATGGCGGCCCGGCCGCGGCCGGTGGTGCCGCCGGTGTAGCGCTCGCGCAAGCCCTCCAGTTCACGGGTCAGGGTCGAGACACGGTGCAGCCAGTCCCGATCGATGCTGGTCGCTTCCGGATCGGCCCGGCTGGCCTTGTCGACCAGTTCGCTCACGCCCAGCCGGTTTTTGCCGGTTCCGGCCAGCTCGTCGAGGTGGCGGATATCCAGCCCATCGACCAGGGCCTGGCGGACCCGCTGATTCAAGCCTTCGATCAGGCCGTCGAGGCGGGCGACCCAGGCCTTGACCCGCGGCTGCATCAGGGCCTCGACGGTGGCGGTGAACAGCCGCACCACGGTTTTTTCCGAACAGCCCAGGCAGGCGCCGTCGCCGCTGGTGAACGGCAGATAAATCTCCTTTTTCAGCAGGATGTTGTCGAGCACGCCGATGGCCTGCTCCAGGTCGTCGATGCGGATGAAGTCGTCGGCCGTGCTCGGCAGGTCGCGCCAGATCTCCCAGCGCCGGCGCAGCGTGTCGAGCGAGTCTTCGGTCTGCGCCACCTGGACCAGCGCCTCGTCCTCGCACACCGCCACGCATTCGGCGCAGCCCTTGCAGGTTTCTGGGTTGATGGTGATGCTGAGCAGGCCGCCGCTGCCCGGCTCCCTGGCCTCGCGCTGGCTGTAGAAGGGCCGGGTCAGGGCCCACTGGAAATCGCCCAGCGCTGCTTCCAGCCAGCCGAACTCGGTCTCCAGTCGGGCGCGTTCGTCCTTGTCCGTCGTGGCCGCCAGCTGGGCTTCGATGGCCTCGGAAATCAGACCGCGGGCCGCGCTGCCCGCCCCGGTTTCGTCGAACAGCTTGCGCACCCGGCCCTCGAGCGAACCAAGCACCCGCGGCAGGCGCTCAGGTTCGTGTCCGGCCTTGCGGACCCGCTCCATGGCGGTGGCCAGGATCTCGCTGAGGCTGTTGACCAGCCCGGGAATGGCCGTATCCGGGCACACCGTCCAGCACTTGCCGCAGGCGGTGCAGTTTTCCGGCAGCCAGATCGGATGGCCGTTGCGGATGCCGGTCATGTCGCGAAACAGCGCGGTCGAGGCCGGTACGGTGCTCATCGCCATGAACGGGTCGGCCAGGTTGTCGTTGCCCATGCCCCGCGCGTACAGACTGCCGGTGTCGGACCAGAAACGGTGGATGTCGCTCAACGGAGCGCGACTGGTCGGCAGGCCGCGCACCGTGATCGGAATGCGCGGCACCGGCGCGCCCTGGGAGGACTCCTCGGGCAGGGCGAAATCGCTGACCTCGCGCAGCTCGTCGTAGCCGCGCCGGATCACGCGCAGGTTGTCTTCGACCACGCGCGCGCCGCGCGCGCCGAACTTCTTGCCCAGGCGCTCGCGCATGGAGTCGATCAGGCGCTCCTCGTCCAGGCCGTGCTCGGCGAGCAGGCCGGTGGCGGCAAAGAACGCGCCCTGGAAGGCGATGCCCTGCATGCGCAACTCCAGGTCCGGGTCGGTGGCTTCCTCGCGCGCGATGCGGAAGGCGTCCAGGAAGCACAGCCGGATCTTGCGCTCGACGATCTGGCGCCGGTAGCGCTCGGGAATCTTCTGCCAGGCCGCCTCGGGCGTGGTCGCGTCGGACTGGATGATGAACAGGCCGCCCTCGCGCAGGCCCGCCAGGGCGTTGCTGTGGCCGAACACCTTGGGGTCCGGCGACAGGACCACGTCGACGTGGTGGTATTCGCCGTTGACCCGGATCGGATCGGGTGCCACGGCCAGGTAGAAGGTGGTCGGCTGGCCCTTCTTTTCCGAACCGTACTTGGGGTTGGCCTTGATGTGCCAGCCGAGCAGGTCGAACAGCGTCGTGGCCAGGTGCTTGCCGGTGGTGATCGCGCCCCAGCCGCCGATCGAGTGCATGCGCACGGTCACGCACCGGTCCGGCATCAGGTTGGGATTCTCGCTGCCCTTGACGACCAGCTCGGCCAGGCCCGGGTAGTCGCGGGCCAGGCGCTCCTGGCGGATCTGGTCTTTGGGATGCAGGACCTCGGAGCGCAGAAAATCGATGCTCAGGTAGTACATGCGCCGGCCGGCGCCGTCGGGGAGCATGTTTTCGACCGCCCCGACCAGATCGCCGGGCGTGACGTCGCGGCTGCCGAGGCCAAAGCAGGCGGTGTAGAGGTCGGGCACATCCGACAGCTGGTCGTAGCCGGGCAGCCCGGCGTGAATCGGGCGGCCGTTGGCGCGGCCGTTTTCCACGCATTTGCCCAGCGCGGCGCGGACTTCGCGGGCCAGCGGCGGATCGACCGCCAGCGGCTGGTCGACGCGCTCGAGCACGGTGACCGCGCGCCGGCCGCGCAGCAGCTGGCCGATCCGATCGGCCGGGAACGGCCGGAACATCACCAGATCGACCACGCCGACCTTGATGTTGCGGGTCTCGCGCAGGTAGTCGGCGACGGCCTCGGCGGTCGGGATCACGCTGCCCTGGGCCAGCAGCAGGTAGTCGGCATCTTCGGTGCGGTAGCCGGCCACGCGCGCGTAGCGGCGCCCGGTCAGTTCGGCGTACTCGGCGAAGGCCTGCTCGGCCAGTTCCGGGATGGCGTCGAAGAAGAACGGGCGCTGGGCGGCCACGCTTTGCATGTAGGCGTCCTGGTTCTGGACGGTACCGGCCATCATCGGGTTGTCCACGTCCCACAGCTCGGGGACGCGCCGGCGGGTGTCGCCGAACAGCAGGCGCTGGGCCGGGGTCGGGCATTCGATGAGGTCTTCGGGGCGGCCCAGGTAGTCGGCCACCAGCGCGCGCTCAGGCAGCATCAGCGACTCGATCAAGTGGGTGGTCAGAAAACCGTCCTGGGCGACGATGCCGGGGTTGAGCGCCAGCTCGGCCAGGCGATGGGCGATCAGGTTGAGATCGGCCGCGGCCTGGGTGTCGCGGGCAAAGACCTGGAAAAAGCCGGTGTCGTCGACGCAGTGGTAGTCGTCGTGGCCGGCGTGCACGTTCAGGGTGGCCTTGGTCATGGCCCGGCAGCCCATGTTGAGCACGTAGGTCAGGCGCTTGCCCACGGCCGGGTAGAGCGATTCGTGCATGTAGGCCACGCCCTGCCCCGACGAGAAGTTGGCCGAGCGCAGACCGGTCATGGCCAGCCCCGCCGTGACCGCGGCGGCGGCGTGCTCGCCCTCCGGCTCGATGAAGATCAGCGGCCGGTCGGCGATGTTGCGATAGCCCGCGGCCGCGGCCTCGGCCCAGCCTTCGCCCATCTGGGTCGACGGCGTGATCGGGTAGGCGCCGGCGGCGTCGCTGGCATCGCGCTCCACCGACACCACGGCGCTGTTGCCGTCCATGGCGGCGCGCCGACCAGGGTACCGGGCTTGGGTTTCAGGCTGGCTGCGGGTGGCTTGTTTCATGACGATGTCCTGGGTTTCATGGGTGCTGGGTGGATGCCGTTTGCTTTCGGGCCCGCAACGCGGACGGCAGCCGGGCGCTGGCGCCCCGCTGCGGTTTTCCGTTCTCGATCCAGACGATGGCCCCGGTCGGGCAGCGATCGATGGCGCTGCGCGGCGGCCGGCCCGGCGCCCCGGGCACCGGCACCGGCAGGTTGTGGTGCAGGGTCAGCCAGTCGGGCGCGTCGCGGACGCAGCGTTCGCAGGCGGTACAGGCCACCTTGCAGGCGGCCAGCAGTTCGTTGCCTTCGAGCGGGTTGTTGCACGCCACCCACAGCGGCTGCTGTTCGGGGACGATGCGGAACAGGTCTTTCGGGCAGGCGCGCACGCAGTCGCCGCAGGCGGTGCACTTGACCTCGTCGACGACCGGCAGGCCCGAGGGGCTCATGGCGATGGCGTCGAAGTCGCAGGAGCGCTCGCAGTCGCCGAGCCCGAGGCAACCCCAGGCGCAGGCCTTGCCGCCGGCGTCGACCACGGCCGCGGCCGAGCAGCGCGATTCGCCCCGATAGTCTTCCCGGTACTCGGCCAGAAAACGGGCGGTGTTGCGGTCACCGGCGCAGGCCAGGCGCGCGACCCGGCGCTCGGCCGCGCCGACCGGTACGTCGAGAAAATCCGCGATGCGCTGGCGCGCTTCCGGGGAACTGACCGAACAGCCCGCCGGCGCGGCTTCGCCCGCGAGCAGGGCCTCGGCGAAAGCCCGGCAGCCGGGCTGGCCGCAGGCGCCGCAGTTGGTTCCGGGCAACAAGGTGACCAGCTTTTCCAGGCGCCGATCCTCTTCGACCCTGAGAAAGCGCCCGGCCAGGAGCAGGATGGCCGACAGCAGCACCGCCAGCAGCGCCAGAGCCAGGCCCGCCGCGAGCGCGCCGCTCACGCCCAGGCTCCGTGCGTATTGGAACCAGCCACCGCTCGGCATCGGCCGCCATCGCTGCGACCCGCGCCGTCCACGGCCTGGTTGGCAAGACTGTGACTGAACATAACGACTGCGCCCGTCCGAATCCTCTTGAGGGTCGGGTCGAGGGTGCCGGTATCTGAATTTGCGCTCACCGGAGGCAGCCCGCACCGCCCAACATGAATTCAGGATACCGCTTATCAGACGAG
>PWJA01000100.1 GCA_003560975.1 Gammaproteobacteria bacterium
GATGGCCACGAACAGGCCGGAAAGCAGCAGGTTGTCGCCGAAAAACTCCAAGAAACGATCCATGCGGGGACTGAACAGGTGAAAGCCGGTCATTATCGGTCATTACGGGGTGGCTTGTCAGCACCTGTGATCGGACTGTGGAATAATTCGGTAACCGGCACGCAAAGAGGCAGAGATGACCCGACCTTCCCCCGTTCTGTTGCTGATTCTCGATGGCTGGGGCTACCGTGAGCCGGCCGACGACAACGCCATCAGCGTCGGCCGCACCCCCAACTGGGACCGCCTCTGGGCGCGCAACCCGCGCGCCTTTCTCGACACCTCCGGCGAAGCGGTCGGCCTGCCGGACGGGCAAATGGGCAACTCCGAGGTCGGGCACATGAACATCGGGGCCGGACGCGTCGTCTACCAGGAGCTGACCCGGATCAACCAGGCCATTCGCGACGGCGAGTTCGAGCGCAACCCGGCCCTGAATCAGGCGCTGGCGGCCGCGCGCGAACGCGGCGGCAGGGTTCACATCCTCGGTCTGCTCTCGCCCGGCGGGGTGCACAGCCACGAGGACCATCTCCTGACCACCCTGGAAATGGCCGTTTCGGCCGGCGTCGAATCGGTTGCGGTGCATGCCTTTCTCGACGGCCGCGACATGCCGCCGCGCAGCGCCATGGCTTCGCTCGAGCGCCTGGAAAAGGCGGTTTCGGCCAGCGACCGGGCCTGCATTGCCGGCATTTGCGGACGCTTCTACGCGATGGACCGTGACCAGCGCTGGGACCGAACGGAAAAGGCCTGGCGTCTGATCGTCGAAGGCGAGGCCGAGCAGACCGCCGAGTCGGCAACGACCGGTCTGGAAGCGGCCTACGAGCGCGGCGAGGACGATGAATTCGTTCAGCCAACCCGCGTGCAGCCGGGAGTCCCGGTTGCCGACGGGGACGTGGTGATCTTCATCAATTTCCGCGCCGATCGCGCCCGCCAGCTCAGCCAGGCGTTCGTCGGCGAGGATTTTTCCGGCTTCGAAGCGCGCCGACCGCAGCTGGCCGCCATGGTGACGATGACGCACTACCAGGACGACCTGAATTGTGCAGTGGCCTTTCCGCCGGCCACCCTGCCCGAACTGCTCGGCGAAGTGGTCGCCCGGGCCGGACTGCGGCAGCTGCGCATCGCCGAAACCGAAAAGTATGCCCACGTCACCTACTTTTTCAACGGCGGCGGCGAGAAGGTCTTTGCCGGCGAAGAGCGCATTCTCGTGCCCTCGCCCAAGGTAGCGACCTACGACCTGCAGCCGGAAATGAGCGCGCCGGAACTCGAGCGCCGCCTGCTCGAGCAAATCGGTCAGGGTCGCCATGAGCTCATCGTCTGCAACGTCGCCAACCCGGACATGGTCGGACACACCGGCGACTTCCAGGCCGCCGTGGCCGCCGTCGAAGCGGTCGACCGACTCCTCGGCAGCGTCATGAGCGCGCTCGATCACGCCGGTGGGGAAATGCTGGTGACCGCAGACCATGGCAACGTGGAGCAGATGAGTGATCCGGAGACCGGACAGGCCCATACCGCGCACACCCTCAATCCGGTCCCGATCGTGTATTGCGGCCCTCGACCCCCTGCCCGGCTCAACGATGGCAGCCTGCGCGATATTGCGCCGACCCTGCTGGGCCTGCTCGGGCTGCCGGTGCCCGAAGTCATGACCGGTCGTCCATTGTTTGATGTGGCCGACTGAAGCCAGGCCTCTGGTCGTTTTCTGCGTGCTGTGCGTCTGGTCGATCGTCGGCCAGGCCCAGGACCCGTCCGAACTGGAGGCTCGGCTGGACCGGCTGCAGGCGGAAATCGAGCGCATCCAGACCCGCATCGACCAGGACCTGGCCAGCCGCGACCAGCTCCTGGCCGCTCTGGCCGAGTCGGAACGCGCCGTCGCCGCCGCGGAAGCCGACCTCCGCCAGACCCTGCAGCAGCTGACCCGCTCGGAGGCGGAAATCGAGCGCCTGAGCCACCGGGTCGAGAACACCGCCTCCCAGGCCGACGAGATCGGCGAGCGCCTGGGTCGGCAGCTGCGCCTGGCCCATCGTCAGGGCGGACAGTCGCGCCTGAAGCTATTGCTCAACCAGGATGACCCAACTCAGCTGAGCCGACAAATGGCCTATCACGGCTATTTGTCCCGGCAGCGGATCGAGCTTCTGGCGCAGCTTCAGCAACTGCAGACGGCCCTGCGGTCGGACCGGGCCGCCCTGGAGCGAGAAGAGCGGCGCCTGAGCAATCTGGCGGTCCAGCAGACCCACGAACTGGACGCGCTGGAGTCGGCCCGCAGCGAGCGCGATATCGCCCTCGACCAGGTTCAGTCGCGGATCGAGACCCAGGCCGCCGCACTCGCCCGCATGGAGCAGGATGCGGCCGAACTGGAGGCTCTGCTCGAAGAGCTGGCGCAAGCCTTGCGCGATATTCCCATGGATCTGGAGGTGCCGTCGATTCACTCCCTGAAGGGGCAGTTGTTCCAGCCCGTGGCCGGTGAACTCACGCGTCGCTTCGGAGACCCCAGAAGCGGCGAGGTGGTCTGGAGGGGCTGGTTGCTGAGCGCGCCGGCGGGGAGCGAGGTGCACGCAGTGGCTCATGGTCGAGTGGTGTTTGCCGACTGGCTGCGCGGCTACGGAATGTTGCTGATCATCGATCATGGCGATGCGGTCATGAGCCTGTACGGACACAACGAAAGCCTGCTGCGCGACGTCGGCGCCTGGGTCGCGCCAGGCGACGCGATCGCCATCGTCGGCCAGTCGGGTGGCGCCAGCGAGACGGCGCTGTACTTTGAAATACGCGTCGACGGCCAACCGGTCAACCCGCAGGCCTGGCTGGATCGCTGAAGTCCGGCGGCGCGGGGTTTGGACTCATGCTAAGGTTTGCGTTCGGACGGCATCCGTGATGCCAACGCCAAGGGGAAAACCAAGGGTGAATCAATTTCCGTGGCTGGTGCTGGTCCTGGTCTGGTTCGCATCCGCCGATCCGGCGGCCGGCGCCCAGGATTCCGCGCGCGTGGCCATCATCATCGACGATATCGGGTTTCGGGCAGAACAGGATCTCGCCGTTTTCGATCTGGATCGACGGATCACCGTGGCCGTGATTCCGGACGCACCACTGGCCGGGCAAATGGCCCGGCTCGCGCGCAGCCAGAAGCGTGAGGCGCTGGTTCATCTGCCCCTGGCCCACGGCCACGTGCGCGATTGCGATGCCCCGCTCTGTCCGCAACGGGAATGGTCGCCGGAACGGATGCGCCAGCACCTGGACTGGGCGTTCGGGGTGGTCGAGGGTGCCGTCGGGATCAACAACCACCAGGGCAGCCTGTTTACCGCCGACTCCGCCTCAACCCGACGCTTGCTGGAGGGCTTGCGTCTGCTGGCGCGGGACCGGCCAGATCCGCTGCTGGTCATCGACAGCAGGACCTCGCCGGCCAGCCGGCTGGCCCGGCTGGCTGCCGAGGCCGGTTTCCCGACCGCCGAGCGCAGCGTGTTTTTGGACCATGATCGTTCGCCGGCCGCGATCGCGCGCGCCTGGCAAACCCTGCTGGAGACTGCCGAGCGGAACGGCAGTGCAATCGCCATCGGGCATCCGCACCCCGAGACCACCGGGTTCCTGCAGCGCGAACTCATCGGTCTGCGCGAACGAGGCATCGAACTGGTGCCGATCTCGGCGCTCGTTCGCACCGGCGCCGAGCCGCGGATGATGGTCGGTCAGCCGAGACCGGCGGTTGCCTATCCCGGTTCGATCGCGCCCTCGCAGCCGTAGCCGAAGAGCGGATCGAGCTCGGCTTCGATCAGACCATCGACCCAGGCCAGATCGGCGGCTTCCAGATCCTGGCAGTAGGCGCCGATGCGAGCCCGTCGGACCTTGCGCATTTCCGGATCATCGGGGTTGCGCAGCTTGAGCGAATTGTTGCGGAAATAATTCTCCTGCTCCAGCCGCCGCATGTTTTCGAAATCGGTGAATTCGATGGTCTGCGCGATTTCTGCATCGCTGAACGGTGCGCCGATGAAGTTGGCGATGCGACGCAGAGTTTCCTGAGGCTGCAATCTCAAGTCCTCGTAGCGAACGATGAGCGAATCGGGGCGGTTCCGCAGCTGGCCGGCCCAGAAATTGTGATACCGGATCAGGGCCGGGAGACCGATGTCCGGATGGCGCAGGAATTCGCTGCGGGAGATGCTCTCCCGGTCGATCGGCTGGCCGGCTTCCCATTCGAGGAGTTCGCGCTTGAACGGCTTGGTGCGCTTGGTGTACTGGATGTACCAGGACACCACGATGTCGCCGGGGTGGCGCGCAACGAAGATCGTTTTCTTGCCCTTCAGGCGGTCCGAATCGGCGGCGTACAGCTCGCCGATCACCGCTTCCCAGCTCGCCGAACCGTTCGTGATCAGCCATCTCGGAAGCTCGGAATGCTGACGCGCGAGCTCGTCGGATTTGAACCCCCGACGCGTCGAGATTCCATAATGCTGGGCATACAGGTGGGTCAGCATGGTGCGCAGCCAGGTCCCGCCGGTCTTGGGGTGGCGAATCATGAGCAGGTCCGCACGGTCCAGCAGGCGAAGCTGTAGCCGACGGAGCAGCCGGTAGCGCGCCGGCACCCGCCAGCGCCGAGGCAGCGGTGCAGTCACGATCAGGATGGACCAGTGCAGGCCACGATCCATACTCAAGACCATGTCAGCTGACCTCTGAGGGGCACGTGCAGCAGCCCATGCCCGGGCTGGCTCTCCACCGCCGGCGCTTCACGCCGGCCAGTTCGCCGATCACGGATACACGTAGCTGGCCTGCAGTCCCAGCGGAATGCCCAGCCCCCAGTAGATCAGCAGAAAGATCGTCCAGATGATCGACAGCGCAACCGCGTACGGCAGCATCATCGAAATCAGCGTCCCGATGCCGGCACCCTTGAAATATTTCTTGCAGAACACCACCACCAGCGGGAAATACGGCAGCAGTGGGGTGAGGATATTCGAGGTCGAGTCTCCGACCCGGTACGCCGCCTGGGTCAGCTCCGGGGAGATGCCCAGCTGCATCAGCATCGGCACGAAGATCGGGGCGATGATCAGCCACTTGGCCGAGGCCGAGCCGACGAACAGGTTGACGAACATGGTCAGGGCAACGATGCCGACGATGGTGAGCTGGGCCGGCAGGTTCAGGGCCTGGAGGAATTCCGCGCCGTTGACCGCCAGCAGGATGCCCAGATTGGACGCACTGAACGCGGCAATGAACTGGGCGGCGAAGAAGGCCATGACGATGTAGTAGCCCATCGACTCCATGGCCCGGGTCATGCCCTTGATGATGTCCTTGTGGGTCTCGATCGTGCCGGCAACGTAGCCGTAAATGATGCCCGGAATCAGGAAGAAGATGAAAATCAGGGGCACGATCGAGCGCATCAAGGGGGCCCCGAACGAAGTGATGCTTTCGTGGAAGGCCAGCTCCGGATTGGGATCGCGCAGGGGCGAGTCCGGCATCAGTACGGCAATGGTCAGCAAGGCGATGGCCGCGACGACCCCGGCGGTCGCCCAGAACAGGCCGCGCGATTCGGTTGCCGACAGCCCTTCCATCTTGGGCATGTCCGACATGTCGCCATCGACCGGCGTGTCCTTGATCAGGCGCGGCTCGACCACCTTGTCGGTCAGCCACCAGCCGACCGCGATCACGACGATGCTGGAGGAGGCCATGAAGAACCAGTTGACCAAGGGGTTCACCTGCAGGGTGGGATCCAGCACCTGACCCGCCGCTTCGGTGATCCCGGCCAGCATGGGATCAATGGCTGACGGGATGAAGTTGGCCGAGAACCCGCCGGAAACCCCGGCAAAAGCCGCCGCGATACCGGCCAGCGGATGCCGCCCGGCGGCATAGAACATGACCGCCCCGAGCGGAATCACGACGACGTAGCCGGCATCGGCTGCGGTGTGCGAGACGATCGCGACCAGAATCACCATGGGGGTGAGCAAACGCACCGAGGTCCAGCCCAGCAGGCGGCGCAGGCCGGCATTGATGAACCCGGTATGCTCGGCGACACCGACGCCCAGCAGGGCCACCAGCACGATGCCCAGCGGCGCGAAGTTGACGAACACCTGGACCATGTTGACCAGGAAGTTGGCCATCTCGCTGCCCGAGAGCTGATTGACGACCTGGATGGCCTCCCCGGTGGAGGGATGAACGGCGCTGAACTGGATCGGCGCCAGCACCGCCGACAGCACCCAGACCAGAATCATCAGCAGAAAGAACAGTACCGCCGGATCGGGCAGCTTGTTGCCGACGGTTTCGATGGCCCCCAGCGAGCGCTCCAGCCAGGTGCGCTTCCCGGGCAGAACCTTGTGCAGGTCGGGATTGGTGGTTGCGGAGGGTTTGTGTTCGTTGTTTTCGCTCATGCTTGCTCCCCGATCAGTCGCTGGTCCTTAACGCTCAGTCATGTCCCCAGGGCGCCGGCGGCGGCTCCGTTGGCTGACTCAAATCGAACTCGGCGCGAAACAGACGCCCTGCCCTCACCAGTTCGTAGGCAAAAAGATTTTCGTCCGGGCGCACTTCCATGGACCAGAAGTTGCCGACCGAGACCTCCAGGCCGTTGGCCAGGAACAGGGCCCTGGAGAAGTCGTCGACCGGGAACGTCTGTCGCCAGGCACGGCCCGGATCGGTGGTATGGCCGCCGTACCAGGAAACGATTTCTTCGCTGCCGTCTTCGTGGCGGTGGTCGTGCTTGAGGCGAAATCGATCACCATCGCGGGTCACGATCCAGGTCCGCGACCGATTGGACCCGACGTGCAGCGGAATGCGAATTTCCCGCTCCGTGCATTCCCGAACGTGGATCACGACCTCCCTGTCCAGCCAGCCGTCGTCTCCGGGCCTGGCGAAACCGGTCATCTGCCCCGAAAACGCCTGGCCGCACAGCTCGGAAAGCTGGTTCCAGAAGGCATCCTGGGGGGAATCGGAGTCGGCGCTCAGCGCTGTACTGACGCCCAGGACGATCACGAAAAGGATTGCGCGGGTCGGGTTCATGGCAGCTTTGCAATGTCAATGCGACAGCGGCGAACCTTAGCACACCGCCAACGGCTCAGCCAGACGCAATCCGGCCCGTCCCGTTCCGGCCCGTTCGGTCTTCAACCGGACTCTCCCCTGTACCGAAGGTTGAGCCCGGCGGGAAAGAGGCGAAGCACGAGCGCGGCCAACAACCCCAGCCCGAAGCCGGACAGGTGCGCCGACCAGGCCACGGCATGCGCTTCGGGCCCGAACGCACTGTAGAGCAGCTGCAGGATGAACCACGAACCGATGACCAGAATGGCCGGCACGCGGGCGAACTGCAGAAACAGGCCGAGCGGCAGCCATAGCCCGATCCGGCGACTCGGGAACAAGCCCAGGTAGACGCCAATGATGGCCGATACCCCGCCGCTGGCTCCGATCACGACCACGTTCTGGGCTCCCTCCAGGTGCCAGGCGGTGGCCGCGTTGGCGAGGAAACCGAGCCCGGCGAACAGCACCAGGAAGCGCCAGTGGCCTACGGCTTTTTCCACGCTGATGCCGAATACCCAAAGGTAGGCCAGGTTGCCGATCAGGTGAATCCAGTCGGCGTGCAGGAACAACGAAGTCAGCAATCCGCCGAGCACCACCCAGGCATCGGTCTCCAGGGGACGCGCCAGCGCCTGGCCAACCTGATCGGGACGAAAACCCCAGAAATGAACCCATCCATCCGCATCGACCGCGTTGGTGCCCACGTAGGCGACGCTGACGATAAGAATGGCGAAGCTGGTCGCCAGCAGCATCCACGGCCAGATCGTGTCGGACCCGAGCGGGCGATAGCCGGAAACGGCCGGTCTCACGGCTTGAGCAGAAAACGGTAGTCCCGAAAATCGATCAACGCGCCCTCACGCCGGATTTCGGCCAGGCTGGCGCCCTCGCCCAGATCCTCGCCTTCCAGCCGCCGCTCCCCGTTAATGAGCACGAATCGACCGCCCGGGTCGGCGCTGAATACGTGGATACTGAGATTGAGGTCGGGCAATTCGCGGCGAACCGAAAGGGGAAGATCCCAGACCTCGACGAACTCCGGCGCTTCCGGCGCCCAGCTCCTTTCGTCCTGCTCCACCGGCCGGGGCGTGGTCACGGCATCCGCGCTCGCCGCCGTCTCCGGCGCTTCCGGGTCCTCCCGCTGCGAGAGCAGTCGGCGCGCCTCGGCCCGGGCCGCCGCGGCCTTTTCGGCTTCGATCAGCTGCTGCGCTTCCTCCGCGGATTCGACCAGGCGTTCGCGCTCGCCTTCGGGTACCACCGGCGGCGCGTGCGGCTGCGGCGCCGGCCGGGAAATTCGCCGCAAACCGCGCGCTTCGCTCTCGGCTGCCGCCTCGGAGGCGGGGGATTCGGGTTCCGAACCGACCGCCATCGATGGTTCTTCGGTCATCTCCGAAACAGGCGATTGCTCGCCCGTGACCGGCGCCGTCTCGGGCCCGGTCTCGGTCGGCGTGTCGCCGTCGCCGCCCGAGCCGACCAGCCCGCGCCAGAACTCGCGCGGCTGGGTTTGGGTCAGACTCAGCGCGACGGCGGCCGCCACCAGGACCAGCGCAATGATGGACGCCAGCCACAGGCCGCGTCGACGTGGCCGGGCCTGGACGTGCGCCGACGAAGACCCGGAATCAAGATCGGGCACCTGCCCAAGGCGTCGCTGGGCATCGGATTTGCGCAGTGCATCGAGAATGTAGGACACGGGACGTCAGGCTCTGTTCGGCGGCTGGATCAACGATGGGCCTTCCAGGTGCGGCGACTTCAGGAACAGGCGCGTGGCCGGCCCGATCATGCCGTCATCGCGCAGACCGTTGCGGCGCTGGAAACCTTCGACCCAGCGCCGGAAAGGTTCATCATAGCGCTGGTCGACCGGTCCCGGCCAGCCCTGCGTTTCCACACGGCTGGCCAGAGCCTTCATGCGCTCGACTGCTTCCCCCTCGTCGCCCTGGCGCAAGATCTCGCCGCTGTCCGGCCAGACCACATAGAAATC
>PWJA01000138.1 GCA_003560975.1 Gammaproteobacteria bacterium
CATCGACCATCGGCACCGTGCTCTACATCGTCGCCATGTGGATCGCCGGCGTGATGCAGGGCCTGATGTGGCGGACCTTCAACGAGGACGGCACGCTGACCTACACGTTCATCGAAGTCCTGCAGTTCACCGAGCCGTACTACATCCTGCGCCTGATCGGTGGCCTGATCTTCCTGTCGGGCATGTTCTTCATGGTCTACAACGTCTACAAGACCTGGCAGATGGCACCCCGTCAGATGGAAGAAGTGCCGGTGCCGGAACCGGCCCACGCCTGAGCCGATCGAGGAGCAAACAACCATGCATGAGAAAATCGAGAAAAACATCGGCCTGATGGCCGTGCTCATCGTCATCGCCATCAGCTTTGGCGGGCTGGTCGAAATCGTGCCGCTGATGTTCAAGGGGGCGATCGTTCAGCCGGCCGACGGCGTCAAGCCCTACAGCGCCCTGCGCCTGGCCGGCTACGACGTCTACGTGGCCGAGGGCTGCTACAACTGCCACAGCCAGCAGATCCGCCCGTTCCGGTCCGAGACCGAACGCTACGGCCACTACTCGGTGGCCGGCGAGTTCGTGTACGACCGGCCGTTCCAGTGGGGCTCGAAGCGCACCGGCCCGGACCTGGCCCGGGTCGGCGGGCGCTACAGCGACGACTGGCACTACCTGCACATGGTCGACCCGCGCGCCGTGGTGCCGGAATCCAACATGCCGGCCTATCCCTGGCTGGCCGAGCGCCTGGTCAACGGGGCAACGGTGGAACGACGCATGCGCGCGCTCCAGCGCCTGGGTCACCCCTACAGCGAAGAAGAGATCGAGGGCGCGCGCGACGCCGTCCAGGGCAGGACCGAGCTGGACGCGCTGATTGCCTACCTGCAGGGACTGGGCACGCAGTGGACCGGCCAGAACGACGCGGGTGGATCATGAGCAGCGGGCTGTGGACGGGCTTTGCCATGCTGGCGTTCATCGGCATCACGGTCTGGGTCTTCCTGATCAAGGACAAGAAGGACTTTGACGAGCAGGCCCAACTTCCCCTGGATGAAGACGAAAAGAAAGAAAATCACGAGGAGAAATCGTCATGAGTGCGTTCTGGCACTGGTTCGTGGTCATCATCACCCTGGCCTTCACCGCCGGCATGGTCTGGCTGTTCATCGCTACCGGCAAGACCAAGGTGCCGACCGGCACCAATCGAGAGGGCCAGGAAACCACCGGTCACGTCTGGGACGAAGACCTCGAAGAACTGAACAATCCCATGCCGCGCTGGTGGCTGTGGCTGTTCTACGCCTCGGTCATCTTCTCGCTGGTCTACCTGGTGCTGTATCCCGGTCTGGGCCGCTTCGACGGCGTCCTGGGCTGGAGCTCGGAAGGCCAGTATCGGGAAGAACGCGCCGCCGCCAATGCCGCCTTCGATGAGCGCTTCGGCGAGCTGGTCGCCATGCCGCTGGAAGAGCTGGCCGCGCATCCAGGCGCTCTCGAGGCCGGCCGCAACCTGTTCCGAACCAACTGCTCGACCTGCCACGGCTCGGATGCCCGCGGGGCCCGCGGCTATCCCAACCTGACCAACAATCACTGGATCTGGGGCGGACAGCCCGACCAGGTCTGGACCAGCGTCTACGAGGGCCGCCAGGCGGCCATGCCGGGCTTTGACGGTGCGCTGGACGAGCAGGAAATCACCCGTACCGCCGTGTTCGTGCAGCAGCTGGCCGGCCAAAGCGTCGACCAGACCATGGCCGCTGCGGGGCGCCGACATTACGACATGCTGTGCGCGGCCTGTCACGGACCCGACGGCACCGGCAATCCGGCCCTCGGGGCGCCGGATCTCACCGCCGGAATCTATACCTACGGCAGCAGCATCGACGATCTGCGCCACACCATCCGCCACGGTCGGCAAGGTGTCATGCCGGCCCAGCGCGACCTGCTCGGTGAAGCGCGCTCGCGGCTGGTCACGGCGTACGTGCTGAGCCTGAACATGAACGGCAGCGATGACTGATCCGGCCAGCCGCCCGCGAGTACAGGTTCTGGGGGCCATCCTGTGGCCCTCGTTTTTTGCCGCGGGCATCGCCACGGTGGTGTTCTTCATCGTCGTCGATCCGCTGGTCCTGCGCGACATCACCTTCCCCGACCTGGAGATTTCGCGTCTGGGCGGCTACACCATCGCGTTTTTCATGTTCTGGGCCGCGACCGCCTCGTCCAGCCTGTTTACGCGCATCCTGCTCGAGCCGCCCGCGCGCTTCAATCGTCGCTGAAAAAACCATGGCCAATACCCCCGACACCCAGACCATCGAGCTGTACGTCAAGCAGCCCAAGGTCTATCCGCGCGAGACGACGGGTCGTTTTTCGCGCCTGCGGGTGATCGCGGCCTGGGTGCTCCTGGGTCTGTTCTACGTCCTGCCCTGGATCAACTGGGGCGGCCAGCAGGTGGTCCTGTTCGACTTGCCCGGCCGCCAGTTCCACTTCTTCGGCATCACCCTGTGGCCGCAGGATTTGTTCATCCTGTCGCTGCTGCTGGCCATGGCGGCGCTCACCCTGTTCTTCTTCACCGCCCTGGCCGGCCGCCTGTGGTGCGGTTTCGCCTGTCCGCAGACGGTCTGGACGGAAGTCTTTTTGTGGATGGAGCGGGTCACCGAGGGCAAGCGCAACCAGCGTATCAAGCTCGACAAGGCGCCATGGACCCGCGACAAGATCCTGCGCAAGTCGAGCAAGCAGTTTCTCTGGATCACCTTTGCCCTGTGGACCGGTTTCACGTTCGTCGGCTTCTTCGTGCCGATCCGGGATCTGGGCCCGCGCGTGCTGAGCTTCGACCTGGGCGGCTGGGAAACCTTCTGGATGTTCTTCTACGGGTTTGCCACCTACGGCAACGCCGGCTACATGCGCGAACAGGTGTGCAAGTACATGTGTCCGTACGCGCGCTTCCAGTCGGCCATGTTCGACGCCGACAGCCTGGTCATCTCGTACGACGCCGAGCGCGGCGAGCCGCGCGGCGGACGCAGCAAGAATGCCGACTACCGCGCCGCCGGGCTGGGCGACTGCGTCGACTGCACGGCCTGCGTACAGGTCTGCCCGACCGGCATCGACATCCGCGACGGACTGCAGATCGAGTGCATTGCCTGCGCCGCCTGCATCGATGTCTGTGACGAGGTCATGGATCGGATGAACTACCCGCGCGGGCTGATTCGCTACACCACCGACAACGCGGTCAACCAGCAACCGACCCGGGTCCTGCGGCCGCGCATCTTCATCTACCTGGCCGCTCTTGCCCTGCTGGCCACCGTCATCGGCGTCTTCCTGACCGGGCGCGATCCCCTGATCGCAGACGTTCTGCGCGACCGCAGCGCGCTGTACCGGCTGGTCGACACCGAGCTGGAAAACAGCTACAGCCTGAAGCTGACCAACCGCACCGACCAGACCCTGGAGCTCGCCGTCAGCGCCGAGGGCCTGCCGGGCATCCGCGTGGTCGAACCGAACCGCGATGTCCGCGTCGCGCCCGGTCAGACCGCGGACCTGCCCCTGACCGTGGCCCTGCCGCTGACCGCCGCTGACCCCGGCATGCAGCCGATGACCATCCTCATCCGCGATGCCGACAACGAGCGCTCGACGCGCGTGGAAACCCGCTTCTTCATCCCGGCAAACCCGGACTGAGACCATCATGCACGCACCAAGTCCCCACCCCTGGTACAAGGAACCCTGGCCTTTCATCCTGATCAGCATCACCGGCCTGGGCGTGGTCGCCGGCTCGACCCTGGCCTACATCGGCCTGTCGAACCCGCCGGAGATCGTGCGCGGTGAATTCGGCTCGCTGGCCAAGTTCGTCACCGAGGACAGCGCGCGCCTGCACGAGGCGCGGGCGCTGGGCCTGGTCGGACGGCTCGCGCTGGACGGGGAGACCATTGCCCTGAGCCTGTCGGCCAGCGACCTGGCCAGCCTGCCAGCGCAGCTGATGGTGCAGTTCCAGCATCCGGCCACCAGCGCCGGCGACAGCGTCGCCGTGCTCACCCACCAGGGCGGCGGCGACTACCGCGGCCTGACCAGCGAGACGCCGCATGATCGGGCCCACGTCCTGATCACCGACCTGGCCCAGTCCTGGTCGCTGGCCGGACGCCTGGAGCCAGGCCAGAGCACACCGGTCGAACCGCGCCGGCCATGACCGAAGCGGTCCGGCACGAGCACGGCGGCTGCTGGCACTGCGGCGAACCCGTTCCTGCCGGTGTGGACATCCGCGCCGAGATCGACGGTCAGCCGCGCGCCATGTGCTGCCACGGCTGCCAGACCGTGGCCCGGCTGATCGACTCGGCCGGCCTGAACCGCTACTACGATTTCCGCGACGCCCTGCCCGAGCGACCCGAACAGGCCGCCGAGGCCAGCAGCCGGGATTTCCTGGCCTGGGACCGGCCGGCCGTGCTCGACCACTACGCCCACGCCGACTGCGACCGACTGTACCGCCTGACCCTGGTCCTGGAAAACGTTCACTGCGCGGCCTGCGCCTGGCTGATCCAGCGCTTTGTCGGCGCCCTCGCGGGCGTCGCCGAGATCCGCGTGGACGTTGCCGACGGACGCGCCCACGTGCGCTTCGACCCCGAGCGATGCGCCTTGAGCGAAATCGCCGCGCGCCTGGCCGCGCTGGGCTACCGGCCGCACCTGGACTCGCCCCAGGCCGGGGTTGCGCGCAATCAGACCGAGCGTCGGCAAATGCTGAAATACATCGTCGTGGCCGGGCTGGGGATGATGCAGGTGATGAGCTTTGCCCTGTCGAACTACATCGGCGCCTGGCAGGACATCGATCAACAGACCGAGCGCTTTTTCCATGTCATCTCGATGATCGTGGCCGTGCCGGTGGCGCTGTATGCCGGCCAGATCTTTTACAAGTCGGCCTGGCGCACGCTCCTGCAGCGGCGCATGGGGATGGACGTACCGGTCGCCGCGGCCATGTTGCTGGCCCTGTTTTCGAGCATCGTCATTACCGTGCTCGATGCCGGCGAACCCTACTTCGATTCGGTTGTGATGTTCATCTTTTTCCTCCTGCTGGGTCGCTACGCGGTACTGGTGGCGCGCCAGAACGCCGGCCAGCTGCAGTCCGCCCTGGCCCGCTCGCTGCCGGTGCAAACCCGGCGGCTGACCGATACGGGCGCCGAGATGGTCGCCCTGATCGAACTGGCCTCGGGTGACCGGGTTCAGGTCAGTGCCGGCGAGACGGTCCCGGCCGACGGCAGGATCGAGACCGGCACGGTCATGGTCGATGAATCGCTGTTGTCGGGCGAATCCATTCCGCGCCGGCGGTCCGCCGGCGAACGTGCGCTGGCCGGCAGCCTGGTCCGAGAGGGCCAGATGACGCTGGAGATCGAGGAGCTGGGCCAGTCGACCATCCTGTCCGGCATCGTGCGCCTGCTTGATCAGGCCCGGACTTTCAAACCGCGCATGGCCCGAATGGCCGATCGCCTGGCTTCCTGGTTCGTGGCGTTTGTCCTGACCGGTGCGACCGTTTCCGGCCTGGTCTGGTGGCAGATCGATCCGACCATGGCCTTGCCGGTGGTCCTGGCCGTGCTCGTGGTCTCGTGCCCGTGTGCGCTCGCCCTGGGCACGCCGGTGGCCCTGGCCGCCGCCGCACGGGGCTTCGCTCGCCTGGGGGTGCTGATCACTCGTCCCGACAGTTTGGAGTTGCTGCCGAACATCACCCACGTGGTCCTCGACAAGACCGGCACCCTGACCCGGCCGGACATGCGCATGGCCGAAGTCCGGGCCGCGGCCGGGGTCGACCCCGACCGGGCCCGCGTTCTGGCCGGGCGCCTGGAACGGGTCAGCCGACACCCGGTGGCCACGGCCTTTGCCCGATACGATGACGGCGCAGCGGTGACCGCCGCCGAAGCCGTGACCGCCGCCGGCGTGGCCGGGACGGTCGATGGCGTGGAGTATCGCCTCGGCAAACCGGGCTTCGTCGGCGAATGGCTGAGCGCGCATCCCACCGAGCCCGGCGAGGGCCAGTGGATCGCGCTGGCCACGCGCGAACGCCTGCTGGCCTGGTTCCGGGTCGACAGCCCGCTGCGCGACGGCGCGCACGAACTGGTCGCGCAGCTCAAGGCCAGGGGACTGGAAGTCTGGCTGGCCTCGGGCGACCGACGCGAAAACGTCGAGGCCGTCGCCCGAAGCCTGGCGATCGACCAGGTGCGCTCGGCCTGTTCGCCGGCGGCCAAGCTGGACCTGGTCCGCGAACTGCAGGCCAGCGGCGCGCGCGTGGCCATGGTCGGCGACGGCATCAACGATGCGCCCGTGCTGGCCGGCGCCGACGTCGCCCTGGCCCTGGCCGAAGGGGCCGACATCGCCCGCACCCAGGCCGACCTGGTCGTGACCGGCAAGGACCTGAGCCGGGTCAGCGCCGCCTTCGCCCTGGCCCCCCGGGTTCGCCGCATCGTCCGCCAGAATCTGGCCTGGGCATTTTCCTACAACATCACCGCGCTGCCGTTTGCCGCCGCCGGCTTCGTGCCGCCGTGGCTGGCCGCGATCGGCATGTCGGCTTCCAGCCTGCTGGTGGTCATGAACGGTCAACGGCTGGGCCGCGTGCGGGGCAAGAGGCCGAAAGTCCCGGGGGCGGCACCGGACCCAGCGACGCCCAGCCCGGTCGGCAGCGGCGCGTGAACATCATCTACGTGCTCATCCCGCTGTCGGTGGTCCTGATGGTGCTGGCCATCGCGTTTTTCTTCTGGGCGGTCCGGAACGACCAGTTCGACGATCTCGATACCCCGGCGCTGGACATCCTCGACGAGGACGAGCCGACCGACCCGCCCCGGTCGAACGGGGACGCGGGCAAGGACGAATGCGGGCACTGAGCGCCATGCAGCATCACTCCCGCGATCCAATCCGCCGGACGCGCGCATGACTCCGGAAGCGGCCCTTCTGGCCGGCTTTCTGGCCGGCCTGTTCGGTTCGACCCATTGCCTGGGGATGTGCGGCGGAATCGCCGGTCTGCTCCACGCCCAGCTGCCCGGCGATCGGCCGTGGCTGGCGGCCGGCTTCCACGTCGGCCGCATCGCCAGCTATCTCGCGATCGCGCTGATCGCCACCGCCATCGGTCTGCTGCCGGCTACGCTGATGCCGGATCACGCGCCGGCCATCATGCGCTTTCTCCTCGGCGGCCTGCTGCTGGTGATGGCGCTCTACATCGCCCTGCCCGGGCGCTTTCGGGATCGAGCCGGAGAACTGGCCGCGCCGCTGACGAAAAAGCTGATTCCGCTGCTCGGCCGCTTTCTGCCGGTCAAATCACTGGACAACGCGCTCGGCCTGGGGCTGCTCTGGGGGCTGCTGCCCTGCGGACTGCTCTACTCGGTGGTCGCGGCTGCCGTGCTGCTGGCCGATCCGCTGGCCACCACCGCCATGGTCGTCGCCTTCGGTCTGGGAACCGTGCCGCTGCTTCTGGGCACCGGCATGGCTGCGCTGAAAGCCCGGTCCGCGGTCAATCGACGCGGGCTGCGCTACGCGGCGGCCACCCTCATGATGCTGACCGGCGTGCTGGTCGCGATCGGTCCCTGGCTGGCTCACCAGATTGACCATCCCTGGATGCGCTTCGCAGCCGATTGCGTGACCAGACATTAGGGGATTGAAGCCATCGGCCGCGTCGGGCCGACCGACAGGTGTCGGGCGTAGGTCGGGGTTACATCCCCGACGGACAATGCTTGGCAGGCCGGGGCTGCCCGCTCAGTACATGTGCTGGCCGCCGTTGATCGACAGGGTCGATCCGGTAATGAAGCCGGCGTCCTCGTCTACCAGGAACGCCACGGCACGCGCGATTTCCCCGGGCTTGCCGAGACGGCCGACCGGGATGCGGGAGATGATCTTTTCCAGCACGCGCTCGGGCACGGCTTCGACCATGCTGGTGGCGATATAGCCCGGCGCGATGGCGTTGACGGTAACGCCGACCGCCGCACCCTCCTGGGCCAGAGCCTTGGTGAATCCGTGAATTCCGGACTTGGCGGCGGCGTAGTTGACCTGGCCGTACTGGCCGGCCTGGCCGTTGATCGAACCGATGTTGACGATGCGTCCGTAGCTGCGTTCGCGCATCCCCTCGATCACGGCGCGACACATGTTGAAGCAGGAGGTCAGATTGGTCCGGATGACGTCGTCCCAGCGCTCCGGGGTCATCTTGTGCATGGTGCCGTCGCGGGTGATCCCGGCATTGTTGACCAGCACGCTGACCGGACCGAGGTCATCTTCCACGCGCCGCACGCCCTCCTGGCAGGCGTCGAAATCACCGACGTCCCACTGGTAGGTGCGTGCGCCCGTGGCCTGCTCGAACTCGGCGGCGGCCTCGGCGTTGCCGCCGTAGGTAGCCGCCACGCTAAAGCCCTGGCGGATGAGTTCTTTTGAAATGGCCGCGCCGATTCCGCGCGTCCCACCAGTCACGATAGCGACCTTGCCCATTGCTACTACTCCCGAAGCAGTTTCTGATCCAACGACCCCATTGTGCCAAGCCGCGAAGCAAATGTAACTGTGCAGCGCATCAAGACGGCCAACGATCCGCCAGGCTAGTGGGCCATGCGGCTAATTAGGTAACGCTCAGAGTCACTGTGCTGGCGCGAATCAAGGCGCGTTCCGCAGGGAATGGCCAGCCCTTTCCAAGGAACGCAACGCCGAGTCGCGCCAG
>PWJA01000207.1 GCA_003560975.1 Gammaproteobacteria bacterium
AAGGTGATTCCTCGACGGTAACCTTCAGCGTGGGGCAGGCGCAGGCATCGATCGAGGTCGCGCCGCCGGGTGCGGCAAGGCTGCTGGTCAACCCCTCGCTCGTCACCGACAACATCCAAAGTTCGTTTACCCGGCAAATCGAGCTTCAGTTGCTCAACGCTGCGGGCGAGCCAATTTCCGGCGTTAGCCTGGTCGGCGAATGCGATGGCGGCGACGGCACGTTGGAACTGGTCAATGCACCCGGCGTGACCGACCAGGACGGTCGAACCAGCGCAAGCGTGCTGGTGGCCATGGCCGGCTGCGGCGACAGCATTGCCGACGACAGCTTCCCGCGCACCGGGCAGTGCGAATTCACGACCAGCTCGGGCGTCCCGGTTGGTCTGTTCACCGCGGTCGGAGTGGATTTGAGGGTGTTCCAGAATCAGCTCTCGCCCCAGCCGCCATCCCCGATCTGTCCGCCCCTGGAACAAGAGCCGGAGGGTCCGACGGTGGTCATCGTCTAGGTTCTTGACGATCGTGCTCCGGGATCCACGCCCGAAGCAACGGTGATCAGTAGCCCGGCCGGGATCAGCTGTTCCGTAGACAGCGGAACATGCGTGGCCAGCTTCACCGATTCCGATGTCGTTCTCCAGGCTCCCGGCGGCACGGAACCAGCGTGGGGCGGAGATTGCGTGGTGCTTTCAGGGAGTCCGCGTTTCGCCACGATCAACCTGGATGCCGCTGGCGATAGTGCCTTCTGCCAGGTGGTGTTCAGCGACTGATCCGACAATTTCGCAGGAGAGGGCGGGTCTGTCCGGCCCGCCCTCGTCCCGCGCTTTTTTCGACTTGACGCTCCCCTTCTCCGACGCCGCCAGCCGAAACCGAGATCCCATCGCCCGAGCGCTTGGAAGGATTCTGGCGCCCGCGGCCAGCGTCCTCGAGATCGGCAGTGGCACCGGTCAGCATGCCATTCACTTCTCCGGTCAAGTGCCGGGGTTGACCTGGCAATGCACGGATCTGGCCGAAAACCTGCCGGGCCTGCAGGCCCGGATCGAACGCGAAGGGCAGGGACGGCTTCCGGATGCCCTGGCGCTCGACGTGATGAGCGATCACTGGCCACAAGGCCCCTTCGACGCGGTGTTCACCGCCAACACGCTGCATATCATGGCCTGGGACCACACGCCCATATTGCTTGCCCGCAGCGCCGAGCTGCTGCGCCCCGGCGGCTGCCTGGTGATCTATGGTCCGTTCCACGACGCCGGGGTACACACCGCCCCCAGCAACCAGGCCTTCGATCGCTCGTTGCGGGCGCGCGATCCGGCGATGGGCGTGCGCGACGCCGTGGAAATCCGCGTCCTGGCCAAAGACCGGGGCCTGGAGGCCGAGGCCGACCTGAGCCTGCCGGCCAACAATCGCATCCTGGTCTTTCGCAAGCCGGCGGCCGCCCCCACCTGATGTCGTTCCCGCTCCCCATCGAGAGACCCGAATGGCTGAATTGAGCCTTGCCTATCGGCAGCTGGTCCAGCAGGCCAGGGCCCTGTTGTCCGGCGAACGCCACGTGATCGCCAATGCCGCCAACCTGAGCGCCCTGCTGTTTCAGGAACTGGCGGACCTGAACTGGGCCGGATTCTATTTTCTGGAGGACGACGAACTGGTGGTCGGGCCGTTTCAGGGCCGACCGGCCTGCGTGCGCATTCCGCTGGGCAAGGGCGTCTGCGGCACGGCGGCACAAACCGGCGACACCCAGCGCGTCGAGGACGTGCATGCGTTTCCGGGCCACATCGCCTGCGATCCGGCCTCGCGTTCGGAAATCGTGGTTCCGCTGATCGTGGACGGAGCGGTCCTTGGCGTGCTCGACATCGACAGCCCGCGACCCGCCCGCTTCAGCGCCGAAGATCAGGCCGGGATCGAGGCCCTGGCCCGGGTTTACCTGGACTCGCTGTCGGGCTGAAAACAGACTTCGATCTCGCCGCAACCTGGATGCAGGGGCAGGGATGCATCGACCACGACGAGCGTACCCGGCTTCATTCCCGGCACGAGGCGCCGGTCGCACAGCCAGGCCACCAGATCTTCCAGACCCGGATTGTGTCCGATCAGCAGCAGCGGGTCGGGGCGCGGGCCGGATCGGGTGATCAATTCGACCAGGTCGCCGGCGCTGGCCAGCCACAGCCGGGACGCCGGTTCCGGCTGCGGCATTTCGAGACGATCGAGGACGAGCCGAGCCGTCTCCGTCGTACGCTGGGCCGGCGAGACGAGCACGGTTCGGGGCCAGGCGCCGCGGTAGTTGCGAATCCAGGCGTGGAGGTCGTGGCAGACGCTGCGCCCGGCGGGCGTGAGGCGACGGTCTTCATCCCGGCCGGAGGGGGCCGTGGCCTGAGCTGCTGCATGTCGAAGAAGCCAGAGTTTCATTGCGTTGCGTTGTCAAGGCATGGCCCCGCCCCCGCTGACGATCTGCCGTCACCCAGCCCGTATACTACAGGGCTTCCTACTACAGCAGGTTTTGAGCATGGCCTTACGTGCCGATCAGGGCAGCAAGTCGACCTTGCGCCGTCACTACCAACCGCCGGCCTGGCTGGTCGATCAGGTGGACATGGTGATCGACCTGGATCGCCGCCGGACTCGGGTCAAGACCCGGATGCGGGTTCGGCGCAATCCGGCCGCGGGCTCGACGAGCGAGCCCTTGTCCCTGTACGGGGTTGATCTGGTGACCCGGCAGGTGCGCGTAGACGGCCGCGAAGTCGACCGCAGCCAGCGCCGCCTGGACGGTGAGTCCATGATCATCGGATCGGTGCCCGACCAGGCCGTGGTTGAAACCGAAGTGGACACTGCGCCGGAGCGCAATACCGCGCTGGAGGGGCTGTACGTTTCCGGAAACATGCTTCTGACCCAGTGCGAGGCGGAAGGGTTTCGCAAGATCACCTGGTTCCCGGACCGTCCCGACGTGATGGCGAGCTTTCGCGTGCGCCTGGAAGGGGATCGCGATGCATTTCCGGTTCTGCTGTCAAACGGCAACCGCGTGGACCACGGCGAACTGGACGGCAACCGCCACTTTTCGGTCTGGGACGATCCCTTCCCCAAGCCCAGCTACCTGTTCGCGATCGCGGCCGGTCGCCTCGCTTCGGTCAGCGACCGCTTTCGCACCCGAAGCGGGCGCAACGTCGATCTGCACATTCTTTCCGAGCCGGAAAATCTCGACCGTCTCGACCACGCCATGGCCAGCCTGAAACGGGCGATGCGCTGGGACGAAGAGCGCTTCGGGCTGGAATACGACCTGGACGTGTACCACATCGTCGCCACGCACGACTTCAACATGGGCGCGATGGAAAACAAGAGCCTGAATATCTTCAATGCCCGCTACGTCCTGGCCGATCAGGAAACCGCGACCGACGGCGACTTCGAAGCCGTCGAAGCGGTCATCGCGCACGAGTATTTCCACAACTGGACCGGCAACCGGGTGACCTGCCGCGACTGGTTCCAGCTGACCCTGAAAGAGGGCCTGACGGTTTTTCGTGACCAGGAATTCACCAGCGATCTGCATTCGCGACCGGTCAAGCGCATTCATGACGTCGCCAATCTCATGGCCCGCCAGTTTCCGGAAGACGCCGGACCCATGGCTCACCCGATCCGGCCGGAGCGCTACGTCGAGATCAACAACTTCTACACCGCGACGGTCTACGAGAAAGGCTCCGAAGTGGTCCGGATGTACCAGACGCTGCTCGGCCGGGACGGATTCCGCCGGGGCCTGGATCTGTATTTCCAGCGCCACGACGGCCAGGCCGTCACCTGCGATGACTTCCGGGCCGCCATGGCCGATGCCAACGGCCGCGACCTCGACACGTTCGAACGCTGGTATCGCCAGGTCGGAACCCCCGTCGTGCAGGCCAGTACCCGTTTCGACGAAGAACGCGGCGAGCTGGTCCTGACCCTGACCCAGAAATTGACCGACCATCCCGACAATACCGGGATCGGTCCGCTGCTGATTCCGGTCGCGGTCGGTTTCCTGGACGGTGACAACCGCAGCCTGCCGGTTCGGCTGGCCGGGTCGACGAGCGCGCCGACCGAAACGCTGCTGCTCCAGTTCGACCAGGACCAGGACGAGTTCCGCTTTTCCGGTTTGCCGGCCGATGCCTTGCCGTCGCTCCTGCGCGACTTTTCCGCGCCCGTGGACCTGCGCTACGACTGGTCGCTGGAACAGCTGGCCCGGCTGGCCGGCTTTGACCCGGATCCGGTCAATCGCTGGCGCGCAGGCCGCCGCCTGGCCGAAGCCCTGCTCCACGCCGGCATCGATCGGCAAAGCGGCCTGCCCGAACAGGCGGCGCTGCTCGCCTCGGCCTGGCGCGCCATTCTGACCGATGGCGGGCTCGACGCCGGTCTGGCCGCGGAATTGCTTTCGCTGCCCGGCGAATCCGAGCTGGCCGAGCAGCGCGATCGGGTCGATCCCGAGCAGGTCCACCGGGCCCGACGCGACCTGGCCACGTATCTGGCCGACCATCTGGCCGCCGAACTGAACGCCAGCTACCGCCAGTGTGACGACGGCACGCCGTGGTCGCCCGATGGTCCGGCCATGGGGCGGCGCCGGCTGAAAAACACGGCCCTGCACTGGCTGTCAGCCGCCAGCGACCGGAACTGGAGCGTGCAGGCCTGGGCCCAGTATGGCAAGGCCGACAACATGACCGACCGCTTTGCCGCCCTGAAGGCCCTGGTTCACGGGCGCGCCGACGAAGCCGCAGCGGCCCTGGACGATTTTGCCGCGCGCTTCGGGGATGATCCGCTGGTGATGGACAAGTGGTTTGCCGTGCAGGCGACGCAGCCGGCGCCCGAGGTCATCGAACGGCTGGACGATCTCCTCGATCACCCGGCCTTCAGCATCCGCAACCCGAACAAGGTCCGCGCCCTGATCGGCAGCTTCGCCATGGCCAACCCGATCGCTTTTCACCGCTCCGACGGTGCCGGTTATTCGTTCCTGGCCGACAAGGTCGCCGAGCTCGACGCGATCAATCCCCAGGTGGCCGCGCGCCTGGTCTCGGCCTTCAACCGATGGCGCCGCTTCGAGCCGGCGCGCGCGGCCCTGATGGAAGCCCAGCTCCGGCGCCTGTCGGACAAGCCGGGCCTGAGCCCGGACGTCGGCGAGATCGTTTCGGCCGCGCTACGGCCGGCCCGCGCGTAGCAGCCCGCTGCCCTCCAGCACCGCGTCCCACGGAAACTCCGGGCCCGGATCGAGCTTGCGACGAACCCGCAGGTCGGGATCGTCGCTGGCGGGTACCTGGCGCGTGTCGAGCTGGTCGTGGCCGGCGATCCGTTCCAGGGCCGGCAGTTGCGACCGCAGGCGGTCGAGCAATTTCAGCAGTGCGGCCAGCTGGGCCCGGGTGATGTTCTCCTGCCAGCGTTGGTGGCGGCTGTCCAGCCAGTTGGGGTAGCGGCCCAGGTTGACCAGTTCGATACCGATGGAGCACCGGTTGAGCCCGGCCACGTGATGAGCGACCCGGTCGAGGTCGATCCACTGCTCGATACGCCCGTCCCGATCAATGTAGAAGTGCCCGCTGTTGCCGGTGCCGGAATCCCGGTACTGAATGCGTTCTCCGTACTCGCGGGCGGTGGCCAGATCCGGCAGTTCGGTGGCGTGAATGACCACCAGGTCGATCTCCTCCAGCGCGCGCGGCTCGAGGCGGTCATTGTACGAAAGCCGGTGAAGCCGGATGGGCTCCGCCGGCGGATCGGTCCGGAGACTCAAGGGGTCGCGGCCGCGCGCTGCTCGATCGCGTGCAGCAGGCCATCGAGCGTCGCGCGGTCGAACCACCGGCCGGCCCGCATGACGCCTTCGATCTCGCGGCTGTTGCGGATGTTGTCCAGCGGATTGGCGCGCAGCAGGATCAGATCGGCGACGCAGCCGGGCGCAAGGCAGCCGTGACGATCCGCCTGGCCCAGGTAGCGGGCCACCGCCGTGGTGCCGCTGGCCAGCGCCTCGGCCGGGCTCAGGCCGGCCGCCACGTAGATTTCGAGCTCATGATGAATGGCATCGCCCGGCACATTGAGAATCTGCGGCGCATCGGCACCCAGCAGGATCACGCTGCCGGCTTCTTGCAGGGCGCGGATGAGTTCGCGGCGGATGCTGATAAAGCGCTCCCCGCTCCCCTCCGGAATCTGGCTGCGGATGCGCTCGAAGCTCTCCAGCCACTGGCGGCGCGTCGACTCCGAGATCCAGCGCATGGCCGGTCTGGCCATCAGCGCGTCGATGTCGCCCGTGGCCCAGTTTTCGAGCAGGCTCTGGGTAGGAACGTTGGCAATGCCCGCCGCCGCCGTGCGCCGGGCCAGATCGGGAATTCGATCCGCATCCATGCCCGCGACCAGGTTGACTGCGAACAGGCCGGGGTCGGTGCCGTGGAGCGGATGGTTTTCCGGCACCAGCTTCTGGCCGTACCCGTCCAGGTGGTCGATGCTGCCCTGACGAGAATCGAGTACGTGGTCGAGTCCGACTGCCACCGAGACGTGTCCCGAGTAGTCAATGCCCAGCGCTTCGCCGGCCTCGGAAATGGCTCGGAACGCCTCCGGCCAAAGGCCCGGATGCAGCTTGAGCAGATCATAGCCGGCTTCGGCCTGGGCCCGGACCAGGTCGGCCGCGGCTTCCGGGGAGGCTACGGAGCGGGCGTTGAAGGAAGGCCCGGAGGTGATCAGCCGAGGACCGATCAGTTCACCGCTGGCCAGGCGTTGACGCACAACCAGGTGCCCCGCTTCTCCGAGCATGCCGCGAATGGTGGTGATGCCGTGGGCCAGATACAGAACCAGCACGTCCTCGAGCTGTTGCCCGGTGCGCATGGGCGGCACATGGGCGTGCATCTCGGCAAGGCCCGGCATCAGGTAATGGCCTTCCGCGGGCACCCTCAGGGCGTCTTCGGGCGCGGAGTGCGGCTCCTGGATCGCTCCGTGACGGACGACGACATCCACGGGCGCGGAAACGGCGCCGCTGGCCGGGTCGATCAGCCGCACCTGTTCGAAGATCAGGCCCGGATCGGTCAGCGCCGGAGCGCCGGGAAGGATCAGCGCGACCAGGACGGCAGCCCGGCCAAGAGCACGTTTGAGTTTCATGGCATCGTTTCAGGGCATTTGAAGTCGAATTCATGACCGAGTGTACTGCATCGGGTCGTGACCTCCGGCACAGCCGGGCTCACTCCATGACGAGTACAATAGCTATTCCTTGTTGATTTGCTGGTCGCCATGTCGCTGAATATCGAACAAGCCCGGTTCAACATGATCGAGCAGCAGGTGCGAACCTGGGACGTGCTCGACCTGCGCGTCCTCGACGTGCTGCGCGCGGTCCCGCGCGAGGACTACGTGCCGTCGCGCTATCGGCGCATGGCGTTTGCCGATCTGCGCCTGCCGCTGGCCATGGGCCAGGTCATGATGAAACCGATCGAAGAAGGTCGCATGCTTCAGGCCTTGGACGTGGAGCCGGAACACACCGTCCTGGAAATCGGGACCGGCACGGGCTTCACGGCCGCCTGCCTGGCCGCGCTCGGCGCGAAGGTATTGAGCATCGACCTGTATCCGGAGCTGGCCGACCCGGCCGCCGCGCGCCTGGAACGACTCGGCGTCGACGCGGTCGAGGTGCGCTGCGCGGACGCACTGGCCGGGGATTTCGAGCCGGGTCGACGCTTTGACCGGGTCGTGGTCACGGCATCGGCCGGCCGGATTCCCGAGCGCATGCTCGAGTGGGTCAGCCCCGGCGGGCGCCTGTTTTTCGTGCGCGGCGACAGCCCGGCGATGGAGGCGGTCTGTCTGCATCGCGACGGCCAAGACGGGTGGACGACCGATAGTCTGTTCGAAACCGATCTGCCTCGCCTGGCCGGTGCCGAAGATGCGCCTGCCTTTGAATTCTGACGGTCTTGTCTCGACCGCCTGCTTTTGACTGGAAACCGGATTGGCTCTGATGATCAAGAAAACCGCATTCGCTTTTGGACTGGCCCTGTTCGCAGCACCGACCGCCTGGGGCGTCGATCTGCTCGGCGTGTACGAGCTTGCCCAGACCCACGACGCCGAGCTGCGCGCGGCCGAGCGCCGTCTGGCCATTGCCGGTGAAATTCCGGTCCAGACCCGGGCCGCTCTGTTGCCGGAGCTGAGCGGCAGCGCCACGCAGACGATTGGCGGCTCGTCGCCGCGCGTTGCCGGCACGAGCCTGCCGTCGACCGACATCGATCAGCGCAACTACCGAATCGAACTGCGTCAAAGCATCTACAACGACGCCAATTATGGCCGTCTCGAGCGCAGTCGCGCCGAGCTCGCTGCTGCCGACGCCCAGTACATGGAGGCATTCCAGAACTTCCTGTTCCGGGTCAGCCAGCGCTATTTCGAGGTGCTCACCGCGCTCGACACCGTGCGCTTCTCCGAGGCCGAAGAAACCGCGCTGCGGCGCCAGTTCGAGCAGGCCGAGCAGCGCTTCGAGGTCGGTCTGGCCGCGGTCACCGACGTGCACGAGGCGCGCGCCGCCTGGGACGGGGCCCGGGCCCGGGTGATCGTGGCCGAAAACGCGCTCGAAGACGCCAAGGAAGCCCTGCGCGAAACCACCGGCACGCGCTTCGAGAACTACTCACGCCTCATCGAGGACGTCCCGCTGTCGCCCCCGGATCCGGCCGATTCGGCCGATTGGGTGCGAGCCGCGCTGGAGTCCAGCCCGCTGGTCCGGCGCCAGCGTCACGAGCTGGACGCGGCCGATGCCGATGTCCGCATCGCCCGCGCCGGCCATCTGCCGTCGCTGGGCCTGACCGGGTCGTTCAGCCGCAACCAGAACAACGAGTTTGTCCTGCGCGATCCCGAGACGCAGGCCCAGATCGGAACGACCACCTTCCGGACCGACGGCTGGCAGCTGGGTCTGACCCTCAGTGTTCCGATTTTCGAGGGTTTCGCGACCCAGTCCCGGCGTCGCCAGGCCGGCGAGGCGATGCGCCTGGCCGATGAGATTCTCGATCAGACCGAGCGCGCCGTGCTGCGCCAGACCGAGACCGCCTACCGGGCCGTGATCGCCGGCGTTCAGGAAGTCGAAGCCCGGCGCCAGGCGCTGCTGTCGGCCGAAAGCGCGATGGAGGCGACCAACGCCGGTTTCGAGGTCGGTACCCGGACCATCGTCGACGTGCTGTTGTCCGAGCAGCGCTTTTTCCAGGCCGAGCGAGATTTCTCCAACGCTCGCCACCAGTTCATTCTCAACGGTCTGCGTCTGCGCCAGGCCGCGGGCCTGCTCGACGAGCAGGACCTGGTCGGGGTCAATCAGCTTTTGCGTTAGCTCTGTTCAGCCAGGGGCGGAGTGCCGCCCGGGTTGCATCCAGACTGCCGCGGCCGGCCGCAACCGCGGTTTTTGCGGCCGCGCCGATCCGGCTCGCCCGTTCCGGTTCCGACAGCCATTCGACCAGCACCGCGGCCAGTGCCTCGGCCGAGTTGACGATGACCAGTCCGTCGGCTTCGCTGAGCGCGGCGGCGGCATCCGCCTGCTGGTCCAGGTGGGGGCCGGCCAGTACCGGCTTGCCCTGCATGGCCGGTTCGATCAGGTTGTGCCCGCCCCGGGCCACCAGGCTGCCGCCGACGAACGCGGCATCGGCGGCACCGTAACAGTCCATCAGCACGCCGAGGCGATCGACCAGCACGGTCGCCGTGTCGGGGTCGGGGTTTTCGTCGAAGCGGCACCAGGGCATGCCGTGCCGGTCGAGCACCCGCGCGAGCTCCGCGGCCCGCTGGGGATGACGCGGGGCGAGCACCAGCAGCGCCCGGGGCTGATTTTCCAGCACCTGCCGATGGGCTTCGATGAGGATTTCTTCCTCGCCCGGGCGGGAGCTGCCGGCAACCCAGACCGGCCGCTGTCCCCAGCGTTTTCTCAGGCCGCTGACCCGGGAGGCCAGATCCTCGGGCAGGTCGAGGTCGAATTTCAGATTGCCGGTCACGATCACGCGATCGCCCGGCAGACCCAGGCGGCCCAGGCGCTGTGCATCGTCCGGGCTCTGGCAGGCGGCCAGGGCGACGGTGTCCAGGGCGGGCCCGAACAGCCGGGGAAAGCGCCGGTAGCGGCGCATCGCGGATGGGCTGACGCGCGCGCTGACCAGCACCAGGGGCACCCCGGCCCGATGGCACTGGTGGTACAGCTCCGGCCAGATTTCGGTTTCGACGATGATGCCCAGGCGCGGTCGGCACCTGTCCAGCCAGGTCCGGGTGGAGAAGGGGTTGTCCAGGGCCAGGTAGCGATGGCTGACCCGGGTGCCGAACAATTCGCGACAGCGGGCCGCTCCAGTTGCAGTCATGGTGCTGACCAGGACTGGTTCGCCGCGTTCGAGCAGGGCGGCGATCAGCCCTTGGGCGGCGTTGATTTCGCCGACCGAGGCGGCATGCATCCAGATCGGCTCGAAGTCCAGTCGGGCAAAACGCCCCAGCCGCTCGCGCCAGCGCCCGCGTTCGCCCGGGCCGCGCTGCAGCCGCAGCAGGGCCAGCGGGGTCAGCAGGGTGGTCAGGAGACGATAGGCCAGGTGCATGATGGCTGCCAGTGTAGCCGCAGCCGCCGGCCCGCAGCTGTGCCGATGACGGGATAATGGCGGTTATGAACGTACTGACGGATGCCCTGCTGCGCCTGTCCCTGCTGCCGGTGCGCGGCCTGGGTCGGCTGCCGCTGGCCTGGTCCCGGGCCCTGTGTCGACCGCTGGCGGTGCTGATGAGCCTGCTGATGCGCCGCCGTCGGGCCGTGGTCGATCGCAACCTGGCCCTGTGTTTCCCGGAATGTGAGCCTCATCAGCGCCGGGCCATCCGCCGCGCCCATTTCCGCCATCTGGCCGACAGCCTGGCCGAAACCGCCGTGGTCTGGTGCCGGCCCGGGCGGCTGGACGCGCGTTTCGGCGAGCTGGTGGGAGTCGAACACCTGCGGGCGGCCCAGACCGACGGGCAGGGCGTGCTCATGTTGACTGGCCACGCCACCTGCATGGAGCTGGGCGCGCGCCTGGTCGGCGAGACCGTGACCGCCAGCGCCATCTACCGGCCTCTGCGCCACGCCGTGCTCGAGCGCTTTCAGAACGAGGGCCGGGCCCGCTACGCGGCCGGCATGATTGCCCGCGACGATGTTCGCAGCATGGTCCGGCATCTGCGCGCCGGCGGCGTGCTCTGGTATGCACCGGATCAGGATTTCGGGCCCTCACGCAGCGCTTTCGCGCCGTTTTTCGGCCTGCCCGCGGCCACGCCCACCGGGCTGCTGGACCTGGTTCGCCTGGGACGGGCGCGCGTGGTTCCGATGTATCCGGTCAAGCAGGCCGACGGCCGCGTCGTGGTGCATTTCGAGCCGGCCTGGGAACACTATCCTTCCGCCGATCCGGAAGCCGACCTGGGCCGCTTCAACGCGTTTTTGGAGCGCTACGTGAGGGCCGAGCCGGCCCAGTACTGGTGGCTGCACCGGCGCTTCAAGACCGCGCCGGCAGGTGCGCCGGATCGTTATGGTTCGAACCCGTGACCGCTGGTTCCTGAACTGCGCTGGATCGCGGGCATCGAGGAAGAGTCCGGCTTGGCCGGTCGGGGGTGTAACCCCGACGTACGGCTCATCCCCGCCCCAGCCGGGCCAGGGCCCGGTATTTTTCCAGCGTATAGGCAGCGGTCAGGCGACTCATGATCCAGCCGCCCCGGCCGTCGAGGAAGGCCGCGCGCAGCAGGTAGTTGTCGATCCAGTTCAGTACCGCCCGGATCCAGGCCAGGGCCGGCCAGCGGCAGCGTCGGCCGGCGTCGAAGCGCTCCTGGGCCTGCAGCCGGGCGTAGCCGGTCAGCTTTGCACGTGCATGGGCGGCGTCGCGGTAGCTGTAGTGATGCAGCGGGGCCTGCAGATGGCCGGTCTTGCAGCCGGGTTCGAGGACCACTTTTTCGTGAACCGCGGCCGGCGTGAAGCGTCCACAGTCGCGCCGGAACAGGCGCAGCGGCGCGCGCGCCCAGTGTCCGTGCTGCAAGGTGGTGCCGAAGGCGTGGGTCAGCCAGGGCAGGGTGTAGGCCTGGTGACGCGGGGGGGTCTGGGCCAGGGTGAAGTCGATTTCGCGCTTGAGTTCGGCATCGATCACTTCGTCGGCATCCAGCGACAGCACCCAGTCTCCGCTGGCCCGGTCCAGCGCGCGCTGCTTTTGCGGCCCGAAGCCCGGCCAGTCGGTCTGCTCCACCCGATCGGTGTACTCGCGGCAGATCGCGACCGTGTCGTCGGTGCTGCCGCTGTCGAGGATGACGATTTCGTCGGCCCAGCCCGAGATCGGGTTCAGGCAGTGGCGAATCCGATCGGCTTCGTTGCACACGATCACGATCACGCTCAGGCGGGCGCTGCGCTGGACCGGGGCGGCCAGTTCGCGCCGCCGCTCGGAGGTCATCAGGCCCAGGCTGCCGGCCAGGAGGACCGAGAACCAGATCACGCCGATGTTGCGCTCGAAGATGGATTCGCTCAGCGCCATCACCGCCAGCATGCCGATGGAGGCCAGGGCGCACCAGGCCATGGTCTGGGTGCTGTCCAGGCTGCTGCTGCGCATCAGCCAGAATCGCCGCAGCGGCAGGCCGAACAGCACGATCAGGCTGAGCAGCCCGGGGATGCCGCCGTGCAGCCAGGCCGACAGCAGCTGGCTGTGCGGATGGCGGTAGACCAGCAGTTCCGGGGATGCGCGGCCGTCCTCGACGGCCTCGGCCAGGGCCTGCTCGAAGACGCCCGGTCCCGGGCCGAGCACGGGCCGTTGCCGGATCTCGGCAAGGCTGATTCGCCACATCTGGATGCGTTCGGCCACGCCCCCGTTACCGGGCTGGCCGCGCAGGCTGGTAGTGACTTCGCGGGCCACGTCGGCCAGGCGCTGATCCATGTTGATCTGGGGCAGCAGGTTCAGGCCGATCGTGGTGACCAGGAACACCGCCGGCAAGCCGATTTGCCAGGCCTTGCCGAGGTGGCGCCCAAAGCTCAGCACAAACAGCAGCAACAACGGGATGGCCGCAACCCAGGCGCCGCGTGAACCGGACAGGAGGCTGGCCGAAACGCCGCCGAACACGGCCGCGGCGGCCAGGATTCGGGCCCAGGCCGGCAGGCGCGGATCGCTGATCCGGGCCAGGAGCATGAACGCCATCAGCAAGGCGATGCCGCCGAAATAGATCGGGTTGGTGGCGCCGCCGGCGCGGTTTTCGAATTCGCCAATCTGGCCGCTGAGCAGGAACCACCAGGCGTGCGCTCCGGCAATCAGCGCCCCGGCGGCCAGTCCGTGCCACCAGGCGGCTGCGAGTCCGTCGATCCGGCGCAGGTACAAAAACAGCGGAACGATGAGCAGCAGGCGCAGGATCCGGCCCAGCCCCTGGCGACCGTCGGCATCCAGTCCGTGCCACAGCCAGGCCAGCAGCCAGACGCCGACAAACAGCAGCGCGGCCAGTACCAGCAGGCGCTCGCTGGCGTGCAGTCCGCGCAGGTGCCAGGCCCGGTTGCGGGTCAGCCAGACGATGGCGGTCAACGCCAGCAGCAGGAAGCCGGCACCGGCGACTTTCGGTAGTACCAGCCCCAGGGACAGGGTCAGAAATAGAATACCGGCGCTGAAGCGCGACAGCGCGTCACTGGCGGCAACGGTGGCCGTGGGCAAGGACGGGGTCGACACGCTGTGGGGCATTCGCCTGCGGGGCGGGGATCCGTCGGTCCGCTAGTGGTCTTCAAGGATGTATTCGGCGCCGCAATAGGGGCACCGCGCGCGGCCGGTTTTTTCGATCGGCAGGTACACCCGCGGATGCGAATTCCACAGGGCCATGTCGGGAGTCGGGCAGCTCAAGGGCAGATCGCTGCGGCGGACCCGATAGACCCGCTCGGTGTTGGCCGGACGCTGTCCGGGAGCTGATTGCGTCGACGAAGTGGTCATGGCGGTGATGGATTGCGGCGTCAAGGGGCCGGACGTTCCTATTCTATCCGTTCGGGCCGAATCAGACGGCGTCCGGCTTCTTCATAGCGGGCCCGGGTCTGGGCAATGATCTCGGATGGCAGGCTGGGGCCGGGTGCGGTCTTGTCCCAGTCCAGGGTTTCCAGGTAGTCGCGCACGAACTGCTTGTCGAAGCTCGGCGGACTGCTGCCGAGGCGCCATTCGTCGACCGGCCAGAAGCGCGAGCTGTCGGGGGTCAGCACCTCGTCGATCAGAAACAGGTGGCCGTCGGGGTCGGTGCCGAACTCGAACTTGGTGTCGGCGATGATGATGCCGCAGTTGCGCGCATAGGCGGCGGCCCGGCGATAGACGGAAAGCGAAATGTCGCGAACCCGCAAGGCCAGCTCGGCGCCGATCAGCGCTTGCATGGCGGCAAAGTCGATGTTTTCGTCGTGTTGTCCGCGGCCGGCCTTGGTCGATGGCGTGAAGATGGGGTCCGGGAGACTGTCGGCCTGCTGCAGGCCGGCCGGCAGCGCAACGCCGGAGATGGCGCCGCTGGCCTGGTAGTCCTTCCAGCCCGATCCGGCCAGGTAGCCGCGCACGATCGCTTCGACCGGGAGCGGCCGCAGCCGCCGGACCAGCATGCTGCGCGGCGCAAGCTGCGCGGCCAGGTCGGCCGAACCGACGATCTCGGCCAGATCCCCCTCGAGCAGATGATTGCGGACCAGATCGTCGAACTCGCCGAACCAGAAGCTGGAAATCCGGGTCAGGATCTCGCCCTTGCCCGGGATCGGATCGGGCAGGATGACGTCAAAAGCCGACAGCCGGTCCGAGGCCACGATCAACAGGCGCTCTGCATCGACGGCGTAGATGTCGCGCACCTTGCCCTGGTGAACCAGTTCAAGCGGCGGGGTGGGGTAATCGCTCACGGCTGGCGTACAATTCGGTCAGACCCGAATTATACGTCCCGCCGCGCCATGAAGCAGCCGCTGGTCATTGCTCCCTCGATTCTTTCTGCCGATTTTGCCCGCCTGGGTCAGGACACCCGGGCGGTGCTGGATGCCGGCGCCGACTGGGTCCATTTCGACGTCATGGACAATCACTACGTGCCCAACCTGACCATCGGGCCGCTGGTGTGCCGGGCCCTGCGCGACTTCGGCATCACCGCGCCGATCGACGTCCACCTGATGATCGAACCGGTCGATCGAATCATTCCGGACTTTGCCGAAGCTGGGGCCAGCGTCATCAGCATCCACCCGGAAACCACCCGTCACCTGGACCGCTCCCTGGGGCTGATCCGCGAGTGCGGCTGCCAGGCCGGGATCGTGTTCAATCCGGCCACGCCGCTGGACGTGCTGGACTGGGTGATCGACAAGATCGACCTGGTCTTGCTGATGTCGGTCAACCCCGGTTTCGGCGGCCAGAAATTCATTCCCTCTGCCCTGGCCAAGCTCAAGCGGGCGCGCCGCATCATCGACGACTCCGAGCTCGACATTCGCCTGGAAATCGACGGCGGGGTCAAGCCCGACAACGCCGCCGACATCATTGCCGCCGGGGCCGACACCCTGGTCGCGGGGTCGGCGATTTTCGGCGCAGACGACTATTCCGATGTGATTCGGGCCCTGCGCGGTGCAGCCAGCCCCTGATGGTGACGCCACCCCCGTACAATTGAGCCGCATTCAGGCCCCGGATCTCAATCCCCGACATCGTGGACGCGCAACGCTTTGAACAACTGGCCCGCGAGGGCTATAACCGCATTCCGGTCTGGCGCAGCGTCGCCGCCGACCTGGACACGCCGCTGTCGGTGTATTTGAAGCTCGTCGACGGCCCGAACGCGTTCCTGCTGGAGTCGGTGCAGGGCGGGGAGAGCTGGGGGCGGTATTCCATCATCGGACTGCCGTGCCGGCGCGCCTGGCGGGCCGGCGACCGTTGCTTCGAGCAGCTCGATTTCGGCCGGGTCGTCGAGCGCCGGGCGGAGGTCGATCCGCTGGGCGCCATTGGCGAGATCGTCGCCGGCATCCGGAGCCCGCGGCTGGACGATCTGGCCGGCTTCAGCGGCGGTCTGGTCGGTTATTTCGGCTATGAAACCGTCGCCCTGATGGAGCCCAGGCTGGATTTTTCCGCCAAACCCGACGAACTGGGCGTGCCGGAGATCCTGTTGCTGGAGGCCGAGGAGCTGGCCGTATTCGACAATCTGGCGCAACGCTTGAGCCTGATCGTCAACGCTGACCCCGCCCAGCCCGATGCCTGGCAACGCGCCCAGCGCCGCCTCGATCAGCTGGTCCATCGCCTGCGCTGCGGCAGCCCCGGATACCCGCCGCCCGTGGCGATGACGGCGCCCTCCGAGCAAGACTACCGGTTCGGCTTCGCCGAGACCGATTTCAAGAACGCGGTGGCCCGGATCAAGGACTACATCCTGGCCGGAGACGCCATGCAGGTCGTGCTCTCGCAGCGCATGAGCGTGACCCTGGCCGCGCGCCCGCTGGATGTGTATCGGGCGCTGCGAAGCCTCAACCCCTCGCCCTACATGTATTTTTTCGATTTTGGCGGCTTTCAGGTCGTCGGCGCCTCGCCGGAAGTGCTGGTGCGGGTGCAGGGCGGCGAGGCCACGGTGCGGCCGATCGCCGGGACCCGGCCGCGCGGGCGCGACGCGGACGAGGATCGGGCCCTGGAAGCCGAACTCAAGGCCGACCCCAAGGAACTGGCCGAGCACCTGATGCTGATCGACCTGGGGAGAAACGACATCGGCCGCATCGCCGAGGTCGGCAGCGTCGAGCTGACCGATCAAATGGTCATCGAGCGCTACTCGCACGTCATGCACCTGGTCTCGCAGGTGCACGGCCGCATCCGCTCGGGCCTGAGTGCCATGGACGTGCTCCAGGCGACCTTCCCGGCCGGCACCCTGTCGGGTGCGCCCAAGGTCCGGGCCATGGAGATCATCAATGAGCTCGAGCCGGTTCGGCGCGGGATCTACGCCGGCGCGGTCGGCTACCTGGACTGGCACGGCGAGGCCGATCTGGCCATTGCCATCCGCACCGCGCTGGTCTGTGGCGACACGCTGCACGTGCAGGCCGGCGCCGGCATCGTCGCCGACTCCGATCCCGACCGCGAGTGGGAAGAAACCTTGAGCAAGGGGAGGGCGCTGATCCGCGCCGTGGCCCAGGCCAGCGGAGGGCTGCACCGGTGAAGGTCCTGATGATCGACAACTACGACTCGTTCACCTACAACCTGGTCCAGTACCTGGGCGAGCTCGGCGCGCAGGTCGATACGCGCAGAAACGACGTGTTGAGCGTGGCCGATATTCGTGCCCTGGCTCCGGACGGCATCGTCCTGTCGCCGGGTCCGTGTACCCCCGACGAGGCCGGCATTTGTCTGCAGGTGGTCGCCGACCTGGCCGGCGAGATCCCGATCCTCGGCGTCTGCCTGGGCCATCAGGCCATCGGTCAGGCCTTCGGCGGCAAGGTCGTTCGCGCCCGCCAGGTGATGCACGGCAAGACCTCGCCCATGCACCACGCCGGCCAGGGCGTGTTTGCCGGGCTGGACAATCCCTTCGAGGCCACCCGCTACCATTCGCTGATCGTCGAGCGCGCGTCCTTGCCCGCCTGCCTGGAGGAAACGGCCTGGACCGAGTTCGACCACGGTGAGCGCGACGAGATCATGGGTTTCCGCCACCGCGAACTGGCCGTGGAGGGCGTGCAGTTCCACCCGGAATCCATTCTGACCCGGCAGGGGCATGCCCTGCTGGACAACTTTCTGAAAAGCATCCGCCAATGAGTGACATTCACGACGCCCTGAGCCTGCTGGCCGACGGCCACGACCTTGCCCCCGAACTGATGCGTGCGGCCATGACCGAGATCATGGGCGGCCAGGCCGATCCGGCCCAGATCGGCGGGTTTCTGATGGCGCTCAGGGTCAAGGGCGAGACCCCGGCCGAGATCGCCGCCGCCGCCGAGGTCATGCGCCATTTTGCCGCCCGGGTCGATATCGACCGCGAAGGCCTGACCGACATCGTCGGTACCGGCGGCGACGGCGCCAGCCTGTTCAACGTGTCCACGGCCTCGGCTTTTGTCGCCGCCGTCGCCGGCGTGCGCGTGGCCAAGCACGGCAACCGCGCGGTCTCGAGCAAGTCGGGTGCGGCCGACCTGCTCGAAGCGGCCGGCTGCCGGCTGGATCTGAACCCCGACCAGGTCGGTCGGCTGATCGACGAGCTGCAGGTCGGCTTTCTGTTCGCTCCGTCGCATCATGCGGCCATGAAGCACGCGATCGGCCCGCGCAAGTCGCTCGGCCTGCGAACCCTGTTCAACCTGCTCGGGCCGCTGACCAACCCGGCCCTGGCCCCGAACCAGGTGCTGGGCGTGTTTTCGGCTGAACTGGTCCGGCCCATGGCCGAAGTCATGCAGATGCTGGGGGCGCGCCACGTGATGGTGGTCCACAGCACCGACGGGCTCGACGAGATCTCGCCGGTGGCGCCCACCGAGGTCGCCGAATTGCGCGACGGCGCGATCGGTGAATACCGGGTGTTTCCGGAAGACTTCGGGATCGAGCTCGAATCGCTGGATACGTTGCTGGTGGAAAGTGCCGCCGACAGCCTGGCCCTGATCGAGTCGACCCTGGCCGGCGAGCCCGGTCCGGCCGCCGACATGGTCGCGCTCAATGCCGGGGCGGCGATCTATGTGTCCGGAAAGGCCGACAGCCTGGCCGAGGGTGTCGCGCGCGCGCGCGAGGTCTTGTCCAGGGGTGCCGCGCTGCTCCGGCTGCGCCAGTACGCCGAACGGACGCAGGCGCTGTGAGCGGCGATATCCTGGGCAAAATCCTTGCGGTCAAGCAAGAGGAAGTGAATGCCGGGAAGGCGCGCCGCAGTCTGGCCGACCTGCAGGCCGTTTGCGCCGATCTGCCGTCCGCGCGGGATTTCGCCGGCGCCCTGAAACGCCGCGCCGAGGCGTCCGGCGATGCGGTCATTGCGGAAGTCAAGCGCGCCTCGCCCTCGGCCGGCCTGATCCGCGAAGACTTCGACCCGTCCGCCATCGCCCGTTCCTACCAGGCCGGTGGCGCAACCTGCCTGTCCGTGCTGACCGATGAGCCCTTCTTCCGCGGACATGCTGACTTTCTGAATCAGGCCCGCGCCGCCTGCGATCTGCCGGTGTTGCGCAAGGACTTCATCATCGATCCCTGGCAGGTCTGGGAAACCCGCGCCATGGGTGCCGACGCCGTGCTGCTGATCGTGGCCGCGCTCGACGACAGCGCGCTGGCCGAACTGTCCGAACTGGGTCGGGCGCTGGGTTTGAGCGTACTGGTCGAAGTCCACGATCAGGCCGAACTGGACCGCGCCCTGACTGTCCCCGGCGATCTGATCGGCATCAACAACCGCGACCTGCACCGCTTCGTCACCGATCTCGAAACCAGCCTGCGGCTGGCCCCGAAAGTGCCCGAAGAGCGCCTGGTGATCTCCGAGTCCGGCATCCACACCCCGGCCGACATCGCCCGTCTGCAGGCCGGCGGAATCGGGGCGTTCCTGATCGGTGAGTCGTTCATGCGCCAGCCCGACCCGGGGCAGGCCCTGGCCAGCCTGTTCGCGGCGAACGGTCACGCCATTCCCCGCTGACGTCAGGGTGCAAAAGTCGGAGTGCTTCCGCGCGGCTTGAAGCCACCTGCAGCAGCCGGCATCGCGCCGAGTTGTTCCACGATGCCGGTCACTGACCGGCGATCGGCACATCCGGGGCAAAGTCGAAGCTGTCGTAGAACAGGCGGTCTTCGGGAACTCCGGCCGCAAGGAAGGCGCTGCGGCCGGCACTGACCATGGCCGGCGGACCGCTCATGTAAACATCGTGATCGGCCAGCTGGTCGACGTTTCGCAACACCGTCTCGTGGACCAGGCCGCGTTCCCCGGTCCACTCGGGAGCCGGATCCATCAACACCGGGGTGAAGCGCAGGTCCGGGTGCCGGGCGCCCCATTGGCTGATCAGTGTTCTGGCGTACAGGTCGTTTTCGGTCTGGACGCCCCAGAACAGCCGGACCGGGCGCGCATCGCCGGCCTCGATCAGTTCCTCGACCATGGATTTCAGCGGCGCGAAGCCCGTACCGCCACCCATCAGCACGATCGGGCGCTCGGAGCTGCGGCGGATGAAGAACGTCCCCAGCGGCCCCTCGAAGCGAAGAATCTCTTTGGGATGCATGGCCTCGAACACGTGACCGGTAAAGCCGCCGCCGCTGACGTGCTTGATGTGCAGCTCGATGAAATCGGTTTCGGCCGGCGCCGAGGCGATGGAAAAGGCGCGCCGCTTGCCGTCGGCCTGGATGATGTCGATGTACTGGCCGGCCAGGAACTGCAGCCGGGCGGCTTTCGGCAGTCGCAGACGCAGTCGCATGATTTCGGGCGTGAATTTTTCCATCGATTCGACCCGAGCGGGGAGCTTGCGCACCGGGATGTCGGCGACCTGCTCGAGCTCGCGCGCCTCGATGACCAGATCGCCCTCCGCCACGGCCTGGCAGCTGAGCCCGAAGCCGGCGTAGAGGTCGTTGAACTCCAGCGCGCTGGGCGGGTTGTACGGGTAGCCGACCTTGCCCTCGACGATGCGGCACTTGCAGCTTGCGCAGGTGCCGTTCTTGCAGCTGTAGGGCAGGACGACCCCGTGGCGCAGGGCGGCGTTGAGAACGGTCTCGCCGGGCCGGGCGCTGAAGCGCAGCCCGCTGGCGGCGATGGTGATCTGGCTTGCGTTGTCTGGCTGAGTCACGGGTATCCGGGTTCTGGTCTGGATCGGGGCTTTTTGCCGGCAGGCGCTGGCCAAGCGATCGCTATGCTAACCTGCCGCTCCATTCTCCCGCGCAGTAGTGCTGATTTTCGTGAGCAACTGGGTTCGCGTTTACACCGCCGACAATCCACCCGAGGCCGTTTTCATCCGCGGACTGCTGGAGGCCGAAGGCATTCCGGTGCGCCTCAAGAGCATGGAGCTGTGGGCCGCGGCGGTGGAAATCTATTTCGCCGAGGGCGCGCGGCCGTCGGTCTGGGTGCCCGAACGGGCGCGCTGGGAGGCCGAGCGCGTGCTGGCCCAGCGCGATCGCAGCGGTACCGGCACGGTCTGGACCTGCCGCTGCGGCGAGCGTCTGGACGGCCAGTTCACGGTGTGCTGGCGCTGCGGCGCGGCGCGACCGGCCGATGACTGAACTTCAGCTCATTGCCCCGATGCTGGGCTGGCGGCTACTCTGGCGGCTGCCGCTGCTGCTCGCCTATCTGCTGCTCCTGCCGATCGGTCTGCTGTCGTTTCTGCCCGTGATCCGGAATCTTCCGGTCGCGAACATGAAGCTGCACATGTGGGTTCACCGGCTGTGGATGCGGGGTCTGGTGCGGGTCTGCGGGGTTCGTCTGAACGTCCGCGGCAGCCTGCCGGGGCCGCCCTGCCTGGTGGTCGCCAACCACATCAGCTGGTTCGATATCCCGGTTCTGCACGCGCTCTGGCCGATGGGTCTGGTCGCCAAGATCGAGATTCGCGGCTGGCCGTTGATCGGTCGCCTGGCCGAGATTGCCGGCAGTATCTTCATCCAGCGCGGCAGCCAGGAGTCCCGCCAGCGGGTCAACCGGCGCATGGCCGCGCGGCTGCGCCGCGGCGAAATCATCGGCGTGTTTCCCGAGGGGGGGATCAGTCCCGAGCGCGGCGTGCAGCGCTTCCACGCCCGCCTGTTCGGCAGCGCCATCCGGGCCGGCGTGCCGATCGTGCCCGTGGCCATCCGCTACTGGCGCGACGGCGACCTGCACGACGTGGTGGTGATGTCGCCGGGTCTGAACCTGTTCAGCAGTGCCCTGCGCCTGTTGTCCCAACCGTCCATGGAGGCCCAGGTCATGATCGGACCGCCGCTGACCGAGCTTGCAATCGGTCGCGACGCCCTGGCCCGTCAGTCCCAGGAAATCGTGAGCGCCTTTTATGCATCCTGACCATTCCGGGCCGGTCGCTGAATTCCAGCCGCACGGGTGGCTGGCCAATCCGCACGTCCAGTCGCTGCTGACTTCCGGTCCCTGGCGCAAGCTGGCGCTTCGCCGGCGGGCCCGCGATTACCTGGCGCGCAGCCGGGCCGAGGTCTGGCGCGCCTGGGACGGTACCCGCCTGCTCGGGTTCCGCAACCGGCCGGTGCTGCCGGAGGACGGGCAGCCGCGCGCCCTGGTGATCCTGCTGCACGGCTGGGAGGGCAGCGCCGAGTCCAACTACATGTTGTCCACGGCCCTGGCCCTGGACGCGGCCGGTTTTGAAACCTTCCGCCTGAATTTCCGCGATCACGGTCCGACCCACCACCTCAACGAAGACCTGTTTCACTCCTGCCGGCTGGCCGAAGTCGTTGACGTGGTCGCCCAGCTGCGCCTGGCCTGGGCCGCCGGCCCGGTGTTTCTGGCCGGCTTCTCGCTGGGCGGCAACTTCGCCCTGCGCGTGGCCCGGGCGGCGCCCGAATACGGCTTCGATCTGACTCGAGTCGTTGCCGTCAGCCCGGTCATCCGTCCGCTTCATGTGCTCGATGCCCTGGAGAACGGCTGGACGGTCTATCATCGCTATTTCGTGCGCAAGTGGCGCCGATCACTGAGCATCAAGCAGCGCCTGTACCCGGATCGCTACGACCTGGCCGCCTGGTTCCGGATCCGGGATTTGCGCGGACAGACCCGCTGGCTGATCGAACACCTGACCCCGTTCGGCGGGCTGGATGAATACCTGGAAGGCTATTCCGTGGCCGGCGACTATCTGGCCGGGCTGGAAACCCGGAGCCTGATCATCACCGCCGCGGATGATCCGATCATCCCGGTCAGCGACTTCCATGGCCTGCCGGACACGCCGGCCCTGGACATCGAACTGCTGGCCCGCGGCGGCCACTGTGGCTTCATCGACAGCTGGCGCATGCACAGCTGGATCGAACAACGACTGATTGGAGAACTATGTCGACACCGGACAAGCTGATGATGGAAATCCGCCAGCTGCTGCAGGACGGACGCTACAACGACGCTGCCGCCGCCTGCCGGGAAGCGCTGGGCGAGGCGCCGGACAGCCCGGATCTGCGCATGCTGATGGGGTTGTGCGACGAGGCGGCCGGGCGGCCCGACAGCGCCCGGGCGTGGATGGAAAAAGCGCTGGAAAAGGATGCGAGCCATCCGGCGGCCGGCTACCATCTCGGCCGCCTGCTGTTGGCCGCCGGCGAGGACGAAAAAGCCGGCGCGGTGCTTGCCGAGTGCGTGGAGCGCGATCCCAACCATGCGGCGGCCCGGACCCTGCTGGGCCGGATCGAGCAGCGCGCCGGTCGCCTGGACGCAGCGATCAACGCCTTGCGCACCGCCCTGGCCGCCGATGAGGAGTACGCCCCAGCCCATGCCGGCCTGGCGGCCCTGCTGCTGCGCCAGGGTGAGATCGAGCAGGCCCACAAGCACGCCAGTCGGGCGATTCATCTGCGGCCTTCGGATGCCTTCAGCCAGGTGACCATGGCCCAGGTCTTCCAGGCCCAGGGACACCTGGACTTCGCCGAGCAGTGCCTGCGCAACGCGCTCGAGCAGCAGCCCGAGCATCCGCAGCTGCGCGCCGCGCTCGATCAGCTGCTGCGGGTGCATCACTCCGGCGACGAGCAGGCCAGGACGCCCCCGGCGCTCATGGCCAGGATGCGCGAGCACTACCGCCTTGGACAGATGCGCTCGGCGGCCGAAATTGCCCTGGCGCTGCAGCATCGGTGGCCCCGCTCGGTCCCGGAGCGACTGGAGCTGGCCGAGGTGTTGATGGATGCCGGCCAGCTCGATTCCAGCTCCGATCTGATCGACCAGACCGACCCGGAACTGCCGCGTCTCCCCCTGACCCGGGCGCGCCTGGCGGCCATGCGCGGTCGGGCGGATGAAGCGATCGAGCAGCTGGCCGCACTGTTTGCCAGCGAGCGGGGCGAGTTGCGCCACGACGCGCGCAGGCTGGCGGCGGATCTGCACCTGCGCGGCGGGCGCATGGGTCCGGCGCTGGAGGTTCTGCAGCCGCTGCTGGAAGAGCCCGACCTGGCCCCGGCCACCACGCGCCTGATCGCCCAGCTCGAACACGCCGGCGGCGAGACCGCGACCGCGCGCCGCCTGCTCGAAGCGCTGGCCGAGCGGGCGCATCTCGACGAAGGCGAGCGGGCCGTGAGCCACAACCTGCTTGGCCGAATCCTCGATGAGTCCGGCGCCTGGGAGGCGGCGGCGCGGCACCTCGTTCAGGGCGACTGGCGCGAGCCATTCGTGGTCGCCGAACTCGACCAGGTCAGCCCGCCCGAGCTGCAAAAGGCCTGGTCCGAAATCCAGTCCTGGGCCCACGGCGATCAGCCGGTCGATGACGGTCGGCCCGCGCCCTTGTTCGTGGCCGGCTGGCCGGGCAGCGGTCGCGAGGCGCTGTTGCCGGCCCTGGCCGGCGCCGGTCGTTTCGCGATTCTGCCGCCGGAGGAGCTGACCCGGCGCCGCGAACTGCTGGGTCTGCCGTGTCGGCCGGAGCAGCTCGCCGGGATCGGGGAGAGCGACGTGCGGCGGGTGCGCAAGCGCTACCTGCAGGGCGCATCGGAGGCCGAACACGGACCGCTGGAGGTCGGATTGCCCGAGGTGACCGCGCTGCCGGCCATTGCCCGTTATTTCCCCGCCGCCCGCCTGGTCTGGCTGCACGCGCACGAGCCCGCGCTGCGCCTGCACTGGCGGCTGGCCGGCTGCCGCGAAATCGAGCGCATGGTTGCCGCCTGGCGGGCCGAGCAGGCCTTGTTCGCCCACCTGAAGCAAGTTCTGCCGCTACAGGTCATCGAGCTCGATTCCGCCCAGCTGGTAGACGACCCGAACGGCGCCGGCCGGGTGCTGGCCGAGCAGCTCGGCATTGCCGAAGACGAGTCGCTGGGCGTGGCCCTGGCCCGCTCTCTGCAGCAGGCGGGCTATCGCTACGCAGATCACTGGAAACACTACCAGGACATCCTGTGAGGACGACGGTCATCGAATGGTCACCCGGGCCCGCGGCAAATCCGCTAGCATGCGTCACGTGAAGATTCTCAGCCTGATGGCCCTGATCCTGGTCTTGACGGCCTGCTGCCCCGGTGAGCAGGTCGACGAGCGTGGTTGGCCGACCGAACTGGTGCTGGGACTGGTCCCGGCCCTGGAAGCCGAGGCGCTGGTCGACAATCTGGACCCGCTCACCGACCACCTGGAAGAAGCGCTGGGCATGCCGGTCCGCTCGTTCGTGCCGCAGGACTACACCGGCCTGGTCGAGGCGCTGGGTTCCGGACGGGCCGACATCGGCATGCTGCCGCCGTTTGCGGCCATGCTCGGGGCACGACGCTACGACATCGAATCCATCCTCGTTTCCACGCGCCGGGGCGAGACCGGCTACCGGCCGCAGTGGTTCACCCACGACCGGTCGGTTTGCGAGACCGAGATCCGCTACGAGGAGCGCGTGTGCGACGCGCGCATTCCGGGGCGGGAAGCCGTGACCCGGCGCTTCGGCTACTGCGAGGGCAGCCTGGAGCGCATGCGCGGTCAGTCCGTGGCCTTCGTCGATCCCAACTCGACCTCCGGGTTCCTGTTTCCCGCCGTGCAGCTGCGCGAGATCGGCATCGATCATCAGCGCGACCTCAACAGCCTGTTCGTCGGCGGTCACGACGCCGCCGCGCTGGCCGTATACAGCGAAGACACCCGCTTCGGGGTCAGCTACGACGACGTTCGCAACATGATCTGCGGGCAATACCCGGACATCGGCGAGCGCGTCATCGTGTTCGAGTACGCGCCGATGATTCCCAACGACGGCGTCCAGGTTCGGCCCGGCCTGCCGCCCGATCTGCGCCAGGCCATCATCGACGCCTTCATCGACCTGGCCGAGTCGCAGGCGCACCTGCCGGACGATGAAAAGGTGCTCTGGGTGCTCTACGAGATCGACGGGTTCATGGCAACGCCCGAGGGCGTGTACGATCCGGTCCGCGCCGCCTACGAACTGATGCGCAATTAGGCCGAGTGGGCCTGCGCCTGGAGAGGGGATGAACAAGAATCAGGGTTCCATACGCTTCACCGACGCCAGCGTCGTCTACCCGAACGGCACGGTGGGCATGAAGGATCTCAACCTGGAGATTCGGCCGGGCGAATTCGTCGTCATCGTCGGCTCGTCGGGCGCGGGGAAATCGACCCTGCTGCGCGCGATCAACGGCTTGAACCGGATGACCTCCGGGACGGTGGAGGTCGACGGGACGAAGGTGCCGCAGAAAGACGGCCGCGAGCTGCGCGTGCTGCGCAAGCGGGTCGGGATGATTTTCCAGGACTTCCGCCTGGTCAAGCGTCTGACCGTGATGTCCAACGTGCTGATCGGGCGCCTGGCCCACGTCCCGGGCTGGCGCGCCATGTTCAACCTGTGGCCGGCCCACGACCGGGAAGTGGCGATGAAGGCGTTGGAACGGGTCGGCATTACCGAAAAGGCCTGGGTCAAGGCCGCGCAGCTGTCCGGCGGCCAGCAGCAGCGCGTCGGCATCGCCCGCGCCCTGGCCCAGGAGCCGGCCATCATCCTGGCCGACGAACCGGTGGCATCGCTGGATCCGGTGACCACCCACCAGATCATGAAAGACCTGGTCCGGATCAACCGGGAACTGGGCATCACCACGCTGGTCAACCTGCACTTTCTCGACCTGGCCAAGCAGTACGGTCAGCGCATCATCGGACTGCGCTTCGGCGAACTGGTCTACGACGGATCGGCCGCGAACGTGACCGACGAGGACTTCCGCGACATCTACGGGCGCGACTTTACCGAAGACGACGTCCTCGACGAGGACGCGGTCGGCGGATGAACGTCGCTCCTCCCAGGCCGGCGCGCAACTGGCCGCTGCTGCTCGGCACGCTCGGCTTCCTGGTCGGCATGACCTGGTGGTCCGGCCACGGCATCGGGTTCTCGCTGACCGAGTTGTTGTGCAACCTGCCCGGCGGGCAGCGTCTGCTGCAGGAGTCCTGGCCGCCGGACTTCGCCTTCCTGCCGCGCCTGTACGCCCCGTTCATGGAAACGATTTACATCGCCATCATCGGCACCGTGGTCGGCGGCATTCTGGCCATTCCCATCGCCGTGCTGGCCGCGCGCAACCTGACCCTGGGGCCGATCGTCTGGTTCGCCGACCGCAACTTCATGAACATCCTGCGCACGCTGCCGGACCTGTTCTGGGCGATGATGTTCGCCACCGCCGTGGGTTTCGGGCCGGTGGCCGGCGCCCTGGCGCTGTCGGTGTTCACCATTGCGGTGATCTCCAAGCTGTGGTCGGAGTCGCTGGAGGCCATCGACATGGGCATGCCCGAAGCCGTGCGCGCCGCCGGCGGTACCTGGCTGCAGATGATCCAGTTCGGGGCCATCCCGCAGGGCCTGCAGCACTACGTGTCCTACGCCCTGTACGCCTTCGAGCTCAACGTGCGCGCGTCCATGGTCCTGGGTCTGGTCGGCGCCGGCGGGATCGGCATGATCCTCGAGACCCAGCGGGCCAATTTCGAGTACGAGCGGGTGACCATGATCATCCTGGCCGTGCTGGTGGCCGTGCTGGTCATCGAGCAGATCTCCGAATCGATCAGGAAGCGCCTGGCATGAGTGCAAACCCGGGCCTGCTGAAACCGCAAAAGCAGATTGGCTGGGCAACCTGGGCGACGTTCATCATCGCCGTCCTGTTTTTCTGGTCGCTGATCGCGATCGAGTTCTCGCCCGGGCGAATGATCCAGGTGCCGGGGCAGATCGCGCGGGTCCTGTCGTTCTTCTATCCGGCCGACATGGCCTACGGCTGGAGCGCGGTGCTTCCGGCGATCATCGAGTCCATCCAGATCGCCTGGATCGGCACCATCATCGCCGCCCTCCTGTCGCTGCCGCTGGCCCTGTTCGGGGCGCGCACCCTGTTCCCGCGCATCGCCCGCTTCGTCAAGCTGATCTCGGCCACGGCGCGCGCCTTCCCCGAGATCCTGCTGGCGATCTACTTCGTGCCCATCGTCGGCCTGGGCCCCTTCGCCGGGGCGCTGGCGATCGGGATTTCCTCGGTCGGCATGCTGACCAAGCTGGGCGCGGAAGTGGTCGAGTCGATCGACTTCGGACCGGTCGAGGCGGTCGAGGCCTCCGGCGGCTCGCGCATCCTGGCCCTGCGCTACGCCGTGGTTCCGCAGGTGTTGCCCGAAATCGTCGCCCACTGGCTGTTCCGGTTCGAGCTCAACATCCGCGCCTCGGCCGTGCTCGGCGTGGTCGGGGCCGGCGGGGTCGGTGGCGTGCTGCTCAACACCCTGCGCTACCGGCACTTCGAAAAAGCCGCCGCGGTCCTGCTGCTGACCATCATCGTCGTGTTGATCATCGACATGGTGTCGGGCGAGATTCGGCGGAAGATTATTCGGGGGTGATTTGGCTCGGGTTACGGGTTACGGGTTACGGTTTACGGTTTACGGTTTACGGAAGTGCGTGGGCTGGTCACTCCGTAACCCGTAACCCGTCAAACCCGATAAACAATGGCTTTCATGATGCCGGCCGTCAATCCCATCAACTTCTGCACCGGATCGGGCAGGCTGCGGGCGCCGTGGGCGACGGCCATGTCGGCGTGGCGGGCTTCGTCTTCTTTCATCTGGTGGACGATGGCGCGCGAGCGCTCGTCGCCCGGCGGCAGGGTATCGAGATGCTCATCCAAATGGGCCTCGACCTGGCGCTCGGTGGCCTCTACGAAGCCCAG
>PWJA01000065.1 GCA_003560975.1 Gammaproteobacteria bacterium
ACTCGGGGCGTACCACCACCAACCCCAACCACCGCGACATCCTTGCCCGCATCGACATCAGCGAAACCACCGCCACCGGCCCCACCGGGCGCGTCCTGACCTGCTGGCTGGGCCGCGACTGAATCAACCCGCGAACCCGTCGTGCCAATTCACCCAACCCCCAACCTCAACACGCCGAGGTAAACAGATCGATCTGCGGCCGTTCGCCCGGCGCATTCGAACGGATGTAGCGGACCCGGCAGCCGTTGAGGTTGCTGGTCATTTCGCCCGAGCGCAGGTTGATCTGACTACCCCCGCCGGTAAAGCGCACGCCCTGGCGAATCAGCATGCGCACGATGCCGGGCTCGGTGGCGTTGGGGTAGCCGTAATGGGTGGTGATGAACTCGCCCGGCGCACAGCTGGCCTGCGGGCAGACGCGTGTGGCCGCGGAGTTGTCGGCCGGCAGCGAGGGATCGCACACGGCATCCAGCTGGCAGGCGGCAAAGGCAATGGTGGTGGCACTCTGGGTCGCGGTGAAAACGCCCTGCAGCTGGGCCGTCCGCGCCTGGCTGCGCAGATCGAGAAAACGCGGTACGGCTACCGCGGCCACGATGCCCAGAATGACGATGACGATCACCAGCTCGATCAGGGTGAAACCGCGGGTCGGCCGAGTCGGCCTGAAAGACAGATTCGTCATGGATCGCATCGCCCCCTCCTGATTCGTTCAACCCGGACTTCTCCACGAGAGAGCCGAGAATAACAAATTCCGCAGGCTGCAACCAGCGCCGGTGGCATACAGCGTGCATTACTATGTGGACATGAACAGAGAGCCCGAATCAAGGTGCATGAACGCTTCGGTCCGCGCGGGCCGAGGTTTTACCCTGATCGAGTTCATCGTCGCGCTGGTCGTGCTCGGCCTGGGGTCGGCCCTGCTGGTCAGTTTCGTCACCCCCACCGCGGGCAGCGCCGACCCGATGATCCAGGCCCAGGCGCGGGCGATTGCCGCGGCCTACATGGACGAGATTGTGCTGCGGGCCTTCGACGGCGACTGCAGCGGTGGTCGGGGCGAGTGGTCCGGCATACAGTGCTACAACGCGCTTCCGGCCGGCCAGGCACCGCACGACCAGTTCGGCAATCCCATACCGGCGCTGGCCGACTATCGGGTCACGGTCGCGGTCGGCGGCGGTAACCCCGCAGAAATCCAGGTCCAGGTCAGCCACGCCGGCGGCCGCGGCGGGTTCTCCCTGCAAAGCGCGCGAGGCGACTACTGATGCGCGCGCGCGGTTTCACCCTCACCGAACTGGTGCTGATCCTGGTGCTGGTCGGCATTCTGGCCACCTTCGCGGTGCCGCGGCTGAACATCGAGGGCTTCGAGCGCCAGAGCTTCGCCCGCGAGTTGACCATTGCCCTGCGCCACGCCCAGCGCGTCGCCATCGCATCGGGCTGTGGCGTGGACATATCGATCCAGGCCGACGGCTACAGCGTCAGCTGGGCCGGCGGCGACGGGTGCCCGACCGGCGCCCTGCCCCATCCCAGCCGCGGCGGCCCGTTTGCCGGCAGCGGCCAGATCGGCAGCGGCACGGGCACGGTGCGCTTTGACGGCCTGGGGCGCACGGCCTCGGGCTCGGCCATCGCCGTGACCGACGGCCCGACCATCCTCGTGGAGGCCGGCAGTGGCTATGTGCGCAGCGCCTGATCGTCGACAACGCGGCTTCACCCTGGTCGAGATGATCATGGTGATCGTGCTGCTCGGCATTCTGTCGACCGTGCTGATCGTGTTCATCGTCACCCCGTTCCAGGCCGCGCGCGACATCGAGCGCCGCGCCGACCTGGTCGATGCCGCCGACCTGGCCCTGAGCCGCATGTCGCGCGAGCTGCGCGGCGCGCTGCCCAACAGCGTGCGCGTCCACGGTTCGCGCCATATCGAGTTCATCGGCACGGTCACCGGCGGCCGCTATCGCCGGCTGCCGGAGCCCGGCGGCGGCAGCGATCTGTTCGTGCCGGCGCGCAGCAGCGATTCCTTCGACGTGCTCGGCGGCCTGATCGATTCCGGGTTGGTGGCTACCCGCGCACCGGGCTTCAACTGCGGCACCGGTGCCGGCCACTGCCTGTCGGTGTTCAACACCGGCCAGCCCGGCTTCAACGCCTATGCCGGCGACAACCTGGCCGCCATCACCGCCGCCAGCGCCGGCAGCATCAGCTACGACCGCGGCGTGTCCGGCCCGGCTTTTGCCACGCACTCGCCGCGGCAGCGCTTCTTCGTCGCCGATACCGTGGTCAGCTACGTCTGCGATCCGGCCTCGGGCCAGCTTCGGCGCCATTCGGGCTACGGCCTGAGTTCCGGTGCACCGGGTCTGCCGGCCGGCGGCGGCGAGTTGGCCGTGGACCAGGTCGCCGACTGCCAGTTCAGCTACGCGCCCGGCACCGCCACCCGGCGCGGCCTGGTCAGCCTGCGCCTGGACCTGCAGGAAGAAGGCGAGCGCGTATTCCTGCTCGTCCAGGCCCAGGTGTTGAATACGCCATGAGCAGCGCGTCGATGAATCTGCCCGGGCGCCAGCGCGGCGCGGCGCTGTTCGTGGCCGTGTTCCTGATCACCGTGGTGGTCCTGGTCGCCGGCATCGTGACCCTGACCTCGGTCACCCAGCACACCGGCCAGGCCCGCGCCGGACAGGCCGACCAGGCCTGGTACGCGGCGCTGGCCCGGCTGGAAAGCGAAATCCCGGGCATTTTAGGCTCGGGCACATGCCCGGCCGGCGGCAACCAGACCATTGGCGGCCTGCAGACCACGCTGAGCTGCGATCGCATCGAAGTCCGCGAAGGGCCTGACACCTATTTCGTTTTCAACCTGCAAGCCCAGGCCGTGCTGCCAGGCACCATTCCAGTCAGACGCACCGCAAGCGCACAGATCATGGGCAGCATTCCGTGACCAGGACAAACGCAACCGTGCCAGCCAACCAGAAGCTCGATAAGACAGCAACAGCCAGAAATCTGACCAGGCTATGGTGTCCAATACTGCTTTTCGCCTTGTTACTCAATCCTGCAGCGGCAATGGCCGGCTTGGTCGCCGAATGGCGCATGGATGAGTCGGGCTGGGAGGGCGAGCCCGGGGAAGTCACCGACAGCAGCGGCAACGGTCTGCACGGAACAGCCGTCGGTCAGGCTAGCGTTCCCACCACCACGCCGGCCAAAGTCTGCAACGGTGGCAGATTCCGCGGACAAGGCTTCAACATTCCTGAACCGCCCTGGTACATCGATGCACAACACAGGGTGGAAGTCGGAAACGACCGGCTGCTGTCATCCGTCAGGCGTGATCAGACCAACGCCCAGAGCCTGAGCGGCTGGTTCAGACCCGAGAGCCTGAATGGGGGGCGGTATGCGCTCCTCCACAAAGGTCAGACCGGCGACCAGGAGTACCTGGTAGAAATCAGCAACGGACGGCTGCAGGTGACGTATTGGGATCGAGACCAAAGCGAGCGCGTCGTCACCGTCAACCATGCCCTCCAGGCGGGGCAATGGTATTTTTTCGGAGCAGGTGCCGAAGGCAGCGGCGGCAATCTGGAACTGACCCTATTTCTGTTTGATGAAAATGCACAGTTGCTCGACAGCAATACCCAGGTTTTCCGACAATTTTTTCTTGGCCCGGGCAACCAGTACGATAATCGTCCGCACGCTGCCAATCTTCGCCTCGGCGCCATTCGCTTCGGTGCCAGTACGCACTTTTTCGATGGCCTGTTGGATGAAATGCGGGTGCATTCGAGCACACTCAAACAAGCAGATTTTGCCAGTCTCGCCGCCGTGCGCCGAGATTGCCCGGTCTTCACCAATCTGGTAGCCGAATATCTAATGGAACAGCCGAACTGGTCGGGTACGCTCGGCGAAGTTCTGGACACCAGTGGTCGTGATTTGCACGGCACCGCTGAAGGATCGACCAGCACGGCCGTGACCAGTCCCGCCTTGCCGGGCAATCCCGGAAGCTGCCGTTACGGTGAATTCGACGGCCAAGGCAGTGGTCTTTCATTCGGCGCCGTAGATTTGGAGCTGACAGACCAGCTCACGGTCATGGCCTGGGTTCGTTGGGGGATTCCGCCCGCTGAGGGAGATGATTGGGCGACGCTCGTGACCTATAACAACAATGCCGACCGCGGCCAGTTCTGGCTACAGCACCGACAAGACAACGGAGTGTTTGAGTTTGCGATTGAAACAGAACCAGGCGGACGTAATCACTTGCGTTCGACAGCACCAACCGTGCAGGGGACCTGGCAACATGTGACGGGCGTCTACGATGGCGCTTCGATGCGAATTTATGTCGATGGGGTTCCAAGCGGCGAGATGGCAAAAACCGGGACGCTGCGTGAGTTCGGCTCGCTGTTCCTGAATATTGGTCGTTGGCAACCTGCAGGCCGGCGCTTCAACGGCGATATCGATGAAGTTCGAATTTTCAACACCGCCCTGGACGCGGATGAAATCCAGCAGTGGATGAACACCCGCCGCCCGTGCGAAGAGCAGCCTTTGAACCATATCCGCCTCGAACATTCGGGCGCGGGACTGATCTGCCAGGCCGAGTCCATCACCGTGCGCGCCTGTGCCGACAGCGCCTGCGGTGAGGAATACAACGAGCAGGTGACCCTGGAGTTCACCAGCCCGACGGGTAATTGGTCGCCGAGTTCATTGAGCTTCACCGGCCAGGCGACGGTGGGTCTGCAAGTCACCGAACCCGGCTCTGTCGTGCTCAATGCGGTCAGCAATCCGGCTGCCCCGGTACGCTGTTTTGTTGGTGCCGTGGAAAGCTGTGCGATGGACTGGGCCGAGGCGGGCTTCCTGATTGATATCCCCGATCACGTTTCGGCCACGACCGCCAACGGCGTGATTCGCGCCGTGCGTTCCGACGACGAGGCGCAGGCCTGCGTGCCGGCCTTCGGCGATATCAGTCGGGACGTGGATTTCTGGAGTCAGTACGTCAACCCGGCCGACGGCACGCTCGGCGTCGCGGTGAACGGGGTCGGCGTCGCCGGCACCGCACCGGGCAGCGCGGTGACGCTGAACTTCGACGCCGACGGCGCTGCGCCGCTGAGCGTGATGTATCCGGATGCCGGGCGGATGCGCCTTGACGCCCGTTTCGTCGGCAGCGGCGATGAGGAAGGACTGGTGATGACCGGACACGGCGAGTTTGTCGTCCGACCGTGGGGGTTCGGCCTGGAGGCCGCCGGCAACCCCGGGGCCGGCGACGCCGACGGGCGGGTATTCGGCGCCGCCGGTGATCCGTTCGAGATTGTGGTCAGCGCGCTCAATGCCGCCGGAAACGTCACGCCCAACTTCGGCCGTGAAATGGCACCCGCGCAAGTCAGTCTCGATCTGGAGTTGGTGGCCCCAGTCGGCGGAGTGGAGCCGGGCCTGAGTGGCAACCTCGGCGCCTTTGGTGCCGGCTGCAGCAGCCACAGTGGCCAGCCGGGCACCGCCTGCGGCGACGAGTTCCGGTTCGCCGAGGTCGGCATCATCCGCCTGCAGCCGCGCCTGAGTAGCGGTGCCTACCTGGGCACGGAAGATGTCGTCGGTGAGTGGTCAGGCAATATCGGCCGCTTCATCCCGTCGCACTTTCACCTGTCGGGTGCGAGCCTGATCGATCGCGCGGCGCTGGACGGCTGCACGGACGACTTCACCTACCTGGGTGAGCGCATGGAGGCCGAGTTCAGCCTGGTGGCCCGCTCGACCTCGGATGCGCTGACGGCCAACTACACGGGTGATTTCGCCCGCCTGGGTGCCGGACAGCTCGGCCTCGCCGCTTCCCCCGCACCGGAATTCAACGGCAGCATGATCGATTGGGTTGATGGTATCGGCTCCGTCGAAACCTCGCTGACGGGTCCCCGAAACGGGCCAGATGGACCCCATGACCCCTTCGAACTGACGATCACGCCGGTAGATGCGGACGGCGTCGCTCTGGCGGGCGCCAACCTGATCGGCACCACCCGGCTGTTGTTCGGCAGACTGGTGATCGACAACGCCATCGGCTCTGAACTCGGGCCGCTGGATCTGCCGTGGCGGGTGGAAGTCTGGGAGGATGCGACCTGGCGCGTCAATACTGCCGACACCTGCACGGCGATGGATCCAGGCGACCACATCGTCCTGGGAAATGGCCATGGCGCCACCGCCAGCGGCCTGGAAGCGATTGCGGTCGAGGCCGGCGGTGCGACGACCGCCATTGTGGAAGCAGACAGCATCCTCACCGCCGATCGCGGCCGCGGGCATCTGCGCCTGTCCGCCCCGCTGGCGCCGGGTTGGGTCGAGGTCTTGCTCGGGCTGGATACCGGCTGGCCGTTCCTGCGCGACGATCTGGACGACGACGGGGACTTCGAAGACAACCCTTCCGCCCGCGCCACCTGGGGCCTGTTCGACGGCAACACGAACCGCATCCTGCTGCGCGAGGTGCTGCCGCGCTGAAAGCGGCCGCTTGGTTACCGAAAATGAGGGAGAGAGTCCCGGCGCCATCGCGATCATTCTCGCTATCATGCAGGACTTTCCACAAGTCATCCTGAGCGCCATGAGTCCCGACCAGATCACGATCTTGCTCATCCTGCTCGGCACGATCGCCCTGTTTGTCTGGGGTCGGTTTCGGCACGATCTGGTGGCGGCGACGGCGCTGCTGGCCTGCGTGCTGTTCGGCCTGGTGCCGGGCCGCGAGGCCTTCGAGGGTTTCGGCCATCCGGCAGTCATCACGGTTGCCTGCGTGCTCATTCTCAGCCGGGCGTTGCAGGTCACCGGCGCGGTCGATGTGATCACCGATCGCCTCCTGCCCAAGGGCGCAAGCGCCTGGGTCTCCACCAGCGCGCTGGTCATCCTGGCTGCCATCCTGTCGGCCTTCATGAACAATGTTGGCGCCCTGGCCCTGCTGATGCCGGTGGCCGTGCAGATGGCTCAGCGCCACAAGCTGCCGCCGGGCCAGGTGCTGATGCCGCTGGCCTTCGGCTCGATTCTGGGCGGCATGACCACCCTGATCGGTACACCACCCAACCTGATTGTGTCCGGCTTCCGAGCCGATGCCGGGCTGGGCTCCTTCACCATGTTCGACTTTACCCCGGTCGGACTGGCCGTCGCCGTGGTCGGCGTAGCCTTTACCCTGATTGCCGGACGCTGGCTGGTCCCGGTGCGGCAGCGCAGCGATCTGGAAGATTTTGACATCGGCAACTATCTGAGCGAGGCGAGAGTGCAGGCCGACTCGAAGTCGGTGGGCGTGCGTCTGGCCGAAGCCGAGCGGCGTATCGACGAAACCGGTGCCCAGGTGGTCGGCCTGATCCGTAACGAAGAGCGTATCCACAGCCCGCACGGCAACCTCAAGTTGCGTGCAGCCGACATCCTGATCATCGAGGCTGAGCCCAAGGCCCTGATGTCGGCCTTGAACCAGCTTGACATCCGGCTGGAAGAAGACAAGCCGGGCGCGCCGGTTCCGGCCGAACCCGGGGACGACAAACCGGCGCTTGCAGCCAGACAAGACGACAAGGACAAGACCGAAAAGGGCAAGGGCGGGGATCAGGATCAGGGCCATACCGATTCGAAGCGCTCACGCGACGATGACGAAATGGCCCTGCTGGAAGTGGTGGTCATGCCCATGTCCTCCATCATCGGCCGCTCGGCGCGCAGCCTCAGGCTGCGATCACAGCATGGCATCAATCTGCTGGCGGTTTCGCGCCAGGGCCGTCGCACGACGGCGCGTCTGCGCAACCTGCAGCTGCGTCCGGGCGATGTGCTGCTGACCCAGGGTCCGCGCGAAAGCTTGGGGGAGTTTGCCGTCAACCACGGTTGCGTGCCGCTGGCTGAGCGTGCACTGCGCATTCCGCGCGCACGCCAGGCGCTGATCGCCGGCCTGGTCATGCTGGCCGCCGTCGTCGGCGCCGCTTTCGGACTACTGCCGGCCGCCATCACCTTCGCCGCCGGCGTGGTGGTCATCGCTGCGACCCGTGTCATTCCACCGCGCAAGATCTATGACGCAATCGACTGGCCGGTCATCGTGCTGCTGGGTGCGCTGATTCCAGTGGCCGGTGCCATGGCCACCACTGGCACTGCCGACCTGCTGGCCGGGCTGATGCTCGAACATGCCAGCTTCGGCTCGACCGTGATGGCGCTGGCGCTGATGCTGGTCATCACCATGACCCTGTCGGACTTCATGAACAACGCCGCCACAGCGGCGGTGATGTGTCCGATCGCCATCAGCGCCGCCGGCGTGCTCGGGGTCAGTGCAGATCCGTTTTTGATGGCGGTGGCCGTAGGTGCTTCCTGCGCGTTCCTGACGCCCATCGGCCACCAGAACAACACCCTGATCCTGGGGCCGGGTGGGTTCCATTTCGGCGACTACTGGCGCCTTGGCTTGCCGCTGGAGGTGCTGGTGGTGCTGGTTGGGGTGCCGATGATTTTGTTGGTTTGGCCGCTATGACCCCGATTGCCGCCGCCATCTTCGACATGGACGGTCTTCTGATCGACTCCGAGCCGCTGTGGCAGGACGCCGAGCTGGCCTGCTTCCTGCCGCTGGGCGTGCCGGTCACGCGCGCGCTGTGCAGGGAAACCGCCGGGCGTCGCATCGACGAGGTGGTGCGCTTGTGGCACGAACGCTTCGGCTGGGACGGTCCCGGCGTCGACGAGATGGTCCAGCGCGTGCTCGCCGAGGTCACCCGCCTGATCGTGGCGCGCAGCGAAGCCCTGCCCGGGGTCTACGCCGCCATGGACGCGCTTCGCGAGATCGACATCCCGATGGCCATTGCCTCGTCCTCGCCGCCGGAGCTCATCGACGCCGTGGTCGACAAGCTGAAACTGGCGCCGTACCTGCAGCTGACCCACTCCGGCATCCACGAGGAACGCGGCAAGCCCGACCCGGCCGTGTTTCTGACCACGGCCCGAAAGCTGGGCGTCGCACCCGAGCACTGCCTGGTATTTGAAGACGCGCCCGCCGGCGTCACCGCCGCCCGCCGCGCCGGCATGCGGGTGATCGCGGTGCCTTCGGTGTTCGACCCGGCCGATCCGGCGTTCCAGCAGGCCGATCAGGTGCTGGGGAGTCTGGAGGAGTTTGACTACGCACATTGGCAGCTATAGAAGGCCGACGAGCTGTCGCTCCAAGGCCGTATGGCCTGGCCGAAGCGCGCAGGGCCGAGCGGAAAAAGGGCTGCAGCATGTCTGAGCGCAGGTCCGAAAGGACCGGAGCGAGTTCTGCAGCCCCCGCTCGGACCGAGCACTGCAGGGGATCGGCCGCCGCGTAGCGGTGGCCGACCAGCCATCCGGCCTTGGAGCGACAGCTCGTCGGCCGGATCGCGAAACCTTACTCCCGGCTGGCTGGATTCAACCGATCGTGCAGATACGCATAGATCAACGCATTGATGTAGGCACTCTGCTTCAGGTTGGCCGCGCCCCCGTGTCCGCCTTCGATGTTCTCGTAATAGAGCACGTCGTGCTCCTGCTCCATCATGCGCGCGACGAACTTGCGCGCATGCCCCGGATGGACCCGGTCGTCGCGGGTTGAAGTCGTCACGAAGGCCTTGGGATAGTCGGCGTCTGCAGACAGGTTCTGGTACGGCGAGTACTGGCTCATGAAGGCCCAGTCGTCGGGCTCTTCCGGATTGCCGTACTCGGCCATCCAGCTGGCTCCGGCCAGCAGCAGGTGATAGCGCTGCATGTCCAGCAGCGGCACCTGGATGATCACCGCGTTGAACAGGTCCGGGCGCTGCACCATCACCGCGCCGGTCAGCAGGCCGCCGTTGGAGCCGCCCTGGATTCCGAGGTGCTCGGGCGAGGTGATGCCGCGCTCGATCAAGTCCTCGGCCACGGCGATCAGGTCATCGAACACGCGCTGGCGATTTTCGCGCAGGCCCGCCTGGTGCCAGCGCGGGCCGAATTCGCCACCGCCGCGGATATTGGCCAGCACGTAGACCCCGCCGCGCTCCAGCCAGGCCGAGCCGATGGTGCCCGAATAAAACGGCGTGCGCGCGACTTCGAAGCCACCGTAGGCGCCGAGCAGCGTCGGATAGCTTCCATCGGCCTCGAAGCCTTTCGGCTGGACGACGAAGTACGGGATGCGCTCACCGTCGGCCGAAGTCGCGAAAAACTGCTCGACCGCCATGCCCTCGCTTTCGAAGCGGGCCGGCTCGGAGCGAATCTGGCGGCGCGTGTCGGCTGCCGCATCGGCCTCGTACAGGCGCGAGGGCGTCAGAAAGCCGGTGTAGTTGAAGTAGAAGGCATCCGAGCGGTCGTCGGTGCTGACCACGGCCAGGCTGCCCAGGGGAGGCACATCCAGGACCTGGCGGACCCAGCCGTCTTCGCCGCGGGCAAAGCGCAGGAACTGGCCGGTGACGTTGTCCAGAATGGAGACGATGACGGTGTTCTCGGTGGTCGCAACGCCGTTGACCGCCTGGCGCTCGTTGGGCTGGAACAGCAGCTCGAAGTCCGCGTTGCCGGCCAGGATCGACTCCATGTCGGCGGCCAGCAGCGCGCCCTGGGCGTAGGTGGCCTCGCCCACCGTCCAGTCCGACTTCAGTTCCACCAGCAGCTGCCCGCCGATGATGCCGGCCACGTCGGCATCACTCGGCACGTCGACACGGATGGTCTGACCGTCGCGCAGCACGTGGTATTCGCGGGTGAAAAAGCTCGGCAGGCGCACGATCATGTCCCAGGCCGTGTCGCCGTCCCAGAAGCGGCTGCCCCAGACCAGAACGTCGTCGCGCTCGGCCTCGAACACCAGCTCGGCCGACTCGCGCGGCGTGCCGCGCTGCCAGATGTAGACCTGGCGCGGATATTCCGAGGTGGTCATCTGGTCGTCTTCGAAGGCAGGGCCAAAAAATACGCTGTCGCGGTCGCGCCAGCTGATGTAGCTCTTGGATTCCGGCAGCACGAAGCCGTCTTCGACGAAAGTCCGCGTCTCCAGATCGAACTCGCGCCGCACGGCCGCGTCGGCGCCGCCGATGGAAAGACCGATGATGCAGCGATCGTAGTCCGGGTAGCGACAGCTGGCGCCGGCCCAGACCCAGTTCTCGTCCTCGGCTTCGGCCAGGGCGTCGACGTCGATGATCGTGTCCCAGTCCGGGGCGTCGTTGCGGTAGTCCTCGCGCGAAGTCACCCGCCAGATGCCGCGCACGTGCTCGGCGTCGCGCCAGAAGTTGAAGATTCGCCCGCCCATCAGCGACGGGTAGGCGATGCGGTCGTCGGCGGTCAGGATCTCGAGGTTGCGCTCATGAATCGGCTCGAACAGCGGATGCGCCTCGAGAAGTTCGGTGGAGCGCTCGTTCTGGGCGCGCGCCCAGTCCAGGGCGCGCTCGCTTTCGATCTCTTCGAGCCACAGGAAAGGATCGTCTTCAGCAGCCATGACGGCGCCCGGAAAGGACAGGATGACGAAAAGAATCAGCGTATGCAGTGTTTTCATGATGTGGTTTCTTGTTCAAGACAGTCTCGGTATCTGGACAACGCGGGTGGTCAGTCAAAGCGCAGGTGCTTGACCGAACGGCCTTCGTTGGCGATTTCTTTCAGCGAGTCGATGCCGATGGCGATCTGGCTGTCGACAAAACGCTCGGTAATGATGCGGTCGGAGGCGTCGGTTTTCACCCCGTCGGGGACCATGGGCTGGTCCGAGACCAGCAGCAGGGCGCCGGTCGGAATCGAATTGGCGAAGCCGACGGTGAAGATGGTTGCCGTCTCCATGTCGATGGCCATGCAGCGGGTTCGGCGCAGATAGCGCTTGAACGCACGGTCGTGCTCCCAGACGCGGCGGTTGGTGGTGTAGACCGTGCCGGTCCAGTAGTCCTTGTCGTGGTCGCGAACGGTCGAGGAGACCGCGCGCTGCAGGGTAAACGCCGGCAGCGACGGGACTTCCGGCGGAAAGTAATCGGTCGACGTTCCCTCGCCCCGAATGGCGGCGATCGGCAGGATGAGATCGCCGAGCTGGTTTTTCTTTTTCAGGCCGCCGCACTTGCCCAGAAACAAGCAGGCCCGGGGCTTGATCGCGCTGAGCAGGTCCATGATGGTGGCCGCGTTGGCGCTGCCCATGCCGAAATTGATCATGGAGATGTCTTCGCAGGTGGCGTTGCGCATGGCCTTGTCGCGGCCGCGCACCTCCACGCCCATGAACGCCGCGAATTTTTCGACGTAGTTGTCGAAGTTGGTCAGCAGGATGTACTTGCCGAAGTCGTCGACCGGGGTCCCGGTGTAGCGCGGCAGCCAGTTCTCGACGATGGTTTTCTTTTCGATCATTTCAATTTCCTTGCGGTCGGGTCTTGAATGGACCCGTCGATGTGGCCGACACTCGCGGCTCGCGTTGGTCTAGGCTTGGCCGTCATGGAGACCGTTGTCAAACTGACCCACCGGATCGGCCTGCAGCTCGCCGGGCTGCTGGTGCTGGTCGTGCTGGCGACGACGGCGTGGTGGCTGGCGGCCTGGCTGCGCTCGGGGCCGAGCGGCCTGCCGATCTCGCCCATGGTGCTCGCTATTCTAGCCGGGCTGGTGCTGGCCGGTGTTACAGCTCGCCGGCCCGGCTGGCAACCCGGCCTCCACCTGGCCCGCGGTCCCCTGCTGAAAATGGCCGTGGCCCTGATCGGCTTGCGCCTGAGCCTGTCCGAACTGGCGTGGCTGGGCAACCAGGCCCTGCCGCTGGTGCTGACCGCCGTGGTCCTCGGCCTGGCCGTGACTCTGGGCCTGGCGCGTCTGGCCGGGGCCGGTTCTCGCCTGGCCGGGCTTCTGGCCGTGGGCACGGTGATCTGCGGGGTCTCTGCGATCGCAGCGCTGGCCCCGGCGGTCAAGGCCCGCCACGAGGAAGTCTGCTACGCCATCGCCTGCATCGCCCTGGCCGGTCTGGTCGGCACGCTGGTGTATCCGTTTGCCCTGCCGCTGCTGCTGACCGACCCGATTGCTGCCGGCCTGGTGCTGGGAACAGCGATTCACGACACCGCCCAGGTCACCGCGGCGGCCACGGCCTGGGAGCAACTGTGGGGCAGCGAGGACACGCTCAACGCGGCCATCGCAACCAAGCTGATGCGCAATCTGACCATGGTCCTGGTGATTCCGGCCATGGCCTGGCTGCTGGCCGAGCGCGGCGACAACCGGCGCGTGGCCGTGCCGTTGTTCATCGTCGCCTTTGTCGGCCTGTCGGCCCTGCGCAGCCTCGGCGACCTGGCCGGCGCGGACCAGACCGCCTGGTGGCCGGCGCTGATCGACGGCCTGGCCGTGGCAAGCCAGTTCATGTTCACCATGGCGATGGCGGCACTGGCCATGTCGATCCGCCTGGGCGATCTCAAGGCCCTGGGCTGGCGGCCGGCCGCGGCGGCCATGATCGCCGCATTCCTGGTCCTGCTGCTGGCCGTGTTCTGGGTCCGGCAGGCCTTCTGAATACCCCTCTTTCGGGCCCAGCGGCGGTAGACTTGCGCTTTGACCTTCAGGCCTGAGTCACGATGCGTTGGACCATTCACAAATTCGGTGGCAGCAGCCTGGCCGACGCGGACTGCATCGCGCACGTCGCCGGCCTGCTCGCGGATCGTCCACAAGACGACGGACAGGCGGTGGTGGTGTCGGCCATGGCCGGCGTCACCAACCGCCTGCTCGGCCTGGCTCAGCTGGCCGCCGGCGCGGGCGAGGACTGGCACGCCGGCTTCGAGGAGCTGCGCACGCTGCATCGCGAAACCGCCGAACGGCTGATCGACGATCCGGCCATTCGGGCGGCGACCCTGGACACGCTGGAAGAACGCTTCACCACCCTCGAGCAGCTGCTCGCCAGCCTCGCCCTGATGGGCTCGGCCCCGACCGAAGCCCTGGAGCTGATTTCCGGTCACGGTGAACTGCTGTCGGCCGCGCTGCTCAGCGCGCGCCTTCAGTCCGCCGGCGAACAAGTCGAGTTCGTCGACGCTCGCGAGGTGCTGCGGACCAAGCCGGCTGCGCTGCTGGTCACCGTGGACTGGACCACCAGCCGCGAGCAGCTCGAACGGCTGATGAGGGAACGACCGTCGCGCCGCTACGTGATCACCGGCTTCATCTGCCGCACGGTGGAGGGCCGCATCTCGACGCTGGGACGCAACGGCTCGGACTACTCGGGCAGCATCTTCGGGCGCCTGCTCGGCGCCGACGAGATCCACATCTGGACCAACGTCGACGGCCTGCTGTCGGCCGATCCCGGCGCGGTTCCCCAGGCCGAACTGCTCGATCACCTGACCTATCGAGAGGCCTTCGAACTGGCCTCCTTCGGCGCCCGGGTCATTCACCCGCAGGCCCTGAGCCCGGCCCAGGAATGCAACATCCCGGTCTTCATCCGCAACACCTTCAACCCCGACTGCCCGGGCACCCGGATCGACTCCCAGGGCCATCCCACCCCGCCGGTGAAGGGCATCTCCGGGGTTGGCGACATGGCCCTGATCAACATTGAGGGCGCCGGCATGATCGGCGTACCCGGGACCGCCGAGCGCATCTTCAGCGCCCTGCACCGGGCCGAAATCTCGGTCTCGATGATTTCCCAGGGCTCGTCGGAACACTCGATCTGCGTGGTCGTCCCGGGCCCGTCCGGCGACCCGGCCCGGACCATCCTCGAAGAGGTCTTCGAGCGCGAGCTGCGCCACGGCCAGATCCACCGGATCAGCCTGGTCTCGAACATTCGCATCCTGGCCATCGTCGGCGAAGGGATGACCGGCACCCCCGGCATCGCCGCACGTCTTTTCGTCAGCCTGGCCCGGGCCGGGATCAACGTGCGCGCCATCGCCCAGGGCGCCTCGGAGCGCAATATCTCGGTCGCCGTCGACGAAGCCGATGCCGAGCGCGCCCTCAAGACCATCCACGCCGGTTTCTACCTGTCCGACCAGACCTTGTCGGTCGGACTGATCGGCCCCGGCCAGGTCGGCTCGACCCTGGCCCGACAGATTCTCGGTGCGGCCGAACGCCTCAAACGCGAGGCCAACCTCGACATTCGCCTGCGCGCCGTGGCGTCCTCGACCCGGATGCGCTTCAGCGATCCGGGGCTGAGCCCGGACGACAGCGCCGATCCGCTCGGCCCGAGCCCCGAGGCCCTGGACCTCGACCGCTTCGCCGACTTCGTCGACGACGACCACCTGCCGCATGCCGTGATCATCGACTGCACGGCCAGCGATCGCGTCGCCGAGCGCTACCTGGACTGGCTGGAGCGCGGCATCCACGTCATCACGCCGAACAAGCACGCCGGCAGCGGCGACCTGAACCGCTACCGGGCCCTGAAAGGCAGGCTGGAAAACGGCAGCGCGCGCTGGCGCTACGAAGCCACCGTGGGCGCCGGGCTGCCGGTCATCCAGACCCTGCGCGACCTGATCGACACCGGCGATCGCGTCCTGCGCATCGAAGGCATCTTCTCGGGCACCCTGGCCTACCTGTTCAACCGCTACGAGCCCGGCATGTCGTTCGCCGACCTGGTTCGCCAGGCCCGCGAGGCCGGCTACACCGAGCCCGACCCGCGCGACGACCTGTCCGGATCGGACGTTGCCCGCAAGCTGGTCATCCTGGCCCGGGAAATGGGCCTGGAGATCGGCCTGGACCAGGTCGAGGTCGAAAGCCTGGCCCCGGCCGAGCTCGACGGGACCGAGGTCGAGCAGTTTCTGACCGGCCTGGCCGAACACGATGCCGGCATGGCCGCGCGCCTGGAACAGGCCCGGGCCGGCGGTCAGGTTCTGCGCTACGTGGCCTCGCTGGACGCCGATGGCCGGGCCGAGGTCTCGCTGCAGTCGCTGCCCGCCGACCATCCCTTCGCCAACCTGGCCCTGACCGACAACGTGGTCGCCTTTCGCACCGAGCGTTACCGCGACAATCCGCTGATCGTCCAGGGACCCGGGGCCGGTCCGGAAGTCACCGCCGGCGGCGTGTTCGCCGACCTGCTGCGGGTCGCGGTCAGCCTGGGAGCGCGCCTGTGATGACCCGAGACCGCGCCACCGCGTTCGCCCCGGCCAGCGTCGGTAACGCCGGCGTCGGTTTCGACCTGCTCGGCTTTGCCATCGAAGGACCGGGCGATACCGTCACCGCCCGCCGCAGCGACACGCCGGGCGTGATCATCGAAAGCATCACCGGCACGGTCACCGACCTGCCCCGAGACCCGGAGAAAAACACCGCCGGAAAAGCCGTTCAGGCCCTGCTCGACGTCACCCGGGCCCAGTTCGGCGTCGTCCTGAGCATCGAGAAAGGCATTCCCCTGGGCTCGGGACTGGGCGGGTCGGCCGCTTCGGCCACGGCCGCGCTGATGGCCGCCAACGCCCTGCTCGACGCTCCCCTCGACGTCGCCGACCTGTACCCGTTTGCCCTGGCCGGCGAAGCGGTCGCCTCCGGCTCCGTCCACGGCGACAACGTCGGACCCCAGTTGCTGGGCGGACTGGTCCTGGCCTCGCCGGAGCACCTGTTCCGCATTCCGGTGCCGGCCGGCCTGTACGCGGCCGTCGTACACCCCGATCACGTGGTCGAAACCCGCGCCGCGCGAACCGCCTTGCGCGACGGTTTCCCGATCGAAACCATCGTTGCCCAGCAGACCCGCCTGGCGCTGTTTCTGAGCGGTTGCTTCCAGGGCGACCGGAACCTGATCCGCGCCGGTCTGGCCGATGTCCTGGTCGAACCCCGTCGGGCCCAGCTGATTCCCGGATTCGGTGAGGTCAAGCAAGCCGCACTGGACCACGGCGCACTGGGCGCCTCCATCTCCGGCGCCGGGCCCAGCGTGTTCGGCTGGTTCGAGAACCAGGCCGCCGCCCGGCAGGCCGGGGCCGCCATGGTTGCCGCCTTCGGCCGTTGCGGCCTGCCGGCCACCGCACTGGTCTCTTCCCTGGACGCACCCGGCGCCTGCCTGATCGAGAACCGGATCCGCCCGAACCACGCCAGCCGCGCATGAGATACCAAAGCACCCGCAGCCAGACCCAGCCCGTCGACCTCGCCACCGCACTCCGGCAGGGCATCGCGCCCGACGGAGGGCTGTACGTGCCCACTTCCCTGCCCGCGTTCGACCCGCACGACCTGAACGCGGGCTCGGGGCTTCCGGCCACGGCCAGCCGGCTGCTCGCGCCGTTCTTCGCCGACAGCCCTCTGCAGGACGAGTTGACCGACCTCTGCGCCGAGGCCCTCGAGCTGCCGCTGCCCATCGTCGAGTTCGAGCCGGGTCGAAGCTGGATCCTGGAACTGTTCCACGGCCCCACCGCTGCCTTCAAGGACTTTGCCGCTCGCTTCCTGGCCGCCTGCATGGCCCGGCTGCGGTCGAGTTCCGATCCCGTCCAGACCGTGATCGTGGCCACTTCCGGCGATACCGGGGGGGCGGTGGCCGCGGCGTTCCACCGCCGGCCCGGTTTCCGGGTCGTGATCCTGTATCCCGAAGGCCGCGTGTCGGCCCGCCAGGCCCATCAGCTCGGCGCCTTCGGCGACAACATCCATACCTTCTGCGTCCAGGGCAACTTCGACGACTGCCAGCGCCTGGCCAAGCAGGCTCTGAACGACCGCGAGCTCAACGACGCGCTGCACCTGACTTCGGCCAACAGCATTTCGATCGGCCGCCTGCTGCCGCAAATCAGCTACTACGCCAACGCCAGCCTGCAGCTGTGGCGAGAACTCTCGCGCCCGATCGACGTCATCGTGCCCACCGGCAATCTCGGTAACGCCCTGGCCTGCATCCTGGCGCGCGAAATGGGGCTGCCCATCGGTGAAGTCGTGCTCGCCACCAACGCCAACCGCACCCTGCCCGACTATTTTTCCGGCCAGGAGTACCTCGGCCGACCCGGGCTTCAGACGCTGGCCAACGCCATGGACGTCGGCGACCCGAGCAACTTCGAGCGCCTGGCCTGGTTCTTCCGCGACCGGGACCTGCGCACGGCCGATATCCACTCGATCAGCGTTGACGACGAGACCATCCGCCAGACCATCCGCAGGGTTGACGCCGAACACCAGTTGGCCCTGTGCCCGCACACCGCATGCGCCGTCGAGGTCCTGCGCCAGCGCAGAGCCGCCGGCATCGTCACCCCCCACCTCATCGCCGCCACCGCCCACCCGGCCAAGTTCGACGAGGTGGTCGAACCGCTGCTTGGTCGCGAGATCGAACCCCCGCCGGCGCTGGCCGAATTGCTGAGCCGGCCGAGCCACGCCGAGCCGCTGGCCGCAGGTTTCGAGGAGGTACGCAGGGCGCTTGAGCACCTGAAACACTCGGCACGCTGCTAGACTGCCGCGATCCAATCGCACGGCGAGTGACCAATGCAACTCGGCAACGAACAGCGCGCGCTGCTGCTCGCCCTCGGAGCGGTGCTGCTGTGGTCCACCGTTGCCACCGCGTTCAAGTTGTCGCTGGAGCACCTGGCTCCGGTGCAGCTCCTGGCCGGGGCCAACCTGGCGGCGGTGATGACCCTGGGTCTGCTGCTGCTGGCGTCCGGGCGCCTGGGCGAGGTGCTGCGCGGCAGCCGGCGCGACTACCTGCGCTCGCTGGCCCTCGGCCTGATCAATCCACTGGCCTACTACCTGGTCCTGTTCGAGGCCTACGATCGCCTGCCGGCCCAGGAGGCACAGCCGCTGAACTACACATGGGCGTTCACGCTGGCGATCCTGGCCGTGCCGCTGCTCGGTCATCGCCTGTCGCGCGCCGACGTGGTCGGCGGCCTGGTGGCCTATTCCGGGGTGTGGATGATCGCGACGCGCGGCGAGATCTTCGCCCTGGAATTCGCCAACCCGACCGGCGTCATCCTCGCGCTGGGCAGCACCGTGCTGTGGGCGCTGTACTGGATCTACAGCACGCGCGACCGGCGCGATCCGCTGGTGGCCCTGTTCTGCAACTTTGCGCTCGCCCTGCCTTTCGTGCTCCTGGTCTGTGCATTCACCGCCGGCCTGACCGTTCCGGACTGGCGCGGCCTGGTCGGTGCGGCCTACGTCGGCGTGTTCGAGATGGGGCTGGCGTTTGCGCTGTGGCTGAGCGCAATGCGCCTGACCCGGAGCACCGCGCGCATCAGCAACCTGATCTTCCTGTCGCCCTTCCTGTCGCTGTTTTTCATCCGCGCCTTTGTTGGCGAGACCATCCTGCATTCGACCTGGATCGGGCTGGGTCTCATCGTCGCCGGGCTGGCGCTGCAGCAGTCCTTCCGCCGCGCGTGACGAAGCATCCTTGCTGGACTTGAAAAATGGCCCGGCTTTGGGAGTATCCTTCGTGAATGTCAAATGGTCGGTCACTGCTGTCTCGCGCGGCATCGCCCGATGCCGCGGCGCGCTCCGCGTCGCCGAAGTCCGGCCTGGCATCCACGCCCCATTGCCACGGAAATCATGACGTTTCCGAAAGTTCGGACCGCACCGAACGCCATCCTGCGCGCGCCCCCCGACCCCCCTCGTGATCCGCGCCGGCCGCCGATCCCGTCGCAGCGTCCGCAGAACCCGCCGGGTGCTGCTCCAGGCGGGTCTTTTGTGCGCGCTGCTGCTTTCCTCGTGGTGGCCCGGAACCGAGCACGCCGGAGCCGCCGATTCCCGGCCCATTCGCCTGGCCGGGGTCGACTACCTCGGCGATCTGCCCACGGTCATCGCACGCAACGACGGCCTGTTCGCCCGCCACGGGCTTGACGTCGACGTTCGGTTCCAGTCGTCCGGCAAGGGCAACCTCGAGCGGCTGCGCGCCGGCGAAACCGACTTTGCATTGATGGCGCTGACGCCGATCGTGCTCGACCGGCTGGCAAACCCCTCAGTCGGACGGGCGAGCGATCCGGTGATTCTTGCGGGCCTGGTCCATTCCGTCCGGCTGAACCACGTGGTGGTGCCGAGGGCCAGCTCGATCGAGCGTCCGGAGGATCTGCGCGGGCGACGCATCGGCCTGCGCAAGGGCACCAACGCCGAGTTCGCCTGGTGGCTTTTTGCCCATTACCACGGGTTCGACCCGTCCGCGGTCGAACTGGTCGACTACCCGGTCGAAGCGATTGCCGACGCGCTGCGCGAACAGGCCGTGGACGCGGCGGTAGTCTGGGAGCCCTGGCTGTCCAGGCTGCAGGAGGCCGGTCGGCCGGGGGTCCGCCGCTTCCCCGGAAGCGACATCTACGTGGCCCAATGGGTCCTGGTGACGACTCGGGCCAGCGCACGCGATCAGCCCGAGCGCAGCCGCGCGGTACTGGCCGCCTATCGCGACGCGATTGCCACGATCCAGCGCGATCCCGAAGCGGCGATCGGCGCGTACGCCCGGCACGCCGATATCCCCTCAGACATTCTCCGGAACCACTGGCCGGCGCTGGACTTCGAGCTCAATCTGCGCTGGTCGCTTTTGGCCACTCTGCAGCAAAAGATCGACTGGGCGGTGCGCTCCGGCCAGATCCGCAACACCGCTTCGATCAACGTCCTCGACCTCGTTGACGCCACACCCCTGCGCATGCTCGACCCGCACCGGGTCGGAATGATTCCCGGCCGCGGCGCCCACCCGGAAGCAACCCCATGAAGCTGGTGCACATTTCGGTTGCCAGCCTCGCAAGCTGCCTGCTCGGGCTGCTGGTCCTGGTCGTGATCACGCTGAACAGCGTCGGCGAGGTCCGCACGAAGCAGGAGGAAATCGCCGAACTGCTGAGCCTGCAGACCCGGATCAATGACTTCACCCTGGCCAGCAGCAGCCTGCTGTTGTTCGGGGCCGATGACGGACTGCTGGCTGCCTACCGGGACGAGGGCGAGGCGCTCCAGCAGCGCCTCCTGCAAATGGACGTCGACAGCGCAGGCCAGCGCAAGACGGCGCACCGCATAGAGCAACTCCTGAATGCGGTGAGGACCGCGCTCGGGCACGGTGCCGGCCCGGACACGCCTCATCACGCTCTCGACCTGCCAGCGCGCAGCCTGATCATCCTGCACCATGCCGGGGGGCTCGGCGGCGCGGTCAACTCCGCTCTCGACGAGCTGTTGCGCGAACGCCAGCGCGTGATTGCACGCGAAGCCTGGTGGATCGGCGCCTCCCTGGCAGGCGCTGCGCTGCTGTTTGGCCTGCTGACGATGATTGCATTCCTGCTGATCCACCGACGCGTAGCGGCCCCGGCCCGCGTGATCACCCGCACCCTGAGCGCAATCCGGGGCGGTAACCCGGACGCACGCGCCGATGTCCGTGGCGCTGACGAGTTGGCTGAGCTCTCCAGAACGCTTAACCAGATGCTGGACGAACGCCAGCTGCTCGATGAGCGCCTGAGCGAGCACAACGAACGCCTGCGCCAGTTCCATCAGCTCCTGGACAATAGCGAGGATCTCTGCGGCATCGCCGACGGAGCGTATCGCTACTTGTGGGTCAATCAGACCTACCGGAAGAGCTTCGGGCTGGAGCAGCATGAGATCGAGAAACTCACCATCCCGGAAGTGCTCGGCCAGGACTATTTCGAGCAGACCCTGAAACCCAGAATCGACCGCTGCCTCGCCGGCGAGGCCCAGCGCTTCGAGACCGAACGGTACTCGCCGGGACTCGGCGCGCGCAACCTGCTGGTGCGCTACTACCCGATCGACCTGCCCGACCGGTCCGACCCCTGTCTCGGCGCGGTAATTACCGACGTGACCGAAATCCGCGCCACCGAAACCGAGCTCGCTGCTCTTCTGGAATCCAGGAAGGCCCTGATCAACTCGCTGCCGGCCCACATCGCGCTGGTCGACGCCCAGGGAACGATCGTCGACGTCAACGACCAATGGCGCCATTTCGGCGAACAGAACGCGTATTCCGGGGACGACTTCGGCCTTGGCGTCAACTACATCGCCCTGTGCGAGAGCGCCAGCGGGGAGTGCGCCGACGAGGCCGCAGACGTGGCGCGGGGACTGCGTGCCGTGCTCGAAGGAAAACAGGATTCGTTCTCGCTGGAATACCCCTGTCACTCGCCCGAGCAGCGGCGCTGGTTCCGGGTCACGGCCAATCGCATGGTGACCGGCGAGACGAACGGCGCGGACCACGGCGCGGTGGTGATGCACGTCGACATCACCGAACGCAAGCTGGCCGAACTCGAGATTGAGCGGATCGCTTTCGTGGATCCGCTGACCGGGCTCTATTCTCGCAACGGCTTTGTCCGACAGTTGCAGCAACGCCTCGACCGAAACCGTTGGCCAGCGTTGGGAGCGGTCATGATGATCGACATCGTCGGCCAGCGGGATGTCAACGCCGCCTACGGCTATGAGGGAGGGGATCGACTGCTGGTCGAGTTCGGCCGGCGGCTGGAAGCACAGGCCGGCCGGCGCGGCCTGGCCGGCCGCGTCACCGGCGACGAATTCACCCTGCTCCTGCTCCCGGATCCGAACGAGACCCTGGAAGCGCGTCTGGATCGACTGATCGGAGCCCTGACGGTCCCCTTCGAACCCCGGGGCAGCGCGGTGGAAGTGTCGATCCGGCTGGGCTACACGCAGCTGGGCGAGCGTCCGCGTTCGGTTGAAAGCCTGCTGCGCGAGGCCGAGCAGGCCCTGTTCCAGCATCGCGCGGAACCCTCGCTGCCCTGGGTCGCCTACAGCGAGCGCTTCCAGGAGGAGAGTGAGCAGCGCATCCAGCTGACCTCGGATCTGCGAACGGCACTCAAGGAGGATCAGCTTGAACTCCATTTCCAGCCCAAGGTCGACCTTGCCAGCGGCACCCTGGTCGCCTGCGAGGCCCTGCTGCGCTGGAATCACCCGGAACGGGGGCTGATTTCGCCGCTGGTGTTCATCCCGGTCGCGGAGCAAAGCCAATTGATTGCGCCGATCGGTGACTGGGTGCTGCGGCGCGCCTGTCAGTTTCTGCGCGAGTGGCGTGCGGCCGGCCTCGATCCGGTGCGCGTCGCCGTGAACGTCTCGATCGTCCAGTTTCAGAAAGGCGATTTCTCGAACCAGGTCCGGACCATTCTCGATGAATCTGGCGTGCGGCCGGAAGAACTGGCGCTGGAGATCACCGAAAGCGTGTTCAGCCGGGAATCCGTAGACTTGCTCAGGCAGATGCGCGCGCTGCGCGAGATGGGGGTACGGCTGTGCCTGGATGATTTCGGCACGGGCTATTCGTCGCTGCTGTACCTGCAGCGCTACCCCTTCGATGAAATCAAGATCGACCAGGGCTTCGTGTTCGGTTTGCTTGACGATGCGTTCAGCCGCAACATCGTCGAGACGGTACTGGTGCTGGCGCGGGCGCTGGGCGCCGAGGTCATGGCGGAAGGCATCGAGTCGGCCGCGGTAAGCAAAGCGCTGCAGGCGATGGGCTGTCGCTATGGCCAGGGATACTTCTACAGCATGCCGCTGGAGGCGGAGGACTTCCGCTGGCTGCTGGAGCAGCGCAGTCGGCTTCCGCTTGCGACGGATTCCTCCCGCCAGGCTGATCGTACAGAAGACGGATCGAGGAGCAATTCGTGAACGACAACGACTGGAAACTGATCAAGCGCGAGACCGGCATCGCTGGTCTCGACCACGTCACCGGCGGCGGCCTGCCGTCGGGCCAGGCAACGCTGGTGCTTGGCCAGGCCGCGACCGGCAAGACGGTGCTGGGCCTGCAGATACTGGCCCGCGCGAATGATGAGGGTATCCAGCTGCCCTATCACGAAGCACCGCCGGGCGGCGAGCGAGAAGCAAGCCAGGAACGTCTCAGCATCGGCAGCGCGCGGCTCGACAAGCTGCTGGGTGGCGGCATTTACCGTGGCTCCAGCGTACTGATATCCGGCCGGCCCGGCACCGCCAAGAGCACCCTCGCCGGCAGCTTTGCGCTGGCCGCCGCCCGCCGCGGTGAGCGCACCTTGTACGTCAGCTTTGACGAGCAGGAAGATCGCTACGTGCGCAACCTGACCTCGGTCGGGATCGACCTGCGCGGCCCGATCGAGGACGGGCTCGTGCGCTTCCAGAGCCAATCGGCGTACGCTCTGCGGGTGACCGAACATTTCCTGCGCCTGCACCGCCTCCTCGACGCTTTCGATCCGCACTGCCTGGTCATTGATCCCGTCTCTGCGCTGCTCAAGGCCGGGGCCAGGGAGGAGGCCAACATGGCGATCGAGCACCTGATCGATCAGGTGCGCCGCCAGGGCATCACCACCGTTCTGACGTCTCTGAGCACCGAGAATGACCCGGAGGGCGAAGCCACCCTGGGGCAGGTCTCGACGCTCGCCGACAGCTGGATCGTGCTCGACTACAACGTCCGCGCCGGGGAACGAAATCGCTCGCTGTCGATCGTGAAATCGCGGGGTTCGGCCCACTCGAACCAGCAGCGTGAAGTCCTGCTATCGAAAAAAGGGATCGATCTTGCCGATGCCTACGAGCACGGCTCCGAGGTACTCATGGGCACCGCCCGCGCGGCCCGGGTGCGCGCGGATGCCGCGGCCGCGCGCCGCAGGCAACTGCAACGCCAGCAGCGACGAATGGAGCTCGAGCAACGCATGGAGCAGGCCGAGCGCCAGTACCGGCGCCTTGCGTCCGAACTGGAACTGGAAAGAGAGATAGCGGACGAAACGGACCGGCTCGACCAGGTTCACCACGAGCACATCAAACGACGACGCGATCCCGAACCCCGAAACTCGCCCGCCCACGTCACCAAAGACCAGAAGGATCAACCATGAGCAATCATCAGCCCTCCGGCGAGTCATCCATCCCGAAGCTGACGCTGTTCGTGACCGGTACCGCGCCGCGTTCCCAACGCGCGCGCGCCAATCTGGCCCACATGCTGGAGCGAATCTGATGCACCGAGCTTCGACCCTGCGAGATCGACCTGCTGATCCAGCCTGATCAGGGCCTCACCTACTCCGTGTTCGCCACGCCTTCCCTGCTCAAGACCACCGACGACGGGGAAGTCTCGATGCTCTACGGCGATCTTTCCGATGAGCAGCGCCTGCACCATTTCCTGGCGGAGCTCGTGTCGTAGGCCGACAGCAAAACCGGGGGCATCCTCCGCGTCAGCCCAACAGCCTGAGCAGCTTCATCTTCAGCTTGCTGTAGGGAGCAAAACGAACCGGCGGTTCGGGGAAGCGGCCCCGCTTCATCACCGCCTTCAGATGGCTGAGCCGATCGAAGCCGGTCTTGCCGTGGTACTGGCCCATGCCGCTCATGCCCACACCACCGAACGGCAGTTCATGCACGGCCATGAACATGATGACGTCGTTGATGCACATGTTGCCGGAGCTGACGGTCTCGACGAAGCGCTTTTCGCTGTCCTTGTTCTTCGTGAACAGGTAGGCGGCCAACGGCTTGTCGCGCTCGAGGATGAAGGCCATCGCCTCATCGAGGTCGGCGACGGTCAGGATCGGCAGAATGGGACCGAAAATCTCGTCCTGCATCACCGGGGCGTCGGCCGCTACATCGATCAGCACGGTCGGCTCGATGCGCTGCCGGGTCTCGTCGACCTTGCCGCCGATGGCGACCGTGCCACTGCCCAGCAAGCCCCGGACGCGCTCGAAATGGCGCTGGTTGATCATGCTGGCGTAGTCGGCGCTGCCCAGGCGATCGGCCCCGTACATCGTTTCCAGCTCGGCGCCGATGGCGGCAACCAGATCGTCGCGCTGCTGCGGCGACACCAGCACGTAGTCCGGGGCGATGCAGGATTGACCGGAGTTGATGCACTTGCCCCAGATGATCCGTCTTGCCGCGGACTGCAGATCGGCGCCCTCGTCGATGACGCACGGACTCTTGCCGCCCAGCTCCAGAGTGACCGGAGTGAGGTGTTCGGACGCCGCGCGCATGACGATCTTGCCCACCGCCGCCCCGCCGGTGTAGATGATGTGGTCAAAGCGTTGCCTGAGCAGCTCGGTGGTTTCATCGACCGCGCCCTCGACTACGCGCACGGCGCGATCGTCCAGGTATTTCGGAATCAGTTCCGCGCACAGGGTGGAGCTGGCCGCGGCCACCTCCGAGGGCTTGACCACGGCGCAGTTGCCGGCCGCCAGGGCCGGGATCAGCGGGCCGAAGACCAGCTGCATGGGATAGTTCCAGGCGCCCAGGATCAGAACCACGCCAAGCGGCTCGGGCTGGACCCAGCTGCGCGCTGGCTGGCCGATGGCCGGGGTACTGACCCGGCGCGGCCTTGCCCAGCGCTTCAGGCGCTTGCGGGTATGGGCAATGCCGCTGTAGAGCAGGGCCAGTTCGCCGAGCAGAACCTCCTGCGGCGGCTTGCCCAGATCGGACGCCAGGGCTTTCCCGATGGCCTCTTCGTTTTCGCGCAGCAAGCGATCGATGGCCTGCAGCTGCGCATCGCGCCAGGCCAGCTCGCGAGTCAGGCCGGTGGCGAAGTTGGCGCGCAGCTCATTCAGCATGGCGGGATACTGGTCGGGTTCGATGCTCATCGGGTCACGGCCTTTGTTGATTGCAAAAGTGGTGTAAGGAAATCACACTTCCGATGCCTGCGGGCCTGGGCGGTCTTGCGGCCTGTCACAGTGCCGCGGCCACGCGCGTGCCCTGATCAATCGCGCGCTTGGCGTCGAGCTCGGCGGCCACGTCGGCACCGCCGATCAGGTGAACAGCGGTGCCGGCTTCCTTGAGCGCATCGGCCAGCGTGCGATTGGGCACCTGCCCGGCACAGATGACGACGTTGTCGACCGCGAGGCAGCGGGCCTGGTCGTCGATACGGATGTGCAGACCCTCGTCGTCGATGCGCTCATAGCTGACCCCGGACAGCATCTGCACCCCGAATTTCTTCAGCGAGGTGCGATGAATCCAGCCGGTGGTCTTGCCCAGGCCGGCCCCCGGCTTGGAGGTCTTGCGCTGGAGCAGGTAAATCTCGCGGGCGGGCTTGTCGAAATCGGTCTCGCGCCCTTCGACGCCGCCGCGGACCGACAACGCCATGTCCACGCCCCACTGGCGGAAAAACTCCTCGGGCCGGGGCGCATCGGGGTCGGGTTGTTCGGGGACCTCGCCGTGGACCAGGAACTCGCTGACGTCGAAGCCGATGCCGCCGGCACCGATCACGGCCACGCGCGTACCGACCGCCTTGCGGTGCAGCAGCACGTCGACGTAGCTGAGCACGGAAGGATGATCCTGGCCCGGAATGCCCGGGTCGCGCGGGGTGACCCCGGTGGCGATAATCACCTCATCGAATTTATTTTTTTCAATGGTTTGCAGGTCAAACTTCGTTCCAAGACTCAAGTCAATTCCCAGCAACTCGATGCGCCGCGAGAAGTAGCGCAGGGTCTCGACGAACTCCTCCTTGCCGGGAATGCGCTTGGCCATGTTGAACTGGCCTCCGATCCGATCGGCCTGGTCGAACAGACGGACCCGATGCCCGCGCTCGGCCGCGGTGACCGCGGCGGCCAGGCCGGCCGGGCCGGCGCCGACCACAGCGACGGACTTCCTGGTCGCGGCCGGACGGATGATCAGTTCGGTCTCGTGCCCGGCGCGCGGATTGACCAGGCAGGAAGCGACCTTGTTCTGAAATACATGATCCAGGCAGGCCTGGTTGCAGGCAATGCAGGTGTTGATCTCGTCGGCCCGATCGCCCTCGGCCTTGTTGGCCCATTCCGGATCGGCCAGCATCGGCCGGGCCATCGACACCAGGTCGGCGTCTCCCCGGGCCAGCACGGCCTCGGCGGTGTGCGGCATGTTGATGCGGTTGCTGGTGACCAGCGGCACGGACACCGCGTCGCGCAGCTTGCGCGTGACCCAGGTGAACGCCGCCCGCGGAACCGACGTGGCAATGGTCGGTATGCGCGTCTCGTGCCAGCCGATGCCGGTGTTGATGATGGTCGCTCCGGCCTGCTCGACGGCCTGGCCCAGGGCGACCACCTCCTCCCAGCTGTTGCCGTCGGCGAGCATGTCGATCATCGACAGGCGGTAGATGATGATGAAATCCGCTCCGACCGATTCGCGCGTGCGCCGGACGATCTCCACGGCCAGACGCATCCGGTTGTCGAACGAACCGCCCCAGCGATCCTCGCGCCGGTTGGTTCGCGGCACCAGGAACTGGTTGATGAAATACCCCTCCGAGCCCATGATCTCGATGCCGTCGTAGCCGGCCTTCCGGGCCAGCCCGGCGCAACGCACGAAGCTCCGGATCTGCCCTTCCACGCCCCTGTCGGACAGGGCGCTGGGCTTGAACGGCGTGATCGGCGACTTGATTGCCGAAGGCGCGACCGAAAACGGATGGTAGGCATAGCGACCGGCGTGCAGAATCTGCATGCAGATGCGCCCGCCCGCCCCGTGCACCGCGTCGGTCATCCCGCGATGACGCCGGACTTCCCAGCGGTTGGTCAGCTTGGACGCCAGCGGCGCCAGCGAGCCGCGCCGGTTCGGCGCAATGCCGCCGGTCACCATCAACCCGGTGCCGCCTTTGGCGCGCTCGACAAAGTACGCGGTCAGGCGCGGCCAGTTCCACACCCGATCTTCCAGTCCGGTATGCATGGAGCCCATCAGGATCCGATTCGGCAGGGTGACAAAGCCCAGATCCAGTGGTTGAAACAGGTGCGGGTAGGGATGCTCGGACACGGCCGCGCTCAAACGATGGGGTCAGTCCCCATTATGCCGCGAATACCGGTGTCTCTGGGTCATCGAGTCGGGCCGAAGAGTTCGGCAGCTCAGTCCTCGATCACCCGTTCCAGCAGGCGCACGCGCCGACGCAGGGTTTCGACCTCTTCGATCAGATCGAGTACGACCGGCAGGGCGTGGACATCGAGTTCGAGATCGCGCCGAA
>PWJA01000232.1 GCA_003560975.1 Gammaproteobacteria bacterium
ATCTGGATCGGCCGGAGAGTTGGCTGGATCGCAGTCACGCCTACATGAGCCAGCGTTTGTGCGAGCCGGCGGCCTGGTTCGATGGGTTCTTCGGCGACCCGCGTGCCCTGGAAGAAACTCCGGTCGGCACCTTTATCCGCATGCGCAACGCCCTGGAATGGGATCAGTCCGAGGGCTGGAGCTACGGCTTGCGGGTGCGCGCCAACATCGAGTTGCCACGGGTGTCGGACAGCGTCCGGCTGCTGGTTTCGCGCGATGAGGACCTGAGCGGCGAACTGCGTGACGGTCCGGCCGCGACCGACCGGGATGACCGCACCCGTCTCGGTTTGCGCTTCATCGCCAGCGAACAGGCGCGCTCCCAGCTGGATTTCGACGGCACCATCCGGATCAGCAGCGGGGCCCTGAATCCCCGCGTCCGGGCGCGCTACCGCTACGTCCATGGCCTGACCTACAACACCCTGGCGCGCGCCACTCAGACCGTGTTCTGGGAGCGCGCCGACGGATTCGGCACCACCTCGAGGCTGGACTGGGAATGGCTGCCGGACCGCGACCGCCTGGTTCGCTGGACGGGCGAGGGAACCGTCTCGGAAGGTTCCGACGGCGTCGACTGGCAGACTTCGGTCATCGCGTTTCAGCAATTGGATTTGCGCACCGCCTTGCGCAGCGAGATCGGGGCCTTCGGCTACACCAGCCCGCAGTTCGACACCGAGGAATACTTCGTCGCCCTGCGCCTGCGGCGCCAGTTCGCCCGGCCCTGGCTGTTTTACGAAATCCAGCCCGAACGGGCCTGGCCACTGGACCTGGATACGGGCAGGCGGGGAGCCGACTGGCGCCTGACCTTCACTCTGGAAATCCAGTTTGAAAACGAGCGGTCGCGCGAGCGGCGCCGCCTCGAGTATTTCGGAGAAGAGGTTCACCGCTTGCCATCGGAACTGCTCGAAGAACCGATTCCGGTCGAAGCGCCGGGCGAAGGCGGCATCGATCCGGTGCTTGAGGGCAGTGACGAAGACGAAGGCGACGACGATACCCCGGATGAAGCGCCGCCGGCGTCCGACGGCGGCTGAAATCACCACCAGCGCGCCCGGCAATGCCGGTCAGCGCGGTGGGTCGATCTGGCCCTGAATCGAGGCGTTGAGTCGATACCAGCCGGCGATGCTGTAGCGGTCGCGCCTGGCGGGCAGCACCTCATGCGGGATTTCTTCGCTCAGGAAGATCGCCAGCCGGCCGCCGTTGGGCTCGATGCGTGCCAGCACCTCCTCGCCGGTCTCGGCATACAGCACCAGCTCGCCGCCGTCGCCCGGCCGCCAGTCGCTGTTCAGGTAGGCCACGATCGACAGGACCCGGTTGGCCGCGCCCCGAAAGCTGTCGACGTGGCGGCGATAGAAGGCGTGCGGTGGGTAGTGGGCGAAATGGGCTTCGAACTCGAACAAGCCCAGGAACAACGCCCGGTTCAGGCGCTGTCGAAGGGCTTCCATCTGATCCAGAAAGCGGGCCTGGACCGGATCGTTGCGGCTCAGCCAGTGGATGCGGTCGCCGCGGATGGTCTTTTCGACCCGAAACTCGTTTTCCCGGCCAATTCCGGCTCGGTACAGGGCTTCGGCGGATTGCAAGCGCGCCAGCGAGCCCAGCAGGGCCTGGACCAGAAGGGGATCCAGAGCGTCATCGCCGCTCCACCAGCCGCGCTCGCGCAGGGCTGCGGCCGCCTCGTCCAGTGACTCGGAACGTTCAAGAAGCGAGAGTTCCGGCGCACCGGTCGGGCGTAGGCTGGACGCGGGCACAGGCGCGCCTTTGGCAAGTAGGTTGCCGACATTTAAGCACGAATCGATCGGCCCGGGAGCGGCGCCGGCAGCACCCGTTGACCGGCGATCACCCAGCACTGCTCGGTCGGGAAGGGAGTCTGGTCCATCAGCCCGGTAAAGCGACCGAAGGCCGGCAGCACCAGGTGCTGGCCCGCCAGCAGAAAAGCCGGCAGGCGCAGGCGCTCGTGCCCGGACTTGACCACCGCGCCGGGGTGCAGATGGCCGGACATGCCGGGTCGTCCCGCCGCATCGCCCCATTCGTGCACCAGGCGCAGGCCGTCCACATCCAGGGCAGACCGGTGGCTCTTGATGCTCCAGGCCTCCAGCCAGTCGCGCAGGGCGCGATCGTGGTTGCCGAGCACCAGATCCATGGCCAGGTTCCGATGCGCCCGGCGCCAGTCGGAGATTTCGCTCGGCCAGTCCTCGTTCGGGTCGGGTGGGGCATGGACCCAGTCGCCGAGAACGATCAGCCGCTCGGCGCCGGTTCGTGCCACGAGCCGTGAAATCCGGGCCAGCTCCGTGCCCAGAACGCCCGCCGGCACGGCCATGCCCGAGCGTCGGAACACCTGATCCTTGCCCAGGTGCACGTCGGCCAGCAGCAGGCTGCGCCGGGCCCGCCAGTACACGGCCCGTTCGGGCAGCAACTCGAAGGCGTGACCGGCCAGCTGGATCGCTGTGCTCATGCCAGGCGTCGTACGCCAGCGCCCGCCGGGCCTTCGTCCGCGGCCCGAGGCGGCCGGCGGGGCCGATTCATTCGGGCCAGCATGCGCTCGACCCGGGCCTGGAAGTCTTCGGTGCTGAGCTGTCCGCGCAGACGGTCGGCCCAGATCGGGAAGGCCAGCGGGGTCAGGCGGTCACACTGTCGAAGCACGATCCGACACTCTTCGATGTGGGCGAGGGTCCGGCGCAGGCGCGACAACTCCATTTCGGCTTCCAGGACCTCGGTCCGGGCCTGAACCAGGAGCAGGTTGTCCGGGTCGTGCTCGGAGAGCATGTCGAACATCAGCCCACTGGAGGCCTGGAGCTGACGGGCCCGTTTCTGGCGCCCGGGATAGCCCTGAAAGACCAGGCCGGCGACGCGGGCGATGTCGCGGAAGCGGTGGCGGGCCATTTCGGCGGCATTGAGACTGGCCAGGATATCGGCTTCCAGCCCGCGCGGGCTGAGCGCCCGGCGCAGAAGGGTTTCGTCGACCGCGACGGGTTCGTCGCTGACCAGTTCGATGCCGTAGTCGTTGACCGTCATCGAGAAACTGCGCGGCCGGTCCCGGGCCAGGCGCCAGGCCAGCAGCGCGGCCAGGCCTTCGTGGGCCAGGCGGCCGGCAAACGGAAACAGGAACAGGTGGGCGCCGTCTCGGCTTTCGGTCTGCTCGACCAGCAGCCGGTCTGGTCCGGGCAGGGCCGAATGACGGGCCTGTTGTTCCAGCAGCGGGGCGAGCGCCTGGAGCGCAGCCGGCAGGGGCGCGTCGGAATCGGCCGCCGCGAACAGCTCGAGCATGGCGTCGGCCAGCAGGGTCGACAGCGGCAGGCGGCCACCGGCCCAGCGCGGCACCGAGGGTCGTCCGGACTTGCCGAGTCGGACGTAGGCGATCATGTCGCGGATGCGTTCCAGGCGCAGCAGGCGGCCGGCGAAGATGAAATGCTCGCCGGGCTTGAGGCGGGTCAGGAACCGTTCCTCGATCTGGCCCAGCGAGCCGCCCTTGACGAATTTGACCTGAAGGTGCCCGTCGGCGCTGATCGTGCCCACCGACATGCGGTGCATGGCGGCAATCCGGCGGTCGCTGACCCGATACACGCCGTCCCGTTCGATCACGCGCCGAAAGCCGGGATACGCCTGGAGCGCCGGTCCGCCGCGGGTGATGAAGTCCAGCAGCCAACGCCAGCGCGCCTCGTCCAGTTGGCCGTACGCGTGGGTGTCGCGCAATTCCGACCGCATGGCCTCCGGCTCGAAGCCGCCGCCCAGGGCGCAGGTCACCAGGTGCTGGGCGGCGACGTCCAGACTGCCGACCAGCGGCGTTCGGGCCTCGATATGGCGGCGTTCGACCTGGCGCCGGGCCGCGGCAATCTCGAGAATTTCCAGGGCATGGGTGGGCACGCACAGCAGGCGCGAGATCTCGCCGGGCCGATGGCCGGAGCGGCCGGCGCGCTGGATCAGCCGGGCAACGCCCTTGGGGCTGCCGACCTGGATGACCTGGTCGACGGGAGAGAAGTCCACGCCCAGGTCCAGGCTGGAGGTGGCCACGATGCAGCGCGCCCGACCTTCGCGCACGGCCGTCTCGGCCGCCAGGCGCCGGCTGCGGTCGATGGAGCCGTGATGGAGAAAGACGGCTTCGGGCCACGGCACCACCGACCGGATTGCCTGGAACCACAGCTCGGCCTGCGAGCGGGTGTTGGTGAACAGCAGGGTCGACTGGGCCTGGTTCAGGGCCTTCAGCACGCCGGGCAGCTGGCTCAAGCCCGTGCGTCCGGCCTGCGGAAAGCGTTCGATTTCGGCCGGCAGCAGGGTGTCGATCTTGATGCGGCGTTCCAGATCACCGGCAATCAACGTGCCCTCGCGGCGCGGTCCCAGCAGCACCTGCATGGCCTGCTCGACGTTGCCCAGCGTGGCCGACAGGCCCCAGAGCTTCAATTCTGGATTCAGCGCGCGCAGCCGGGCCAGGCCCAGCTCCAGCAGCACGCCGCGCTTGGATCCGAGCAGCTCATGCCATTCGTCGACAATCACCGCGCGCAAACGTCCCAGACGCCGGGCGCTGTCGGCATACGACAGCATCAGGGCCAGCGATTCCGGCGTGGTCACCAGCGCCGGCGGCGGGCTTTTCTGCAGGCGGGCGCGTTGGGCGCTGCTGGTGTCTCCAGTTCGTAATGCAACCTCCCAGTCCAGGCCCAGATCGGCGCCGGCCCGGTTCAGGTTGGCCGCGGTGTCCACGGCCAGGGCGCGCAGCGGGGTGATCCATAAGTAGCTGAGCGCGCCCGGCGCCGCATCCAGCGAATCCAGCAGCGGCCCGCCCCAGGCCGCCAGGGTCTTGCCGGAGCCGGTGGGCGCATGGATCAGGCCGGAATGACCGTGGGCATAGGCCTGCCAGGCCTGGCGCTGAAACTCGAACACCGGCCAGCCGCGCCGCCGGAACAGCGTCTCGATGGCGTTCATGCGCTTCGCTGGCCGGTCTCGAGCAGGCGCTTGAGATCTTCCAGGCGGTCGGCATCGCCAATCGCCAGATCCTCGCGCCAGCGGTGAATGCGGGGGAAGCGCAGGGCGATGCCGGACTTGTGCCGGGGGGATGCCTGGATGCCCTCGAAGGCCAGTTCGAACACCTGCACCGGTTCGACCGACCGCACCGGCCCGAAGCGTTCGCGGGTGTGGTTGCGGATCCAGCGGTCCAGGCGGTCGATCTCTTTTTGCGTGAGCCCCGAATAGGCCTTGGCCACCGGCACCAGCTGCTCGCCGTCACGGACGGCGAAGGTGTAGTCGGTGTACAGCCCGGACCGCCGGCCGTGGCCGGGCTGGGCGTAAATCAGCACGCCATCGAAGGTGTAGGGTTCGACCTTCCACTTCCACCAGTCGCCGCGGGTGCGCCCGACCCGGTAGGGCGAGGCCAGGCGCTTGAGCATCAGGCCCTCGACGCCGCGCGCGCGAGAGTCCTCCCGGAACGCGTCGAGGTCCCCCCAGCGCCGGAATTCGACGGCGGCCGATCGCAGCAGGCCGGACGCCGCCGACAGCGCCTGGTCCAGGTGCAGCAGGCGCTCCGACAGCGGCGCCGCGCGCGCGTCCTCACCGTTCCACTCCAGGCAGTCGTAGGCCAGGAACGCCACCGGCGCCCTGGCCAGCGTAGTCGGTCCCGGCTTCTTGCGGCCGATGCGTTTTTGCAGCACGGCAAAAGGCAGCGGCTGGCGGTCGCGCCAGGCCAGGATCTCGCCGTCCAGGACCACGCCGTCGGAGAGCGTCTCGGATGCCGTCTCGATCTCGGGAAAGCGCCCTGCCATCAACTCCTCCCCGCGCGACCAGATATAGGTTTTTCCGCCGCGCCGGATCAGCTGGGCGCGAATGCCGTCCCACTTCCACTCGGCTCGCCAGTCTTCGGGTGCACCCAGGCTGGCTGGAGCACCTTCCAGCGGCGACGCCAGAAAGAACGGGTAGGGCGTGGCGCTGTCCAGGTCGGCTTCCGAGGCGGGCGCGATCAGCGCTTCAAAGGAACGTGCCGTGGGCTGCCATCGTCCCATCAGGCGATGGGCGATCAGCGTGGAATCCACCCCGGCCACCTCGGCCAGGGCGCGGGTGACCAGGCGTTTGGATACGCCGACCCGGAAACCGCCGGTCAGCAGCTTGTTGAACAGGAAACGCTCGCTGCCGTCCAGTGCCCGCCACAGCGCCATGACGTCGTTTCGGCGGGCCTCGTCGTCCAGGTGTTTGAGCGGTTTGAGGCGCGCTTCGATTAGTTCGCACAGGCCAGGCGTGGCGGCTTCGGCCGAGCCCGGGGGCAGCAGCAGGTGCATGGTTTCGGCCAGATCGCCGACCTGTTCGTAGCTGTCTTCGATCAGCCAGGCGGGCAAGCCGGTCGCCAGCGCCGTCCATTCGCGCAACTCGCGCGTATTGACCAGGCGTTTGAGGCGCTTGCCGGTGAGGAAATTGACCGCCCAGGCCGCATCCGCCGGCGGGGTCGAGCGAAAGTAGTCGACCAGCGCGGCCAGCTTGGCGTTGGTCGCGGTGGTGCGGTCGAGGCGGTCGAACAGTTCGGCGAAGGCCTTCATGCCGACTCGCTTCGGTTCATGCTCGCGCGCAGGTTCCAGCTCTCGGCGGCGATGCCCTGCTCGTTGAGGTAGCCGGCCAGGGCCTCGCCGTTGCCGTGGATGGTGATCACGCGCGCAGCCCGCATGTCGGCCACGGTTCGGATCAGATCGGGCCAGTCGGCATGGTCGGACATCACGAAGCCACGGTCGTAGCCGCGCCGCCGCCGGTTGCCGCGGATGCGCATCCACCCGGATACGAAGCCGGCGGAGTGTTTCGGGAAGCGCCGCATCCACGGTGAACCGGCCGCCGAGGGCGGGGCCAGAATCAGTTCACCGGCAAAGCGCTCGCCCTTTTCGGCTGCGCTGACCGGGACGGTGTCGGCCAGGCCCAGACCCTGGGCGCGGTAGCAGTCGGTCAGCGGCAGCATGGCGCCGTGCAGCCAGACCGGGCGCGGCGCGCGACCGGCCAGCTCGGCCAGCAGGCGCTGAGCCTTGCCCAGGGCGTAGCAGAACAGCACCGCGGGCCGGCCGGCGGCGATGCAGTCCTGCCACCAGTCCAGAATTTCCGTTACCACCTGTTCGGTTTCCGGCCAGCGATACACGGGCAGACCAAAGGTGCACTCGGTCATCCACACATCGCAGGCGAAAGGCTGAAACAGGGCGCAGGTCGGGTCGGGCGCACGCTTGAAATCGCCCGATACGCCCCAGGTGCCGTGCTCGGACTCCACCCGCACGGTGGCCGAACCGAGGATATGCCCGGCCGGAAACAGGGTCACGCGGGTCTCGCCCAGCGCAAAGGGCTCGCCGTATTCGACCGGCCGGAAATCGCCGCCGTCGCCCACCCGATGGGCCAGCACCGGCAGACCGTCGCGGGCGGTGAAGTATTCCCCGGCGCCGGAGCGGGCGTGGTCGGCATGGGCGTGCGTGACCACCGCCCGCGGCACCGGTCGGAGCGGGTCGATCCAGAAATCGCCGGCAGCGCAGTACAGGCCCCCGGCATCCGGCACCAGGACATCGTTCATGACGCCAAGAGTGCCTGAGGGCTGGTGAAGCGCGGGAAAAGCCGGGTTCCGCTGTCGAAGACGCCGTCTACCGCGGGTGCCCGGCATCGGGTGAGCCGGCAGCGGCACCGCCGTCCAGGGCCGGAATGCGGCCCGACCCTGGCATGGGATCAGGCCGCCTGGGCCGGGTGTCGCGTTTCGATCCCGATGCCCTGGAGCAGGCTCCTGGCGGCTTCCCGCCCCTCGAAAACGGCGGTGACGACCAGGTCCGATCCGCGCACCATGTCGCCGCCGGCGAAAATGCGCGGGTGGCTGGTCTGGAATTCGGCCCGACCGCCCCCGCCGCCGACTTTCAGGCGGCCGTCTTCATGCGTCTCGACGCCGGCTTCGAGCAGCCAATCGGGCGGGTCGGGCCGGAAGCCGAAGGCGATGATGACGGCGTCGGCCGGCAGCACCTCTTCGCTGCCTTCGATGATTTCGGGTCGACGTCGGCCGCGCGCGTCCGGTTCGCCAAGACGGGTTCGGGCTACGCGCACGCCCTCGACCTTGTCTTCGCCGAGGATTTCCACCGGCTGTCGATTGAACAGGAACTCGACGCCTTCCTCGCGCGCGTTTTTCACTTCCTTCCGGCTACCGGGCATGTTCTCCTCGTCGCGCCGGTAGGCGCAGGTAACCGAGTGGGCACCCTGGCGAATGGAGGTTCGCACGCAGTCCATGGCGGTATCGCCGCCGCCCAGAACCACGACGCGCTTGCCGCCCAGGTTCTGGTAGGGAAACCGGGAAACCGGCTCTTTCAAGACGTGATTGACGTTGCCGATCAGAAACGGCAGCGATTCGATCACGCCGGACAATTCCTCGCCGGCCAGGTTGCCCTTCACGTAGCGATAGGTCCCCATGCCCACGAACACCGCGTCGTGGTCGGCCAGCAGCTGCTCGAGGCTGACGTCGCGGCCGATTTCGACGCCGAGATGGAATTGGACCCCCATGCCTTCCATGATCTCGCGGCGGGTTTCGATCACGTCCTTGTCGAGCTTGAACGGCGGTATCCCGTAGGTCAGGAGGCCGCCGATGCGCGGATAGCGATCGTAGACATGGGCCTCGACGCCGTTGCGCACCAGGATGTCGGCCGCACCCAGCCCGGCCGGACCGGCGCCGATGACGGCCACGCGCTTGTCCGTGGGCACGACCTTGCTCATGTCCGGACGCCAGCCCTGGCGGACCGCCTCGTCGGTGATGTACTTCTCGATCGACCCGATGGTCACGGCGCCGAGCCCGTCGTTGAGCGTGCAGGCGCCCTCGCACAAGCGGTCCTGGGGACAGATGCGGCCGCAGACCTCGGGCAGGGAGTTGGTCTGGTGCGACAGCTCGGCGGCCTCGAACAGGCGACCCTGCTTGACCAGGCGCAGCCAGTCGGGAATGAAGTTGTGGACCGGGCACTCCCATTCGCAATAGGGGTTGCCGCAGTTGATGCAGCGCGCCGACTGGTCGGCCGCACCTTCGGCCTCGTACTGGCCGTAGATTTCGTCCCAGTTGCGCACCCGGATCGGGATGGACAAGACCTCCGGATCGCGCCGCGGAGACTCCAGGAAATGCAGATGGCTTGGTTTGCTCATGATGGGGTCCTCAGGCCGCCTCGCGCAGTGCGGTGATCAGGGTGTCGAGATCGGCGGCCTTGGGTTTGACCAGCCAGAACTTGGGCAGCAGGCGGCGGAAGTCGTCGAGCACTTCGGTTGCGCGAGCGCTGCCGGTCAGCTCCAGGTGGCGCTGGATCAGGCTTCGGAGATGGTGAACGTGGTTTTCCATGACGTCGGGAGCGATGTGATGGATGTCGATCAGCTCGTGGTTGTAGCGGTCGACGAAATCACGGCCCGCGTCGAGCACATAGGCAAAGCCGCCGGTCATGCCGGCGCCGAAGTTGATGCCGGTACGACCCAGCACAACCACCACGCCCCCGGTCATGTATTCGCAGCAGTGGTCACCGGTGCCTTCGACCACCGCGATGGCGCCGGAGTTGCGAACGGCAAAGCGTTCGCCGGCGGTGCCGGCCGCGTACAGCTCGCCGCCGGTGGCGCCGTACAGGCAGGTATTGCCCATGATCGGCGTGGTGGCGGCCTCGTAGCGAATCGTTTTCGGAGGCTGCAGGACCAGGCGACCGCCGGCCATGCCCTTGCCGACGTAATCGTTGGCCTCGCCGGTCAGCTTCAGGTGCAGCCCGCCGGCGTTGAAGGCGCCGAAGCTTTGCCCCGCGGTGCCGGTCAGATCGAGCTCGATGACCCGATCCTCCATGCCGCGATCCCCCCAGCGCCGGGCGATGTCGCCGGACAGGCGGGTGCCGATGGAGCGGTCGGAATTGCGCACCGTATAGCTGAATTGCCCGCCGCTGCCCTCGGCCACGGCCTGGGCGGTGTCTTCGTGAACGCGCGCGGCGAGAATGCCCCGGTCGTGCGGCGGGTTGCGCTCGACCATGCACTGCCGATCGGCGTCGGGCGACAGGCCGGTGGTGGCCAGCAACGGCGCCAGGTCGAGCTTGTTCTGGCGCACGGTCAGGCCTTCCACGCGTTCCAGGTATTCGGTGCGACCGATCAGGTCTTCGAGCCGACGCACGCCCAGGTCGGCCAGGATCTGGCGCACTTCGCGGGCCACGAACTGGAAGTAGTGCACGACCATTTCCGGCAGTCCGATGAAGTGCTTGGTCCTGAGCGTTTCGTTCTGGGTCGCCACGCCGGTTGCGCAGTTGTTCAGGTGGCAGATGCGCAGGTACTTGCAGCCCAGGGCGATCATGGGAGCCGTGCCGAAGCCGAAACTCTCGGCGCCCAGGATCGCCGCCTTGACCACGTCCAGGCCGGTTTTCAGACCGCCGTCGGCCTGCAGGCGAACGCGGTCGCGCAGGTCGTTTTCCATCAGCACCTGGCGTACCTCGCTGATGCCCAGTTCCCAGGGCGCGCCGGCGTACTTGACCGAGGTCAGCGGCGAGGCGCCGGTGCCGCCGTCGTAGCCCGAGACCGTGATCAGGTCGGCGTAGGCCTTGACCACGCCGGCGGCAATCGTTCCGATGCCCGGCTCGGCGACCAGCTTGACCGAAATCAGCGCGGCCGGATTGACCTGCTTGAGGTCATAGATCAGCTGGGCAAGATCCTCGATGGAGTAGATGTCATGGTGCGGCGGCGGCGAGATCAGTCCGACCCCGGGCGAGGCGTAGCGCAGGCGGGCAATCAGCTCGTTGACCTTGTGGCCGGGCAGCTGGCCGCCCTCGCCGGGTTTGGCGCCCTGGGCGATCTTGATCTGGATGACCTCGGCATTGACCAGGTACTCCGGGGTGACGCCGAAGCGGCCCGAGGCCACCTGCTTGATCTTCGAGGTCTTCTCGGTGCCGTAGCGAAGCGGATCCTCGCCGCCTTCGCCGGAGTTCGAGCGCCCGCCCAGGCGATTCATGGCGATCGCCAGGGCCTCGTGCGCTTCCGGCGAGAGCGCTCCCAGACTCATCCCGGCCGAGTCGAAGCGCAGCAGGATGTCCTCGGCCGGCTCGACCTCGTCGAGGTCGATCGGCGAATGCGACGAAGTCAGACCCAGCAGGTCGCGCAGAAAGGCGGGCGCTCGCTCGTTGACCAGGCGGGCATAGTCCAGGTACAGCTCGTAGCTGCCGCGCTGGACGGCCGCCTGCAGGGTCTTGACCACGTCCGGGTTGTAGGCGTGGTATTCGCCGCCGTGCACGTAGCGATACAGACCGCCGTGCTCGATGGGTACGCGCTCGTCCCACGCCCAGCGCGCCAGGGATTTCTGGTCGGCATGCAGGTCGCCGAAGTCCGATCCCTGGATGCGGCTGACCGCGCCGGGGAAACACTGGTCGACCACTTCGTCGGCCAGGCCGACAATCTCGAACAGCTGCGCGCCGCGGTAGGCGCCGATGGTGGAAATCCCCATCTTGGACAGAATCTTGAACAAGCCCTTGCGGATGCCGCGCCGATACGCGCGGCCCAGCTCCAGCGAGCGGTGCCGGGTCTCGTCGATTTCGCCGGTGTTCACCATCGCCAGCAGGGTCTGGTAGACCAGGTAGGGGTACACGGCGGTGGCGCCGAAACCGATCAGGGCGGCGAAATGGTGCGGGTCGCGGGCGGTGCCGGTTTCGACGATCAGGCTGCACAGCGGTCGCTGGCCGGTTTCGACCAGGTGATGATGGATGGCGCTGGTGGCGAGCAGGGCGTGGACCGGCAGATGGCCTTTCTTCAGGTAGCGGTCGGAGATCAGCACGATCAGCTTGCCGTCGGCAACTTCGCGCTCGGCCTGTTCGCACATGGCCTTCAGGGCCTGGTCCAGCGGCTGGTCTGCGGGCACGTTGAGGTCGATCTGGGTCGAAGGGATGCCGAGCTGGGGCGCATTGATCAGCTGGCGAAGCTTGCGCTGGGACAGCACCGGCGAATTCAGGACCACGCGTTCGGCCATCTCCGGCCCGGGAGCGAACACGTTGCCCTTGCGGCCGATGCCGGTTTCCAGCGACATCACGATGCGCTCGCGCAGGCTGTCGATGGGCGGATTGGTGACCTGGGCGAACTGCTGGCGGAAGCAGTCGTAGAGCGAGCGCACGCGGGTCGAGAGCACCGGCATGGGCGTGTCGTCGCCCATGGAGCCGACCGCTTCGGCCTGGGTCTGGGCCAGCACCTGAATGACCTCGCGGCGTTCCTCGCGCGACAGGTTGAACATTTTCTGGTAGGTGGCCAGGGTGTCTTCGTCGAACGGTTCGGCGGCCATGTGGACGTCGATCAGCTCGGAATCCAGGTACTGGATGCCGGATTTCAGCCAGTCCTGCCAGGGCTCGGCCTGCTTGAGCCGGGCATCGACCTGGGCGCTTTCGAGCAGTTCACCCTGCTCGAGGTCGGCGACCAGGATCTGGCCGGGCCCCAGGCGGCCGCGCTTGAGCACGTTCTCGGGCGGGACATCGACCACGCCGGTCTCGGAGGCCACGATCAGCTTGTTGTCGTCGGTCAGGGTCCAGCGCGCCGGCCGCAAGCCGTTGCGGTCAAGGGCACAGACGGCAAAGCGGCCATCGCACATGACCAGTCCGGCCGGGCCGTCCCAGGCCTCCTGGTGGAAGCTGAAGAACTCGTAGAAGGCCCTCAGGTCGCCGTCGAGGTTGTCGGCCGTCTGCCAGGCCGGCGGAACCAGGATGCGGACCGCGCGCGGCAGCGACATGCCGCCGATCATCAAAAGCTCGAGCATGTTGTCCAGCGAGCTCGAGTCCGAGCCGTGCATGGCCACCGGCGGATCGAGCTCGGCCAGTTCCGGCAGCAGCGGCGAGGCCAGCAGCTTGCGCCGTGCCCGGCTCCAGTTGCGGTTGCCGCGGATGGTGTTGATTTCGCCGTTGTGGGCGAGCAGGCGGAAGGGCTGGGCCAGCTCCCAGCGCGGCAGGGTATTGGTCGAGAAGCGCTGGTGGAAGACAACCGCCGAGGCCTTCATCGCCGGGTGTTCCAGATCCGGATAAAACGATGAAAGGTATTCCGGCATCACCATGCCCTTGTAGGACAGGGTGCGGCCGGACAGGCTGGCAACGTAAAACCGCTCGCCCTGCGGTGTGGCGGCCTCGCAGCGTCGCCGGGCAATGTAGAGCCGGCGCTCGAAATCTTCTTCCGAGAGCTCGTCGGGGGCGTTGACGAAGACCTGCTCGATCCCGGGCAGGGTCTTCAGCGCGGCTTCGCCGCAGGCTTCCGGTCGGGTAGGTACCCGGCGCCAGCCGGCCACCTGAAGTCCGGCCGCGGAAAGCTCGCGCTCCATCCGCTCGCGCTGGGCCGCGGCACCCCCGTCGGGATCCAGAAACAGGGTTCCCACGGCAAAGGTGGCGGCCGTCTCGATGCCTGCTTCGCGCGCGGCAGCCTCAAGAAATTCCTGTGGACGCCGGATCAGGATGCCGCAGCCGTCGCCGGTCTTGCCGTCGGGGGCCACCGCGCCGCGATGGGTCAGCCGGTTGAGTGCCGTCAGCGCATCGGCAACGACCTCGCTGCCGGCCTGATTGTCGAGCCGCGCAATCAGCCCGAACCCACAGGAGTCTCTTTCAAAATCAGGATGATGGAGGGTTTTGGACGCTGTTGTCACGACACGGACCTTGGCTGCTGGCAGATGGGGGAAAATACCATTACTGTATCAATTCTTTATGCAGTGCGAAAAACCGCGCACTTGCGTGGCTGCATAAATGTCCGGACAAATAAACTAGATCAGGAATCCATTGATGTCAAAGCGCAAGCAAAAGGCGACCGCAAAGGTCGCCGGGAAAGGGCACAGGAAGAGTGCGGGTTTGAGCCCGGACCGCCCGGTACTGGGCCTGGCCACGGCCGGCATGCTGGTGACGGCGTACCTGGCCATTACCGACATGAGCCGTTCGGCGGCGCTGTTTTGCGGTGAGGGTAGCGATTGTGAGCTGATCCAGCAAAGCCACTGGTCGATCCTGCTCGGCATCCCGGTCGCGATCTGGGGCTTTCTCCTCTACGCCCTCATCGCGCTCATCGCCGGTCTGGGCAAACCGCGCCTGAAGCGGTGGCGACGGCTGTGGCTGCTGGCGTTTTTCGGCATGGTGTTCAGCCTGTACCTGACCGCGGCCGGCTGGCTGGCCGTACAGGCGTTCTGTCTGTGGTGTCTGGTCTCGCTGGGCATCGTGATCTCGATCTTCCTGGTTCTGACCCTGCGCCGGCCGGAGTCGGCGCCGGGGATGCCCTGGGCCGGCTTCCTGGCCGGGCAGGGGACCATGGTGGCGGTGGTGCTGGTGTTGCTGCATGCTCTCTACGCCGGCTGGTTCCAGGCGCCGGAGGATCCGCGCCTGCGCGCCCTGGCCGAGCACCTGGACCGCACCGGGGCGGTCTATTACGGCGCCTCCTGGTGTCCGAGCTGCCAGGACCAGAACCGTTTGTTCGGATCGGCCGCCCGGCATCTGCCCTACGTCGAGTGCTCCCCCCAGGGACGGGCCGGGGGCGTGGCGTTCGAGTGCGTGGCCAACGACATCAGCTCCTATCCGACCTGGGTCATCGGCAACCGGCGCTTCGAGCAGCTTCTGGAGCCCGAAGAACTGGCCCGGCGATCGCGCTTTGACTGGGACGGCTGGACTGCGAATGGCGATTGAAATTCGCAGTCGGTACACTAACCTGCCGGTTTCACCCGGCGACCATCCCCGTTTTTTAGGAATCTGTCTCCAATGAAGAAACTGCTGCTGCTTGCCTTGCTGCCGTTGTCGCTTGCCGCCCAGACCCCGTATGATCCGATCACGGTGGCCGATCTGGCCGACCTGAGCTATACCGAATCGCTGTATCCAGACCAGGCCGATCACGATCCGGCCGTGCCCGAGCCGGGTGAGTTTCTGGGCTTTCCGGTGGGCCAGCGCACGGCCACTTCGGCCGAAATCGACGCTTATGCCCGGCGCCTGGCCGAGGCCTCGGAGCGGGTCGAACTGATCGACTACGGGCAGACGTTCGAGGGACGAGCACTTGTTTACCTGGTTGTGTCCAGCCCCGACAACCTGGCTCGAAGCGAGGCGATTCAGGACGGCATGGCTCGCCTGGCCGACCCGCGCGGGCTGGTCTCGGGCCAGCGCGATCGCCTGATCAACGACCTGCCGGCCGTGGCCTGGCTGGCGTATTCCATCCACGGCAACGAAAGCTCGGGCTCGGACGCGGCTCTGGCGGTGATGTATCACCTGGCCGCCGACCGATCCGAGGCCACGACCCGTCTGCTCGACGAGCTGGTCGTCATTGTCGATCCGAACATGAATCCGGACGGGCGCGAGCGCTTCATGAACGCGCTCGACCAGCACCGCGGTCGTCATCCCAACATCGATGACCAGTCGCTGCTGCATGCCGGCTACTGGCCGTACGGGCGCGGCAATCATTACCTCTTCGATCTCAACCGGGACTGGATCTACGCCCGGCATCCCGAGACCCGGAGCCGCATTCCGCACGTGACCCGCTGGCGGCCGATGCTGTTCGTCGATGCCCACGAGATGGGCGCCCAGGACAGCTACCTGTTCTCGCCGGCGCGCGAGCCGCACAACCCGCATCTGCCGCCCTACCGCCAGAGCATGGGCGAAGTCTTTGCCGACGACCAGGCCGAGGCTTTTGACCGCTTCGGCTACCCGTATTACTCGGGTGAATGGCACGAGGACTGGTATCCGGGCTATACCGATGCCTGGGCCTCCCTGCGCGGCGCCCAGGGCATTCTCTACGAGCAGGCCCGACTGGCCGAGGACGGGGTCCAGCGCCGGACCCATCGGATCAGCTATCTGCAGTCGGTGCATCATCAGGTGCTGTCGAGCTTCGCCAACCTGGAAACCCTTCGGCGCGAGCGCAGCAACATGCTCGAGCAGTTCGCAAGCGACCGGGCGCGCGTGGTCTCGGCCGACGGTCCCTACGCCGAGCGCAGTTTCGTGATCCTGCCCACGCCCAATCGCGGGCGGGTCAATGATTTGCTCGATCTTGCCCACATCCAGGATTTCGAGGTCCACCGCCTGACCCGCGAAGTGCGGGTAGCGCGCGCCGTCGACCAGCTCGGTCGCGAGCTCTCCAACCGCACCCTGCCGGTCGGCAGTCTGGTGTTGCGCAACCGTCAGCCCGAGGCGCGTCTGCTGGCGGCGATGTTCGAATTCGACCCGCAGATTTCCGACTCGGCCCTGACCGCAGAGCGTCAACGCATCCTGCGCGAAGGGCGCAGCACCATCTACGACACCACCGGCTGGAACATCAGCATGATGTTCGGGCTCGAGGCGCTGACCGTGCCCGAGCACCTGGAAGCGCACCTGGAGCCGGTCGAGGCCGGCGAGCCGCGGACGCCGCCGCCGGCACCGACGATGGATGAATCGACGATCGCCCTGGTCGTTTCCGGGGCCGACGATCGGGCCAATGCACTGGCCGGACGCCTGCTGCAGCAGGGCGTGAGCGTTCGCGCGGCCCGTTCGTCCTCCGCCCTGGACGGGGTCGATCTGCCGGTTGGATCGATCGCCGTGACCCTGGACGACAACCGCGCCAGCCAGGACTGGGCCGAGCGGGTACAGCGCGCGGCGGCAGACCTGGGCCTGGCGGTCCACGCGGTCGGTCACGGTCGCGCGCCGGGTGCCCTGGCCGACCTGGGCGGCCGCGAATGGCGCGTGCTGGAGCGGCCCAACGTGGCCCTGATCGGGCGCGGATCGACCAACATGCTCGATTTCGGCGCCGTCTGGTACCTGCTCGATCATCGCCTGGGCCTGCGCCACAGCCACCTGGACGAGGATCGCGCGGCGGCCATGGACCTGCGTCGCTACAACGTGATCTATCTGCCCGAGCGCTGGGGCTGGGGCGGCGGCGCGCTGCCGGCGGCGCTGGTCAGCCGGCTCGAAGACTGGGTCCGTGCCGGCGGCACCCTGATTGCCGCCGGCAACGCGGCGCGCGGCCTGATCGCCGGCGACGAGCCCTGGGTGCAGGTGCGCAGCCTCGATCAGATCATCGAAGAGGATCTTGGCCCCTACCAGGACGCCCTGTACCGCGAATGGCTGGCCGGCAAAGATCCGGTCCCGCCGGCGACCTGGGCGCACGAGGCTGCGACTCCGACCTATCCCTGGGCCGACACGCCCGCGCTGCCTTCCGGCGACGAGCGCAAGCGGCGCGATCAGTGGCAGGCGCTGTTCATGCCCTCGGGCGCGCTGGTCGCGGCCCGTGCCGACGACCGCCACTGGCTCAACGCCGGCGGCCACGATGTTCTGACCGTGCTGTTTTCCAATTCGCCGATTCTGATGGCGCGGCCCCCGGTGGAGGCGCCGCTGCGCATCGGCGTCTACAGCGACGCGGAAGGCGAGGCCGGTCTGGTCGGCTGGGCGGCGGTCCCCGAAAACCAGGAATTGCGCGTGCGCAGCGGCGGCCTGCTGTGGCCGGAAGCGCGCGAGCGGATTGCCTCGTCGGCCTGGGTCACGCGCGAGTCGGTCGGGCGCGGCCAGGTCATCCTGTTCGCCCACGCACCGGCCTTCCGCGCAGCGCAGCTGGGTGCGATGCGGGTGCTGGAAAACGCCATCATCCTGGGCCCCGGCATGGGCGCCAGTGCGCCGATCGAGTTGCCCTGAACGCGGCCCCCAGTCGGCGGCGCAGTCCACGATCCGGCGCCACCGCCCGGGCCGGATCGGTGGTGGACGCGCTGGGTGTGGCCCGGCGGGTCGTGATCAGCACATACGCCACCGCCGGCAGCGCTGACCGTGCCTTGACCAGGGACAGACTACGATCCGCGCAATGTCATCTGGCTTGAACGGGCATGAGCATACCGCTGCGCAATACGACAACGCGCTACGGCCTGGTCAGCCAGCTGTTTCACTGGCTGGTGGTCGGCCTGATCCTGATCCAGTACGTCTGGGCCTGGCGCATCGACCAGGTGGAAGGGTTTCGCGCCCGGCTGGAGCTGGTCACCCAGCACAAGACCATCGGCATGGTCGTTCTGGTCCTGGCCGTACTGCGCCTGCTGTGGCGACTGTTCAATCGGCCCCCGCCGCTGCCGGGCGGGCTGGCCGGCTGGGAAGTGCTGGCCGCCCGGGTCGGCCACGGCCTGCTCTACGGGCTGATTTTCGCCATCCCCTTGTCGGGCTGGTTGTACTCTTCGGCGGCGGGCCTGGGCGATTTCTGGTGGGGACCGGTCAACGTCCCCAGTCTGGTTGAAGCCTCGGAGCGCCTGGAAGATCTTTTCGGGCGACTCCACCGCGCGCTTGGGGTTACCCTGGCCGCCGTGGCCGCGGTTCACGTGGCGGCCGCCCTGCGCCACCATTTCGTTCTGAAAGACGCTGTACTGAAAAGGATGTTGCCGATATGGCCCAGAAATCGTCCCTGATCGCCGCCCTTTCGGCCGCGTGGCTTCTGCTTCCGGCCTTTGCCGTCGCTTCCGCCGACTGCTACCGCGCCGACGGCGACAGCGGCGAGCTGAATTTTCGCGGCGAAGCCGAGGGCGCGCCGTTCAGCGGGTTTTTCGAAACGTTCGACGTTTCCATCTGTCTGGAGGACTCCGACCTGACCACCGCCGAGATCGAGGTCCGCGTGGCCACGGGCTCGGCCGCGGTCGGCAATCGCCAGGGCGATGAGGCCTTGCGCGGCGATGATTTGCTGGCCCCGGAGCGATTCCCCGAAGCGGTCTGGACCAGCACCGCCATTGCCGCCGGTGACAACGGCCATCGGGCCCGGGGCGAACTCGAGCTGCGCGGGGTGAGCGCCGAACAGGCGGTCGAGCTCAGCCTGGAAGACGTCGACGGGGACCGGTGGCTGAGCGGAACTGCCGAAATCCTGCGCCGCGATTACAACGTCGGAACGGGGGAGTTCGAGGACACCGAGTTCATCCGCAATCGCGTTGATCTGCGCTTCGAGCTGCAGCTGCGCCCGGTCGGCGAGGACCAATGACGATGCGCATCGGGGTTGGCTTTCTGATGCTGGCGCTTCTGGGTCTGAGCGCGGCCATGCTGTGGCGAAGCGGTCAGCAGCAGCTTGGCGCTGCCGACATCAGCAGCGAGCACGAGCTGGTGTTCTTCTCGGCGCCCTGGTGCGGCTACTGCGACCGGGCCCGGACCTGGTTCGACGACCAGCGCATCGGATACCTGGAAATCGACATTGAGAGCTCGACCGAGGCCCATCGGCTGTGGCGCGAGGCCGGCGGTCGGGGCGTGCCGCTGGTGCTGGTCGGTGAGCAGCGCATTCCCGGCTACAGTCCGGACGCCTACGCCCGGGCCCTCAGGGAGGCGGCGCACTGACGCCGGCGGCCAGCCGGGTCAGACGCTCACGCACCGCCGGGGCATCGGCCAGAACGAGCATGACGAGCAGGTCGCCGGGCTTTGCCCAGGCCAGGGCATGGTCCAGCGCGTCCAGCTCGGTCTCGACGTGAACCACCTCGCCGGCCGGACAGCCGCAGCGCAGCAGTTCGTCGCGCAGGATGGCGAAGACTTCGCCCGGTGATCGGCCGCGCGCATATTTGGCCAGCTCCGAGATGATGATCCGGTCCGGGGCCAGTTCCCAGCCGCCGCGGGCGGATTCGCGCAACAGTTCATCGGTGCGGTCGCCGGCCTGGGCGAAGGCCAGCAGGCGTCTTGCGGCCGGCAGGGCGGCGGTCAGGTCGGCAATCGCGGCCATGGCGGCCGGGGTGTGGGCGAAATCCACGAACACGCGGAAATCCCCGAGCCGGTAGAGATTGCCGCGTCCGGGATTGTCGTCCATCTGCATGGAGCTCAGGCCGGCCGCGATCGCGTCGGGTTCGGCACCCAGGGATGAGCACAGGGCGGCGGCGGCCAGCGCGTTGGCGATGTTGTGGCGGGCCGCGCCGCCCATGGCCAGCGGAATCTCGTCGACTCGGCACAGGCGCTGGCGATGACCACCCCGGTCACGGATCAGCCAGCCGTCTTCCGGCCTGAACTCGGCCGCGCGCTGGTCCGGGTCCAGGCTGAACCAGGTGACGCGCCCGGAATGGCGTCCGGCCTGCGCAACCAGCCGGGGATCGTCGGCGTTCAGAACCAGGGTGCCGCGGTCGCGCACCGCCCGGCTGACGATCCACTTGATTTCCAGCAACTCGTCCAGGGTTCGCGAGCCGAAATCGCCCAGATGATCGGCGGCGATGTTGGTGATCAGGGCGGCATCGGCCTGGTCCACGCCCAGCCCGCGCCGCAGCAGTCCGCCGCGGGCGGTTTCGAGTACCGCGGCGCTGGCGTCGGGATGACGCAGAACCATCCGGGCGCCGCCGGGTCCGGCGTAGTCGCCGTCGTCGAGCCTGTGGTCGTTGATCCAGATGCCCTCGGTGGAGGTCAGACCGACCGTATGCCCGGCCTCGCGCAGGATCCGGGCGCACATGCGGGCGGTGGTGGTCTTGCCGTTGGTGCCGGTGATCAGGCCGCTGGGGATGCGGCGGGCCCGCGACCAGTCGATCTGCTCGAGAGGCGGCAGCCTGCGGGCCGGCCATACCTGTGCGGTCTCGCCCTGGCCGACGGAAACCTCGTCGTCGTCCCACAGGAAGGGCGCCCGGTGGTGGGCGGCGGCAGCCTGCAGGGCCAGCAGGGCGGGGTTGGCCTCGTCAGTGGCGCGCTCGGCGATCTCGGTTTCGGCGCTGCTGTCGACCATTGCGTCCGGGTCGCTGCAGCGCGTCCAGGCCGCCTCGGCCAGGGCGATCCCGGCATAGAGGCGGTCGATGGGCCCGTCGAAGGCGATGCTCAGGCCGCCGACCCGCCGTTTCGTGCAGAACTCCGGCATCGACCAGGCCAGCTTTTGATGCAGCTTGCGGACTTCGTCCGTCCAGGCCGCTTCAAGCGGGCCCGCCTGATCCGGCCTGCAGGCAATATCGACAACCACGGAGGGCCGGTCCCACAGCAGGTTGGGTCCGGTCAGGCGCCTGCAGTCGAGCAGTTCCACGGCCTCGTCTTCCGGCTAGTCCGATTCCTCGCGCGCGATGCGAACCCCGCGCTCGTCGCTGACCAGGGACAGGTTCTCGTCGAGATTGAAACCCTCCAGGTCCGGCACGAGGACCGGGTCTGGGCGCTGCGCCGGCGCGCTTTCTGTCTGTCCGGCATCGAAGTAGATGATCTGCTTCCAGCTGCGCTTGACCTGGTCGGCCAGCACCAGCAGCAGGTCGCCGGGCGCAGAGATACCCAGGGCATGGTCGATGGCGGCCTGCTCGTCGACGACGAGGTCGATGTTCTCCGGCTTGATGCCGTTGTGGATCAGTCGAGCCTCGAGCATCCGGGCGACCTCGTCGTCGCCGCGCCCGCGCCGGTGGTCGTCACAGCGGCAGACAAAGTGATCGAAGTGGGTCGCGGCAACGTCGGCAATGGCCTCGATATCTTCGTCCCGACGATCTCCGGGCGCGCCCAGAACCACCAGGCGCCGGCCCTCGACTTCGAAGCGCTCGACCAGGTCGCACATGGCCTGCACGGCGGCCGGATTGTGGGCGTAGTCCATGATGACCCGGAACGGATGGTCGTCGTAGATGTTCATCCGCCCGGGGGCCTGGAAGAAGGTGGTGTCGAAGGTTCGCAGGCCCTGGCGGATGTCGTCCAGGCTGAGGTTCATGTTGTAGGCCAGGGCGGCGGCGAACATGGCGTTCTGGACGTTGTGCAGGGCCCGGCCTTCGATCGTGGCCGGGATCAGGTGGGTCCACAGCAGCGGCATGTGCTTGCCCTGGTCGTAAATGGTGATCATGTGGCCGTTCATGCCTTCTTCGAGCACGAAGGCCTGGCCGCCGGCGCGGATATGCTGCTTGACCAGCGGATGGCCGGGCTTCATGGTCACGTAGCTCAAGCGCGCCGCCTCGGTGTAGTCGGCCATGGCCAGGCACAGCCGGTCATCGGCGTTGAGGACGGCGGCATCGGTGGCCACCTCGATGGGTATGCGCTTGATTTCGGCCAGCTGTTCGATGGTCTCGATCCCGCCCTGGCCGAGGTGGTCACCGGAGACGTTCAGACAGCAGGCGACGTTGCAGGAGCGGTAGCCCATGCCGCTGCGCACCAGGCCGCCGCGGGCGGTCTCGAGCACGGCCGCGTCGACCGAAGGATCGCGCAGGATGATGCGGGCCGACACCGGGCCGGTCATGTCGCCGGATACGGTCAGCTGACCGTCGATGTAGACGCCGTCGGTCGAGGTCAGGCCGACCGTGTAGCCGCGCATCTTGAGAATGTGGGCGAGCATGCGCGAGGTCGTGGTCTTGCCGTTGGTGCCGGTGATGGCCGCGATCGGGATGGTGCTGGGCTCGTCTTTGGGGAAGAGCATGTCGAGCACCGGGCCGGCCACGTCGCGCGGCTGGCCTTCGCTGGGGGCCACGTGCATGCGAAAACCCGGCCCGGCGTTGAGTTCGCAGATCCCGCCGCCGACCTCGCGGAAGGAGCGGGTGATGTCGGCGGTCAGAAAGTCGACCCCGCCGATGTCCAGGTCGATGGCCTGAATGGCCCGGATCGCCATGTCGCGATTGTCGGGGTGGATTTCGTCGGTCACGTCGATCGCCGTGCCGCCGGTCGACAGATTGGCGGTGGACCGCAGGTAGACGATCTCGCCGGCCGGCGGCACGCTGTCGCGATCGTAGCCGAGCCGGGCCAGCAGCCGATCGGCCTGGTGGTCCAGCTCGATCCGGGTCAGGACTTTCTCGTGGCCGATGCCGCGGCGCGGGTCCTGATTGAGCTGTTCGACCAGCTCGGACACGCTGTGGCGGCCGTCGCCGATCACGCGGCCGGGTATGCGCTTGGCCGCCGCGACCAGCTCGCCGTTGATGACCAGCAGGCGGTGATCGAATCCCTCCAGGTATTTTTCCACGACCACGTTGCGGCCGTACTCCGAAGCCTTGGCAAAGGCAATGTCGACCTCTTCATCGCTGCCCAGGTTGATCGATACGCCGCGGCCGTGGTTGCCGGCCAGCGGTTTCAGGACCACCGGGTAGCCAATGCGGCGGGCGGCGCGCACGGCATCGCGAGCGGACTGGACCAGGCGCTGGTCGGGGACCGGCAGGCCCAGGTCGAGCAGAATCCGGTTGGTCTCCTCCTTGTCCGAGGCCAGTTCGACGGCGATGTTGCTGGTCAGGCTGGTGGTCGTTGCCTGGATGCGCTTCTGGAAGCGGCCATGGCCGAACTGGACCAGGCTTTGCCGATTCAGTCGAATCCAGGGAACGTCGCGCTCCTCCGCGGCCCGCACCAGCGAGGCGGTGCTGGGTCCGAAGGCGCGGCGCTGGGCGTAGAGAATGAACTGGTCGCGCTCGGAGTCGAAATCCCAGTCTTGTGCCGGCGCGTTGGCCGGCCTGAGCTCCGCAGGCAGCAGGCTGTGCAGCAGATCCAGGGCCAGCTGTCCGGCCCGGCGCCCGACCGCATCGTCTTCGTACTCGAAGACCATGGTGTAGTGACCCGGCTTGCCCTCGATCGAGCGGGTCCGGCCGAACGTCACGTCCGAGCCGGCAATGTTTTGCAGCTCCAGCACCACGTGTTCCATCACGTGCCCCAGCCAGGTTCCTCCGTCTTCGCGCAGGCGGCGGACGAAGCCGCCGGGTTCGCGGTACGAGCAGCCGTGCTCGTCGAGCCCGGGCAGGCAGTCGAGCAGGGCCTGGATGAATCCCTCGCCGAGCCGGGCCGAAGGCCAGTGCTCGAGTTCGCCCAGGTCGAGAATGTAGCGGATGACCGGAAAGTGGGCGTACAGGTTGGGGCCGACGTAGGTGTTCGTTCTGAGAATCTGCATACGGCTACTCCGCGTGCGCTGACCGAGAAAGGATTTCGAAACGTCCGCCGGCGATCAGGATGTGGAGCTTGACGCCGATCAGGCTGACCGGCTCGCCTTCGCGGGCGCGGTCCATCGAAGAATAGCTGAGCTCGCCGGGATCGACCAGGGTGATGCCGCCGCTGCCGACCACTTCCAGATCATCGCCGGGACGGATGAAGGCGGCGGTGTCCTCGTCCAGTCCGATGCCGACCGCGAACGGGTTGTAGGCCAGCGCGGTCAGCAGCCGTCCAAGACGGTCGCGCTCCCGGAAGTGCTGGTCGATGATGAAACTGTTGGTCAGACCCAGTCCCGGGGCCAGGGTGACCTTGTCCGGCGTGGGCGTGGAGCCCTCGCGTCCGCCGGCAATCATGTGCTCGGGCATGAAGGCTGCACCGGCCGACGTACCGGCCACGTGCATGCCTTCGGCGTTGCGGCGGCGAATCGCGATGGCCGTTTCCGTGCCGCCCAGGGTGGTCGACAGGCGCAGCTGGTTGCCGCCGGTCATGAACACGCCGTCGGATTTTTTGATGTAGTCGATATGCTTGGGGTCGTTGGCGTCGCTGCGGGTGACGATGGGGAGAACCGCGGCGTGCTTGATGCCGATCTTGCGAAACAGCTTTTCGTAGGTCGGCCCCGTATCCGGCAGTTCGGAGGCCGTGGGGATGATGGCGATGCGGGCATCCTTGCCGCCGCACTCGTTGATGAACCGGTCAAGGATCTCGGGATTGTGGAACTTGTCCTCGGCGCCGCCGATGGGAATGATGTAGCCGCGATTCTTGTTCTCGCGTTCTCCGGATGGGCTCATTGGCCTTTGATCCTCCAGACCCCTTGGGTCATGACATCGCGAATGCGATGGTGATTGTCGAGTAAAACCAGATCCGCAGCGGCCCCGGCTTCGATTCGCCCGCGGTCGTGGAAGCGCAGCAGCCGGGCCGGGTTCCGGGTGAAGGCCGGCAGCACGCGCTCCAGCGACGCACCGCTGGCCAGCAGGCGGGTCAGGGTATCGGTCAGCGTCGCCGGCTGGCCGATGTCGAAGTGCTGCATTTCGCCCTGGGCATCGAACACCGGCAGGCAGCCGCCGCCGTCGGAACTCATCGTGATGCGCTCAGGCTGCGCGCCGGAATCCAGGTAGCGCAGCAGGGCCTCGTCGGCGCTGAGCTCGTCGTCGCTGCAGCTGTCTGTGACCGGGAAGGCGGTGATGTCGACCCAGCAGCCGGACCGGGCGACGTCCAGGGCCTCTTCGAACAGGGCTTTCTTGCGATTGATGTGGGTGGGATTGAACACCCGCGGAGGCAATTCGGTCTCGGCCAGCGCGCGCCGGACGAGGTCCAGGCCGCGCTCGCCGTCGCCCAGGTGCAGGTGGACAATGCCGGCCTTGCCCGTGATCAGCCCGGCCACGTGGGCGTCGCTGGCGATGCGCAGGATTTCTTCGAACGTGGGCTGGCTGGAACGGTGGTCGGAGATCGCGACTTCGCCCACGCCGATGACCGGGTCGAGAAAGACGATATCGTCGCGCACGCTGCCGGTGAAGGTGACCGGCGGGACGTGGTAGCCGCCGGTATGGCACCAGGCGTTGACCCCGTGATCGCGCAGGTACAGCGCCTGGGCGACCAGCGAGCGGGTGTCGCGGGTGGTGTCGTCGGTGCCCAGTACGCCAACCACCGTGGTAATGCCGGCGCTCAGGAATTGCTCGTGCGGGACCGGCGGCACCCGGCTGCCGAAGCCGGCCTCGCCGCCACCGCCGGTCAGATGAGCATGGCCGTCGATCAGGCCCGGAATCAGGCGCTGGCCCTCCAGGTCAAGGACTTCAGCCGCATTGAGTATGCCGAGGTCGTTCAGGTCGGCGCCCATCCAGGCGATGCGGTCGCCGGCGATCAGCAGGTGCTGGATGCCCAGGTCCTGCGGCGCAAAGACATGGGCGTTGGTAATGAGCTTGAGCAAGTGCGAAGGTCAAGCGATGGGCAAGCGAGAAGCTTAACGCCAAGTGCGGCGTCGGACAGAACTTGTTGCGCGGAATTCAGCCATGGCGCGGATATGCGGCAGCCTGGCCCGAACCAAGCCGGGCAGGCCGTCCTGCATCCGATTCGGGGCTTAGCCCTCTGAAGCGGGCGCTTTCTCCAGAGCAAGGTTGCGCGAGCCGTTGAGGGACTGAAAGCGATCCTGGAAGATGAGGTCACCGAGTTCTTCCAGGCTCAGGCCCCAGAACCCGCCGGTGAGACTCCAGCCACCACCGGACAGGGCGCGGGCCGAGGTCGCCTCCCACTGTCCGATCGTGCCGGACAGCTTCCAATCGCCTCCTTCGGCTTCGATCACGCCGCCGCCGGCGATGGTCCATTGTGTGATTTCGAATTCGGCGCTGGCCGGGCCGGCGGCCAGCGCGAGGACCAGCGCCAGCGGCGCGGCGGGGGCGAGGTGTTTCAGGCGTCGATTCATGTCGTGCTCCATATTGGGCGGACCGAACGGTATTTCTCTACCTTATAAAAACGAAAACCAGCGCAAAAGCCGGTCACCGCTCGGTCCGGGCGATCTGTCCATGGTCGAGCAGCACGGCTTCCAGCGCCGCCAGCCGCGCGCGCAGATCGTCGTTCTCGCGCTCGCGTTCCTCCATCACCGCCAGCCGTCGCTCCAGCTCGCGCACCTGGCCGGATTGGACCTTGAGCACTGCGACTTCGGCGCGCAGCTCGGCGTTTTCCGTGGCCAGACGCTGGTGATCGGTCTCCAGTGCGGCAAAACGCTCGGCGTTGGCGGCGGTTTGTTCCTGGAAACCGGCGATCAGCAGGGGGCCCAAGCGGTTGTATTCAAATCCTTCTACCGTGCCATCCTGATTGTAGGTGACGATCTCGGGCATGAGCTCCGCCACTTCTTCAGCCACCATGCCGATATCGGCGCGCCCATCGTCGAGCCAGTGGTAGCGTACCGGGCGTAGTGCCGACAGAAGGTCCAGTGCCTCGTTGCCGTCCAGTGGAGTGATCTTGTCCTTGTAGCGAAGGCTGGACGAGCAGTTGGACAAGATGTTGGTGGTGTTTGTGCGGCAAACTGAAGTGCCGCCCGAGGAGAAATCCCCGATGATCAACCTGCCGGTGCTGCCAACGGTGAACAGAATATCGCCGGAAGCGTTTCTGGCCCTGAAGGGCACAGCTCTGTCGGGACTTGCCTGCACATCAAGCGCGGCCGTCGGCGCATTGGTATTGATTCCCATCCCGCCGCGTGAGCGGATCAGGAACTGATTGGAGCCGGATGAAATAAAGTCGGCACTCTGACTATCAGCCCAGATGAAGGTGCCTTCGTCACCATTTATGCCCGGCGCTGTAGTGATGCTTCCGCAACCGAAGCCCGCTGAGCCGGAAAAGTCGCCTGGGCGCACCTTCGCCCTGTGGCCGCCGGCCCATGATCTTCGTCCGCCAGCGCAGTTATTGGCGCCGCTGGCGGTGCTTTCAAAACCACTGGCCGTGTTTTGATGACCACCGATAACGCTGCTTTTCGGGCCGGAGGCTCGGTTGCCAAGGCCACCACTCACGGTGCTTTCGTAACCAGTGGCGATGTTACCAATGCCGCCGCCAACGGTGCTGTGCTCGCCTGAGGCGGCGTTGTTCTCGCCGCCGCTGACGGTGCCGCCGGTGCCGCTAGCTGTGTTCCCCTGTCCACCGCCGACGGTCGCGAAAAAGCCAGCGCCGGAAAATAAGCCGGCCTGGTTGTTATAGCCCCCGCCAACAGTGCCGTATTGACCAACAACACGGTTAGGCCCTTCATTGGTGATGCCATTAGTTGGATCGACTTCTCCCTCAGGCAAGCCGCCGCCGGCGATCGTGGCACCACGCACCCCTTCGGTAATTTTGTTGGCGTGGCTGCCTGCGATCACGTTGGCCGTTATCGGCAACCCTTCGAAAAGCTCTGCAGACGGCTCGAGGCGCAGTCCGCGGACATTGGCCACCCGCAACTCGAATGGCTCATCGTCAACGGTACCGATAAAGTCATTTGACGAATCCGTACCGGCGTTGCCCTGCAACAGCCAGCCGGATTCTCCGGGTTCGCCTTGCGGCCCCAGCGGGCCTTCCGGGCCCTGTGGTCCGGGTGTGCCTTGTGGCCCCGGGGGTCCGGCGTCGCCCTGAGGTCCCGGCGGACCCTCCGGCCCCTGAGGCCCGGTATCTCCGGGTGGTCCTTCGTTGCCGGCCAGTGCAAACAGCGCCACCGGGCTGGCGCCGACGCGCTGGCGCGGGCTCAGGGTGCTGGCGCCGACGCGGATCTCCAGGTAGCGCGGCTGTCCGGTAAACACGCCCGGTCCGAAGTCCAGCTCGACCTGGAACTGGCCCTGGCTGATCGGGACATCGTTGACCACGACCAGGGGGGCCACCTCGCTGCCGCCATCGGCCGCGTCGAACAGGCGGAACTGCATGTCCTGGGTGCCGGAAAAC
>PWJA01000270.1 GCA_003560975.1 Gammaproteobacteria bacterium
ACGGCGGCCAGGTCTGGCTGCTGTCGAACCGCTCGCATCCGACCGAGTATGACCTGTACCGGCTCGATCTCGACGGCGATGAACTGGTGCGCCTGACCGAGCATAGCGGCATCGAGGATTTCGCCGTGCTGCCCGGTCACGAGCGCATCCTGGTCCGTTTTTCCGAACCCTACCTGCCGGCCCAGGTCGGCCTGGTGCCGGCCGGGGGCGGCGCCATCGAGCGCCTGACCGACACCCGCAGCGAGCGCTTTCTGGCCGCCGAATGGCAGGAGCCGCAGATCGTCGGCATCGAGTCCAGCCACGGCGCGGGCCCGGTCTGGTCGAAGTTCTACCCGGCCCGCACGCCGGCGCCGGAAGGCGGGCATCCGGCCGTGCTGTTCGTCCACGGGGCGGGCTATCTGCAGAACGTGCACCTGCGCTATCCGCAGTATTTCCGCGAGCAGATGTTTCACAACCTGCTGACCGAACGCGGCTACCACGTGCTCGACATGGACTTCCGCGCCAGCCGCGGCTACGGGCGCGACTGGCGCACCGCGATCTACCGCCAGATGGGCACCCCCGAACTGGAAGACCTGATCGACGGGGTCGACTGGCTGGTCGAGCAGCACGGCGCGAACCCGGAACGGGTCGGCCTGTACGGCGGCTCCTACGGTGGATTCATGGCATTCATGGCCATGTTCAACGCGCCCGAGGTCTTTCGGTCCGGCGCCGCGCTCCGGCCCGTCACCGACTGGGCCCATTACAACCATCCCTACACGGCCAACATCCTCAACACGCCGGACATCGACCCGGAAGCCTACGCCCGATCTTCACCGATCGAGTTCGCCGAAGGGCTGCAAGGCCATCTGCTCATGACCCACGGGATGCTGGATGACAACGTCTTCTACCAGGACGTGGCCCGGCTCGCCCAGCGCCTGATCGAACTGGAAAAGGAGCACTGGGAACTGGCATCCTATCCGCTGGAAGGACATGGATTTCGCCGTCCTTCCAGCTGGCTGGACCAGTATCGGCGTATCCTGACCTTGTTTGAACGCACTATCGGAGAGGCACCGTAGCAGCATGAACGTTCTGATCACCGGCAACAGCAGCGGGCTCGGGCTGGGGCTGACCGAGGCACTCATGGATCGCGAAGCGATCGTCTGGGGCATGAGCCGCAGCGGTTGCCCGCTCAAGCCCCGCTTCGACGACGTCATCCGCGATCGTCAGCAGGACCTGGGCCAGCTCAGCACTCTGGAAGACGGGCTGGACAGCCTGCTTTCGGACTGCCTTCGCCTGGACCTGGTCATCTTGAATGCCGGTCTTCTCGGCCGGATCCAGGACATCGCCCAAACCGACGTTCACGACCTGGAACACATCATGCGGGTCAACGTCTGGGCCAACAAGCTGATCCTCGACTGGCTCATCGAGCGCCAGATTCCCGTCTCCCAGGTGGTGGCGATTTCTTCCGGCGCCGCGGTCAACATGAACTACGGCTGGGGCGGCTACTCGCTCTCCAAGGCCGCGCTGAACAATCTGATCACCCTGTACGCCCACGAAATGACCGACACTCACCTGATCGCGCTGGCCCCGGGCCTGGTCGACACCCCGATGCAGGACTACCTGTGCGGCGAGGTCGACAGCGAGGAGTATCCATCGGTTCAGAAGCTCAAGGATGCGCGCGGCACCTCCGACATGCCCACCTCACGCGAGGTCGCCGACCGGATCCTGGACCTGCTCGACGAACTGAAGGCCGACCATTCTTCCGGCGCATTCGTCGACTTGCGCACGCTCTGAACGATTTCTCAACGGCACCGATCGCGGTCCTCGCGCTCGCCGCCGTCGGCCACATCAACCTCCATGACCCGCTTGGGCAATACCTGGATGGACTTGTGGAAGACTGGCGGGCAGGCGAACTGGTCGCAGAACTGGACCGGCATCTCATCCCCCATTTGTAGTTGCGCACTGGCACGTTCTGCGGTTGGTTATCGTATTAGCGCAGTAAGCAGGACGAACGACTGACTCACACCGGAGCACCGAGATGGATTTCAAGATTGGCGAGATTCTGCAATTGATGGGAAAGACCATGCCCTTTCTGGTCTTTCGATTCCTGATTTACTTTGCCATCACGTTTTCCTACATCGTGTTGACCGGCATCGGGGCCGGCGTCGGCTACGGGGTCGGCATGATCGGCGGCGAGCCCGGCGCGTTCAGCTTCTTCGGCGGCCTGGTCGGCTTCGGCATCATGGCGGTGATCGCCTACATGCTGCGCGAATACCTGCTGTACATGGTCAAGGCCGGCCACATCGCCGTACTCGTGGAGCTGATGGAGGGCAAGGAACTGCCCCAGGGGCGCGGTCAGATCGACCATGCCCAGAAGGTGGTGCGCAAGCGCTTTGCCGAGTCCTCGATTCTGTTCGGCATCGACCAGCTGATCAAGGCAGTGCTGCGCGCGTTCAACCGGGTGTTTTTTACCGTGACCTCGTTCATCCCCATTCCGGGCCTGCGCAACATCGTCAAATTCATCAATACGGTGGTCAATCTCTCGCTGACCTACCTCGACGAGGTCATCCTGGCCTACAACATTCGCACGCAATCCGACAACCCCTGGGCATCGAGCCGCACTGCCCTGATCCTGTACGCCCAGAACTACAAGGCGTTCCTGAAAAACGCATTTTTCCTGGCCTTCATGATCTGGGGGCTGACCTTCCTGGTATTCCTGGTGATTCTCGGCCCGCTGATCGCGCTGGTCACCGTCATCCCCGCCGTGGCCGGACCGTTGACGCTGATTTTCGCCCTGGTCTTCGCCTGGGGGGTCAAGCAATCGGTGATCGAGCCGATCGCCATGACGGCCCTGATGCAGGTCTTTTTCAAAGTCACCGAGGGCCAGGAGCCCAACCCGGAGTGGGAAAACAAGCTCGAGGGCGTGTCGAAGAAGTTCGGCGAATTCGGCCGCAAAGCGCGCGAATGGGACGGCGGAAAAACCAAGCCGGAAAGCGCCGAAGAACCCGCCCAGGCTAGCGGCTAGCGAGCCCTGAGGCAGCGGACCGCAGGCGCCCGCATCAGGACGCCGCGGTGCCGGACGCTTCCAGCGCGCGAAGGGCCGTTTTCCACGGCAACAGCGCGTTGCGCCGCCGGGCCGGGAACGCCCCGACCGGCTGGAGCTGATTGAGTTCGCCGAGCGCTTCGTCCGGTTCAGCATCGGCGTTTTCCAGCAGCGCCCGGAACCGATCCAGCCCGCCGCCGACCTCGTCGACCGAACGCCCCTGCAGCCACTCGGTGAGCATGGACGCCGCCGCCTGGGTAACCGCGCAGGCCCGGCCGGAAAACGCGGCCTCGCGAATCCTGCCGTCGATCACGGTCAGCTCGATCAGCAGATCATCCCCGCACGACGCGTCGTGGCCGCGCGCGCGGTGCGTGGCAGATGCCAGCCGCTTGCAATTGCGCGGTTGGCGGTTATGCTCGAGCAGGATGCTCTGATACAGCTTTTCAAGTGCCATGCGGGCGAATTCTAGCAGTCGAGGAAGTCAAGCGGAGACGCCCAGCCGTGCCTTCGCCCGGGTCGGCCGGAGGCGGGTTGTGGTGCTGGGTGCGGTACTGCTTTTGTCTGCCTGCGCCGGCGTCGTCACCCGTCCCGAACCGGAACCGGTCATCGACAGCCGCCCGGTGATGCTGCTGGATCACGGCCGTCACTCCAGCCTGGTGCTGACTCGCGCCGACCGGTCCATGGTGCGTTACCTGTACGGGGACTGGCGCTGGTACGCCGAGCGCGACACGGGCTTTGTGCGCGCCTTCCCGACCCTGTTTGTCCCCACCCGATCGGCTCTGGGGCGGCGCGAACTGGCCGGCCCGGCGACCGAGGACAACCTCCGCCGCCAGATTCCGGTGCACGTTCAGGCCGTTCACGCCTTTGCCGTGGCCGGCAGGCGAATCGATCGCCTCGATCAGCGCCTGGACGCACATTTCGCCGATCACAGCGAAAAAAGCCTGTTCAACGCCTACTACGACCTGGAGTTCGTGCCCGGCCCCGAACCCTACACCTTGTTCGACAATTCCAACCACGTGGTAGCGGACTGGCTGGCGGAACTGGGAATCGAGGTACGAGGCAACCCCATCTTCGGGCGCTGGAGAGTCCCCAACGAAACGCCCTGAGCCGGGGATTTCCGCGACCCGCGATCAGGCCAGCATCGTGCGTGCCTGCTCCAGGCCGTGCAGGAAGACGTCGATTTCGGAGTGAAGATTGTAGGCTGCGAAGGAAATCCGGGCGGTGGCCGGCACCTCGAAAAACTGCATCACCGGCATCGCGCAGTGGTGCCCGGTTCGGAGCGCAACCCCATGGTGGTCGATGATGGTGCCCAGATCGTTGGGATGAACGCCGTCCAGGGTAAACGAGATGACCGGACCTTTTTCGGCCGCCTGGCCGATGATGGTCAGACCATCGATTCGTTCCATCCGCTCGGTGGCCAGGGCAAGCAGTTTCTGTTCGTGCGCCTTCATCCGCTCCACGCCGATTTCTTCCAGCCACTGGATCGCGGCCCCCCAGCCGATCGCGCCGGCGATGTTCGGCGTACCGGCTTCGAATCGATGCGGAATCTCGTTGTAGGTCGTGCCCTCGAAGCTGACCCACTGAATCATCTCGCCACCGCCCTGCCACGGCGGCATGCTCTCGAGGATGGACGCGCGCGCCCACAGGGCGCCGATACCCGTGGGCCCGTACATCTTGTGGGCCGACACGCAGTAGAAATCGCAGCCCAGCGCCTGCACGTCAATGCGCTCGTGCGGCGTGGCCTGGGCTCCGTCGACCAGAACCGGGACGTCATGCGCCTTGGCCAGACGACAGATTTCAGCAACGGGGTTGACCGTTCCCAGCGCGTTGGACACATGCACCACCCCGATCAAACGGGTTCGCTCCCCGATCATCCCGGCCAGTGCATCCATCCGCAGTTCACCGCGCCGATTGATCGGAGCCACCTTGAGGATGGCTCCGGTCTGCTCGCACAGCATCTGCCAGGGAACGATGTTGGCGTGATGCTCCATGTGCGTGATCAGAATTTCATCGCCAGGCTCCAGGCGAGGGCGGGCAAAACTGTTGGCCACCAGGTTGATGGCTTCGGTGGTGCCCCGGGTAAAGACGATTTCCCGATCCGAGCTTGCGTTGAGCAGGCGCGCGACCGACCGCCGCGAGTTCTCGAAAGCCTCGGAGGCTTCCACGGACAGTTGGTGAACCCCACGATGCACGTTGGCGTTGTAGCGCCTGTAGAAATCATCCACGGCCTCGATCACGGCCAGCGGACGCTGGACGGTCGCGGCGTTGTCGAAGTACACCAGCGGCTTGCCATGCACTTCGCGCGCCAGGACCGGGAACTGCTCGCGCAGCTGCATTACGTCGAGCTGTTCGCGAACCACGGACTTCACCGTCTCGATGGGCATGGTATCGACCACGGCGTTCAAAGCACCGTCTGGAGTTCGGAGGTCAGCCAGTCGCGCAGCGCGGCCGGTTCGGCGTTCTCCAGCGGAGCGGCGGCGAATCCGTATTTGAGCAGCGCCATGGCCTGCTCGACCGGCAGCCCGCGCGTGCGCAGATAGAACAGGGCGGAGTCCTCGAGCTGGCCGATGGTCGCCCCGTGACTGGCGGTGACTTCTTCGGCGTAGATTTCCAGCTCGGGCTTGGTGTTGATGCGCGCGTTCTCGCTGAGCAGCAGGTTGGCCGTGTTGAGGTCGGAATGACTGTCGTCGGCCCCGCGCTGGATGTGAATGCGGCCGTTGAACACGCCCACGCCGGTGCCGTCGGCCAGGATGCGAAACGATTCGCGACTGTTGGTGTGGCCGACCTCGTGATCGATCGCGGTATGCCAGTCCACGTGCTGCTTGCTGTCGATGAAGGCCACCCCGTCGATTTCACCGTTGGCACCGGCCTCGAGCAGGTGGACGCTGAGATCCTGGCGGACCAGGCGGCCGCCCAGGTCCAGCGCATGGCAGCGGTAGTCGGCATCGGCCGAGACCGCCACGCGCGTGCGTTGAACCCAGACCGAATCGGCATTGCGGCGCTGGATCACGTGGCGCAACCGGGCGCCCCGGGCCAGAGCGACGTCTTCGACGATGTTGACCAGACCCGCCCCGCGATCGGTCTGCTGTTCGATCAGGACCGCGTCGGCGCCTTCGCTGAGCTCGATCTGCAGGCGGGGGTGTACGCCGGCCGCAAAATCCTCGGAGGTGGACATGGCCAGGACCAGTGGACGCGCCAGCGGGGCTTCGATCACCAGCCGCCAGGCTTGTTCGAACCGGGCGAGGTTGAGCCACGCCATCGCTCCGGCCCGATCCCCGTAATCCAGGTTGATCAGATCGGCCGGGGACAACGGCTCCAGACGGACGCCGGCGGGCAGGTTCAGAGCATCCGGATCGATCAGGCCGTTGGCCATGGCAATGACGTCGGCCTCGAACGGCAACGGCCCCGGCCGGTCCGCTTCAGACGCTCCGCCGGCGGACAGTTCGCGTTTCTCGAGCACCCGCAAGGAGGTGTATTTCCAGGCCTCGGTTTTCAGGTCCGGAAAGCCATACTGCATCAGACGCTGGTGCGCGCGGCGGCGAATGTCGCCATAGCGGTCGTCGGCCAGATCGGCCTCCGGCGCGAGCTTGTTCAGGATGGCACTCATGCTCAGGCCTCGCTTGCGGCTTCCAGGAAAGAATAGCCCTCGGCTTCAAGGCGTTCGGCCAGTTCCTCACCGCCGCTTTCGACGATGCGCCCGTCGGAAAGCACGTGGACGTGATCCGGGGCCAGGTAGTCGAGCAGGCGCTGATAGTGCGTGATGACCACGAACGAACGCTGGGCATTGCGCTGGGCGTTGATGCCCTCGGCGACCAGCTTGAGCGCATCGATGTCCAGTCCGGAGTCGGTTTCGTCCAGCACCGCCAGCTTCGGCTGCAGCACGGCCATCTGGACAATCTCGTTGCGCTTCTTCTCGCCGCCGGAAAAACCCTCGTTGACCGCTCTTTTGAGCAGCGCCTCATCCATCTTGAGACCCTTGAGGGACTCGCGCACGGTCTTCAGAAACGTCATCGAATCGACTTCTTCCTCGCCGCGCGCCTTGCGCTGGGCGTTGAGGGCCGAACGAAGAAAGTAGGCATTGTTGACCCCGGGAATCTCGACCGGGTACTGGAACGCCAGAAACAGTCCTGCGGCAGCGCGCTCTTCCGGCTCCAGTTCGGTCAGATCCTGGCCTTCGAATTCCATGCTGCCGGATGTGACCTCATACCCCTCCCGGCCCGCCAGGGCGTATCCCAGCGTGGACTTCCCGGACCCATTCGGGCCCATGATGGCGTGCAGTTCGCCCGCACCCACGTCGAGATCCAGGCCCTTGATGATTTCCTCGCCGCCGATGGCAACGTGCAGATTCTTGATTTTCAGCATGATGATTCCGTATTCATAAAACGAGGGTTCAGGGTTCGGGGTTCAGGGTTCAGGACAATCCACAGCTTGCTCCTCCTGAACCCTGAACCCTGAAACCAATGTCTTAACCAACCGCCCCTTCGAGCGAAATTTCCAGCAGCGCCTTGGCCTCGACGGCAAATTCCATCGGCAGTTCCTTGAACACTTCCTTGCAGAAACCGTCGACGATCATCGCCACGGCATCTTCCTCGTCCAGACCGCGTGCGCGACAGTAAAACAGCTGGTCGTCGCCGATTCGGGAGGTGGTCGCTTCGTGTTCGATCTTGGCCGTGGCGTTGGACGACTCGATGTAGGGAAAGGTGTGCGCGCCGCAGGTCTTGCCGATCAGCAGGCTGTCGCACTGGGTGTAGTTGCGCGCGTTGTCGGCCCGCCTGGCCATGCGCACCAGGCCGCGGTAGCTGTTGTTGCTCTTGCCGGCGGAAATCCCCTTGGAGATCACCTTGCTCGTGGTGTCCTTGCCCAGGTGGATCATCTTGGTGCCGGTATCGGCCTGCTGGTGGTTGTGGGTCAGCGCGACCGAGTAGAACTCGCCGGCCGAGCGGTCGCCCCGGAGAACGCAGGAGGGATATTTCCAGGTAATCGCCGACCCGGTCTCGACCTGCGTCCAGGAAATCCGCGAATCGTCGCCCCGGCAATCGCCGCGCTTGGTAACGAAGTTGTAGATCCCGCCCTTGCCGTTCTCGTCACCCGGGTACCAGTTCTGCACCGTCGAGTACTTGATCTGGGCCTTTTCCAGGGCCACCAGTTCCACGACCGCGGCGTGCAGCTGGTTCTCGTCGCGCATGGGCGCGGTGCACCCTTCCAGGTAGCTGACATGACTGCCCGGCTCGGCGATGATCAGCGTGCGCTCGAACTGGCCGGTATCGCGCGCGTTGATGCGGAAATACGTCGACAGCTCCATCGGGCAGCGCGTGTCTTTGGGGATGTAGACGAAAGATCCGTCGGAGAACACGGCCGAGTTGAGCGCGGCAAAATAATTGTCGGTGTAGGGAACGACCGAGCCGAGGTACTCGCGCACCAGGTCCGGATGCTCCTGGACGGCCTCGGAGAAGCTGCAGAAAATGACGCCGGCTTCCTTGAGCTCTTTCTGGAAGGTGGTGCCGACCGACACCGAATCGAACACGGCGTCGACGGCAACGCCGGCCAGCCGGGCACGCTCGTGCAACGGCACACCAAGCTTGTCGAAGGTCTCGAGCAACTTCGGATCGACCTCGTCGAGGCTCTTGGGCCGGTCTTTCTGCTTGGGCGCGGCGTAGTAGTGAATTTTCTGGAAGTCAATCGCCGGAATGTTCAGATGCGCCCAGTTCGGCCCGGTCATCGTCAGCCAGTGGTGGAAGGCCTTCAACCGCCACTCCAGCATCCAGGTCGGCTCGTTTTTCTTCGCCGAGATCATGGCGATGACTTCCTCGTCGAGGCCGGCCCGAATCTGGTCGGACTCGATGTCGGTAAAAAAGCCGGCCTTGTAGCGCTGCTGAATGACCTGCTCGACTTGCTGCGTTGTCTGATTCATAAATGCCTTCCAACTTGGTTTACACGATCTTGAACGTAGCCAGCGTCCGTTGGGCGATCTGATCGGGCACCTTGGGCGCCTGGTACAGATCGGCCAGGCTGAGCTGCTCCAGGGCCGACTCCACGGCCAGCCCGATCCGCTGCCAGTTTCCGCGCAAGGTGCACTGCGACTCGTGCGAGCACAACCCCGGTTCAAGGCTGCACTCGGTCAGGGCGATCGGCCCTTCCATGGCCCGGACGATATCGGCGACCGAAATGTCCTGCGGCGGATCGGTCAGCCGGTACCCGCCGTTGGCGCCGCGAAGCGACTGCACCAGCCCCGACTTGGCCAGCGTTTTGAGCACCTTGGCCGCCGTCGGCAGTTCCAGACGCGTATCCTCCGCCAGCTGGCTGGCGGAAACGCAATCCTGCTCGCGCTGGGCCAGCGCAGCCAGCAAAACCGTGGCGTAGTCCGTCAATTTGCTGATCCGAAGCATTTGCCTGTGTCCTGGCGCACCGCCGTCCCGTCCGGGTGGGGCAGAGGCGATCGAGCCCTTGTTTGCAACGGTCTATATTATGCGTTCAGACCGTGAACGAAACAAGACCAAATTGGTATGGATTCGGCATGACGGAGTATCGCCCACTGGCCGACCGGCTGCGGCCGCAACGCCTCGACCAGGTCGTCGGCCAGTCTCATCTGCTCGACCCGGAAGGTCCGCTGGGCGCCATGATCGGAGCCGGGCGTTTGAACTCGCTGGTTTTCTGGGGGCCGCCGGGAAGCGGCAAAACCACGCTGGCCAGGCTGCTGGCCGGCGTTGGAGACCTTCACTTCGAGGCGATTTCAGCGATCTTTTCCGGCGTCGCCGATCTGCGCAAACTGTTCGACCGGGCCCGCAAACGAAGGGCCGAGGGGGAGGGGACGCTGCTGTTCGTCGACGAAATCCACCGCTTCAACCGGGCGCAGCAGGACAGTTTCCTGCCGGTGGTCGAAGACGGCACCATCATCCTGTTCGGAGCGACCACCGAAAACCCCTCTTTCGAGCTCAACGGCGCGCTGCTGTCGCGGCTGCAGGTCGTCGTCCTCAAGCGCCTCGATGAAGCGGCCCTGGGTACTCTGCTCGAGCGCGCCGAGGCCGAACTGGAGCGGACGCTCCCGCTGACCGATGACGCCCGCCAGCTTCTCCTGACCCTGGCCGACGGCGACGGGCGTTACCTGCTCAATGCCGTTGAACAGATCGTCGCCGCAGGGCTTGAACGGGTTGAAGCGGAGACCCTGCTGCGCCTGGTCCAGCGACGCTCTCCGGCCCACGACAAGGACCGCGAGGGCCACTTCAACCTGATTTCGGCGCTGCACAAGTCGCTGCGCGGTTCGGACGCCGATGCGGCCCTGTACTGGCTGGCGCGAATGCTGAGCGGCGGGGAAGATCCGCTCTACGTGGCCCGGCGCCTGGTCCGGTTCGCCAGCGAAGACATCGGTCTTGCCGATCCAGCAGCCCTGGACCAGGCGCTGGCCGCGCGCGAAACCTACCACCTGCTGGGCTCGCCGGAGGGCGAACTGGCCCTGGCCCAGGCGGTGATCTACCTGGCCACCGCGCCCAAGTCCAACGCCGTCTACCGGGCCTGGAAGCGCGCGCAGTCGAGCGCCGGAAAACACGGATCGCTGATGCCGCCGGCCCACATCCTCAACGCCCCGACCCGGCTGATGTCCGAGCTGGGCTATGGCCGCGGCTATGCCTACGATCACGACACCGAAGCCGGTTTCTCCGGCCAGAACTACTTCCCCGATGAACTGCCCCGCGAACGCTACTACGCGCCGGTCGAACGCGGCTTCGAGCGCGAAATCGGCAAGCGTCTCGCCTACTGGGACAAGCTGCGCCGCCGGTCGGACTGAACTCAAGCGGCCCGGGCTTGCTGCCAGGTCGTGTCCTGCGTATCGACAGCAGAGGATACTTGCAGTACGGTTGCCCACTGGTTCCCCGGCCCGACTCCACCCATGCACAGCGGCGACTTCTCGTTCAGCCTGAACGTTTCCGGCGGCCAGGCGCAAGCGGCGCGGCGCTACATCGCCCGACCGTTCGAGGCCCATCCCGTCGGCGATGAAGCGCTGATCCTGGCCGCCGGCGACGAGACCGGCGTGCGCGTGCCGCTGTTCTATGCCCGCATGCTCAGCCAGCTTGGCCGGTTTCGCACCGTCACCGCGCACGCCGATGTCGTGATCCAGGCGTTCGGCCTTCCCGCCGAGCAGGGCGGTGCCGTGCGACAGGGCCTGGCCGGCCTGATCGAGCGCGACCTGCTGCGCGACGAAGAGCAGACCCTGAACCATCTCGGCGCCGGCACCGAATCGGCGCCCGCAGACGATCAGCCCATTGCCAGCCTGTGCATCCGGACCTGCGACCGGCCGCGAGAGCTCGAGCAGCTGCTGGCCAGCCTCCGGCGTCGGTGTGGTCAATCGGGCCTGAAGCGGGTCCTGGTGCTGGACGATGCCGACGACGACCAGGCCCGAATGCGCTCGGCCGCAATCCTGGAACAGGCCGATTTACCCCAGGGCGTGGCGCGTTTCCATATCGATCGGGCGGCGCGGACGCGATGGGTCCGGCGCATGGCCGAAGCCGCCGGCAGCGATCCTGAGCACCTGAACTGGCTGATCGAGGGCGAGCCGGGAGACGAGCAGCCGAGCTACGGCGCCAACCTCAATCTCGCCCTTCTGCTGACCGCCGGCGAGCGCTTCGCGATGATCGACGACGATGCCCGCCTCGACCCGTTCGAACGGGAACCGCCCGGACCCGGCCTGAGCCTGCGCGCCGAGCATGACTTCCGGATTTCCTTCCCCGATCCGGACCGCCCCGAAACCGAGCAGTTCGGAGCCCTGGAGCGCGATCCGCTGGCCGACCACGCCGCCCTGCTCGGCCAGCCGGTGGCCCGGATCGCGTCCCGCCACGGGCTGCAGGACGGGCGTCTTCTGAGCGGGCTGTCGCCGCAGATGATCCATGAGTTCAGTGCCCGCCCGCGCGTACGCCTGACCACCAACGGCACCCTCGGGGATGCCGGCACCGGCGGCATGCTGTGGCAGTACGCCCTGCCGCCGCAGGAGCTCGCGCCCTGGCTGGCAGGGCCCGAAGCGTATCGACGTCTGGCGTTTGGCCGGCGCGTGGCCCGCAGCACTGCCGAGACCCAGATCGCGTCCTCGGTCAGCCTGATGACCACCACACTGACCGGGGTCGACAACCGCGAGCTGCTGCTGCCGGTCATCGCCCGGGGGCGCGGTGAAGACCTGATGTTCGGCGCGACCATCCGCTTTCTCTATCCCGGCACCCCCTGTGCCGCCCTGCCCTGGATGCTGCCGCATCGCACCGAAGACAAGCGCTGCTGGCGTCCCGATGACCTCGCCAACGGCGCCACGACCGGACTTTCCGCCTACCTGTCCGACCGAATCGAGATCTTCGCCCAGTCCCGGCTGCCGGATGAACCCGTCGCCCGCGCCGGCGTCCTGGCCGGGTGGCTGGAAGGCCTGGGCCAGACCGACGACGATGGTCTGATCATCGACCTGCGCCGCCACTTGCTGGAACGGCGGGCCGGCACCGCCGACCGGGTCACCCGAACCCTGGCCGGGCTGAACCCGCCGGACTGGCTGAAAAGCGATTTCATGGCCGTGATCGAGCGCAACCGCGCCATCGGCCCGGAAGACACCGCCGCGCTGGCCCGCCTGGCCCCCAGGGTGCGCGCGTTCGCCGCCGGGTACGCACGCGCTCTGGACAGCTGGCTCCAAACCTGGCGATGGGCTTCCGGTCAGCGTCCGGAAGACTTGCTGAAGGAGCGGACATGAGCGCCCCGAGTCGCCGTCAACAGGCGCTGGACTGGGCGCTGAGCGAGCTCGGCGGGTCGCAGTGGAGCAGCGAGACCATCTCCTCGGATGCCAGCTTCCGCAGCTATTACCGGATTCGCAGCGGCGCCGATCGTTTCGTGATCATGGACGCACCACCCGATCGCGAGCCGGTCGAACCCTTCCTCGATATCGGCGCGCGCCTGCACGACGCCGGGCTGCACGTACCGCGCGTCCTGGCCGCTGCACCGGATCGAGGCTTCCTGCTGCTCGAAGACCTGGGTTCTGTCCCTTACCATCACGCCCTCGATGAGACCAGCGCCGAGCGGCTGTTCGATGACGCCCTGCAGGCGCTTGCGGTCATGCAGAGTCGGGTCGAAACCGAGGGTCTGCCAGGCTACGATGCCGGCCGGCTGCTGCAGGAACTGGCCCTGTTCCCCGACTGGTTCTTGCACTACCACTGGCGGGTCGAGCCCAGCGACTCTGAACTGGACGACTGGGATCTGCTGTGCGCGCTGCTCATCCGCTGGGCCCTGGACCAGCCGCAGGTCTTCTGTCATCGCGATTACATGCCGCGCAACCTCATGGTCAGCGAGCCCAACCCCGGCATCATCGACTTCCAGGACGCCGTGCTCGGGCCGATCAGCTACGACCCGATCTGCCTGTTCCGTGACGCCTTCATCAGCTGGCCGACCGAGCGCGTCGATGCCTGGCTGGAGGAGTACCGGAAACGCGGCCTGGCCGCCGGACTGGCGCTGCCGGAGTCCCCCGAGTTGTGGCGGCGGACCTGCGACTTGATGGGCGTACAGCGCCATCTGAAAGTCATCGGCATCTTTGCCCGCATCCGCTACCGCGACGGCAAGCCGAACTACCTGGACGACGTTCCCCGGTTCTTCGCGTATCTGGATTCCGCCATCGCCCGCAACCCGGAGCTGGCGCCGCTGGAGCGGTTGATTGCGCGCTGGCGCGAGCGCAGGAAACTGCCCCAGTGAAAGCCATGGTCCTGGCCGCCGGCCGCGGCGAGCGTTTGCGCCCGCTGACCGACCGGATCCCGAAACCCCTGGTCGCACTCGGCGGCAAGACGCTGATCGCGCGCCATCTCGAGGCCTTGTCCGAGGCCGGCTTCGACCAGGTCGTGATCAACCTGGCCTGGCTCGGCGAGCAGATTGAACAAAGCTTGGGGGACGGCTCCCGCTTCGGCCTTTCCATCGCCTATTCGCACGAGCCGCCGGGCGCGCTGGAAACCGCCGGGGGCATCATCCAGGCCCTGCCCTTGCTGGGAGACAAGCCGTTTTTGATGATCAGCGGCGACGTGCTCTGCGCCTACCCGCTGGCGCGCCTGCGCAGCCGGCCGCTGAAGACCCAGGGCCATCTGGTGATGGTTGCCAACCCCGAGCACCATCGGCACGGCGATTTCGCCATCGACGCCGACCAGCGCCTGGTCCACGGCCCGTCGACCCTGACGTTCAGCGGCATCGCCGTCCTCGACCCTGCCCTGTTCGCCGGCCTGGCGCCGGGGCGCCGGGCTCTGCGCCCGGTCTTTGAGCGGGCCATCGCCTCCGGCCAGCTGACCGGCGAGCACTACCGCGGACTGTGGTCCGACATCGGTACCCCGGAACGATTGACCGAGGCTGAGCGGCTGCTGGGCAACTGAAAAATTCAGCGATTGCCCGTATGGTATTGGCCTGGCCTGCGGGACGGTGACGATCGCGTTGCGATGGCCGGCTGCAAGCGGCTACACTCATCTCTGACTTTCGAGGGATACACCATGACGATCAGCATCGGGATCATCAAGGAGACTGCGCCCGGCGAACGGCGCGTGGCGCTGGATCCACCGACCGTGGCCAAGCTGGCCAAGGCCGGGCACAAGATATTCGTGGAAAGCGGCGCCGGTACCGAAGCCGGTCATCCCGACGATTCCTGGGGCGATGCCGAAATCGTGGCCGATGCCAAGTCGCTGGCAGGGCAGTGCCAGGTGCTGCTGTGCGTGCGCCGCCCCTCCCCGGACGTGCTGGCCGCCTTGCCCAAGGACGCGCTGGTCATCGGCGCGCTCGCCCCGTACAGCGACTTCGAGGATCTGGCAGCGGCTGCCGAAGCCGGCACATCGATGATCAGCATGGAGCTGGTTCCCCGCATCACCCGCGCCCAGGCCATGGACATCCTCTCCTCGCAGGCAACGGTGGCCGGCTACAAGGCGGTCATCATCGCCGCCGACATCGCCCCGAGACTGTTTCCCATGCTGACCACTGCCGCCGGCACGCTCCGACCCGCCAAGGCCGTGGTCATCGGCGCCGGCGTGGCCGGTCTGCAGGCCATTGCCACCGCGCGCAGACTGGGCGCCCAGGTCGAAGCCTACGACATCCGCGCCGCCGCGCGCGAACAGGTCGAATCGCTGGGCGCGAAGATGATCGACACCGGGGTGGATGCCGAAAGCGAAGGCGGCTACGCGCGCGAACTGACCGACGATGAACGGGCCCAGCAGGCCGAAGCGCTGGCCAAGCACCTGGCCCGGGCCGACATCGTCATTTCGACCGCCGCCATTCCCGGCCGGCCGGCACCGAAAATCATCACCGAGGCCATGGTCAAGGACATGCAGCCCGGCAGCGTCATCATCGACATTGCCGCCGAGACCGGCGGCAACTGCGAGCTGACCCAGGCTGGAGAGGTGGTCAACGTGGGCGGGGTGCTGGTCGCCGGCCCCACCAACCTGCCCAGCAAGGCGCCGCTGCACGCCTCCGAGATGTACGCCAAAAACGTCAGCAACCTGCTGGCCCTGATGATCAAGGACGGCGAGCTGGTCGTGGATACCGAAGACGAGGTCATCGCTGGCTGCCTGCTTTCGCACGCCGGCGCGGTGGTGCATGAGAAATTCGCTTAAGGGACCAGGGACTAGGGAGCAGGGACCAGAAGAACCAGAGCGCGGAGCACTAGCGTACTGGTCCCTGGTCACTGGCACCTGGTCCCCTAATCACTGGAGACAAAAATGGAAGGCTGGATCGCACTGTACATCTTCATGCTGGCGGCATTCACCGGGATCGAGATCATTCGTCGTGTTCCGGCGATTCTGCACACGCCCTTGATGTCCGGCTCGAATTTCATCCATGGCATCGTCGTGGTCGGCGGCATGGTGGTTCTGGGCATGGCCGACACCACCGCCGAAATCGTGGTCGGCTTCATCGCCGTTTTCCTGGGCGCCGGCAACGCCGTCGGTGGCTACGTGGTGACCGATCGCATGCTGGAGATGTTCAAGTCTTCAGACAAGACCAAAAAGGAATAAGCCTTCATGATTCCCGGACTGGAACTTATCGTATCCGCGGCCTATTTCGCTGCCGCGGTCATGTTCATCTATGGCCTGAAAGGCATGAGTTCGCCGGTCACCGCCCGTCAGGGCATGATCTGGGCCGGTGTTGCCATGCTGCTGGCCGTCGTGGTCACCTTCTTCCACCCCAAGGTTGAGGGCAACTACCTGCTGATGATCATCGCCCTGGTCTCGGCCTCGGGCCTGGCATGGTGGTGGGCGCGGATCGTCGCCATGACCGACATGCCCCAGATGATCGCCCTGTACAACGGCATGGGCGGCGGCTCGGCGGCTGCCATTGCCGGCGTTGAACTGCTCAAGGTGCACTCCGGCCAGGCGCAGCTGCTGCCGACCACGCTGATGGTCGCCGCCTTCGGCGCCATCATTGGCTCGATTGCGTTTTCCGGCTCGCTGGTCGCTTTCGCCAAGCTGCAGGGCTGGATGCGCAAGACCTGGCGCTTTCCCAGCCAGCAGCTGATCAACCTGATCGTCTTCGGCATCACCGTGCTGCTCGGCCTGATCATTTTCCTGGTCGGCCCCAATCCCTTCCTGCTGGTGCTGTTCTTTGCCTTTGCGCTGACCGCAGGGGTTCTGGTCACCATCCCGATCGGCGGCGCCGACATGCCGGTGATCATTTCCCTCTACAACGCCCTGACCGGCGTCGCCGTGGGCCTGAAGGGCTATGTGCTGGAGATTCCGGCACTGATGATCGCCGGGATCGTGGTCGGCGCGGCCGGCACGCTGCTGACCCAGCTGATGGCCAAGGCCATGAATCGATCGCTCGGCAACGTGCTGTTCGCCGGCTTCGGCAAGGCCGATGAGGACGCGGTGTCGGGCGAGGTGACCGGCGAAATGCGAGCCATCGACGCCACCGACGCGGCCATCCAGATGGCGTATGCCGAAAAGGTCATCATCGTCCCCGGCTACGGCCTGGCCGTGGCCCAGGCCCAGCACAAGCTGTGGGAAGTGACCCAGCTGCTGCTCAATCGCGGAGTCAAGGTCAGCTTCGCCATCCATCCGGTCGCCGGGCGCATGCCCGGCCACATGAACGTGTTGCTGGCTGAAGCCGGCGTCGACTACGAGATGATCCACGACCTCGAAGACATCAACGCCCAGTTCCCGACCACGGACGTGGCCCTGGTCATCGGCGCCAACGACGTGGTCAACCCGGCCGCGCGCAAGGATCCCGCCAGCCCGATCTTCGGCATGCCGATCCTGGATGTCGACCGGGCCAAGAATTGCATCGTGATCAAGCGCGGCCAGGGCACCGGTTTTTCGGGCATCGAGAACCTGCTGTTTTTCGAGGACAACACGCGGATGCTCTACGGCGACGCCCAGAAGGTCGCCCAGCAGCTGATCGCCGGCATCAAGTCGCTGGGGTAGAATCGCTGAGTGTTCAACCAGGCAGCTAGCGTTTTTGGTTGACAACTGTATTACTGTTGTATAACACTATACACCTACCCCAGACGGAGTTTTCGCCATGAGCCGATTGATCATCCTTTTTGCCGCCATGCTGCTGGTCGCCTGCGACCGCAACTCCGCTCCCGAGCCCGAAGGCACCGGCAACGGTATTCCGACAGCGCAGGAACAGACGCAGGCCAGCGCCCCGGCCGACCCGGCCCTGACCGCCGAGCTGCTGGCCCGAATCGACGCCGATACCGCCAAGTTGTGGCTAAGCCTGGAACCCATGCCGGAAGCGCTGCTCGAACAGCTCTGGTCGCAGCTGGCCCCGCTGGGTGACCTTCAGGAAGAGGCCTACGGAGACATCGCCGAAAACGTCGATCACCCGGTGATTCGGGCCCTGCTGACCGAACTGGGGCAGCTCGACTCGCCCGAGGCCTATGCCGAGCGCGGCATCGACATCAACGGCCTGGCCGGGCTGCACCTGGTTTCGGTCTATCCGCTGCTGCATTGGCAGCTGACCGATCAGGAGGCGTTCGCGGCCATGCTGGCGCGCATTGAATCGGAGTCCGAAACGCCGCTGCCGCGCCGACAGGTCGGCGAGGAAGAAATCGTCTGGCTCGAACTCGATCGAGTCGGACTGGCGATCCATCACGACGCCCACTTCGTGACCATCGGCCTGGTTGCCGATCGTGAACAACTGCTCCGCCGAATTGCCGGTCTCGACCGCGCCGGCACGGCGCTGGAGCGCTCGGACGTCGATGCCTTCGCCCGCGAAAGAGGCCTGCGCCAGGACAGTTTCGGATACATCGACTTCGAACGCCTGACCGGGCTGCTGCTCGACGGCGAGGACGAACTGCTGGTTCAGATGCGCGCAGACAGCCCCCTTGGCCAGGTAGCCGAAGACGCCAACTGCCGCAGGGAACTCGGCCAACTGACCCGCGCGTTCCCGCGCAAAAGCTACGGAACCACCGAACTCAGCGCCAACGCATTGAGCATGAAGCTGACCCTGGAGACCGATCCCGAGCTTGGCGAGAACCTGGCCGCGCTCGCCGACAGCCCTGTCTCGCTGGCGCCGCAGCCGGCCGGCCTGGCCTCCGTCGGCATGGCCTTGAACATCGTGGCGGCCCGCGATTTCGGCCGCGACGTGGTCGGCGGCTGGGTTGACAATCCGCCGCAGTGCTTTTTGTTCAGCAACATCGCCGAAAACGCTGCCGAATGGCAACTCGCGCTGAACCGTCCCATTCCGCCGCTGGTGACCAACCTGCATGGCGCCCGCCTTCAGCTCCAGCAGATCGACCTGGAAAACGGTGAACTGGGGGACGTGGCCGGCACGCTGGCGGTATTCATGCGCAACCCGCAGATGATGATCGGCATGGCCCAGATGTTTTCGCCGGAACTGGCTGCCCTGGACCTTCGCCCCGGCGCTGATCCGCAGCCGATACCGCCCGGACTGGTTCCCCAGCTCGACGGCGTACCGGCCTGGATCGCCCTGAGCGACGGTGGCCTGGGCCTGGCCATCGGCGAGAATCAGGACGCCGCCCTGCCGTCAGCACTCAGCGCAGGCAGCGCCGACAGCGCCGTATTGAGCTTCGGTTTCGACATGGCCGGCTATGTCGAGCTGATGGAAGCAGGCCTGGGCGCCCTGGCCGTACGAACCGGCGCCAACGAGAACCTGGATTCTTCCGAGGCCACGGCCGGCTGGCGCGTACTGGCCGAACTGTACCGCTACATGTACCAGAGCCTGCACCTGACGCCCGAGGGAATCGAGATGCGGATCCGTTTCGACCTGGCCGAATAATCCCGTCCCATGTGTTCGATTCTCGGACTGTTCGACATTCCCCCCGGCCGCGCGGACCTGCGCGGCGTGGCCCTGCAGGCCTCGCGCCTGCAGCGCCATCGCGGACCCGACTGGAGCGGAATCCACGTCAGCAAGTCGGCCATCCTGGCCCACGAGCGCCTGGCCATCGTCGACATCAACTCCGGCGCTCAGCCGCTCTACAGCCCGGACGGTCAGGTTGCCCTGGGCGTCAACGGCGAGATCTACAACCACCGCGAACTGCGCGAGACCTGTCCCGACTACGCCTTTCAGACCGGCTCGGATTGCGAGGTCATTCTCGCCCTGTACCAGCGCGACGGCGCCGAATTTCTGAATTTGCTCAACGGTATCTATGCGTTCGTGCTGTGGGACGAGAGCCGCGGCCGCTACCTGATCGCGCGCGACCCGATCGGCGTGATGCCCCTGTACTACGGGCGCGACGACCAGGCCATGCTGTGGGTTTCCTCGGAGATGAAGGCCATCGAACCGTGGTGCCAACAGGTCCAGGCTTTTCCGCCCGGCCACCTGCTGGACTCCGCCGAAGGCGAAATCCGGCGCTGGTACAACCCGGCCTGGCGCGATTTCGAGGCCGCCAGCGAGCCGGCCGACCCCGCCAGACTGCGCGAGGCCCTGGAGCAGGCCGTCCACCGCCAGCTGATGTGCGATGTGCCCTACGGCGTACTGTTGTCCGGAGGTCTGGATTCCTCGCTGATCGCGGCGATCGCCCAGCGCTTTGCCGACAAGCGGGTGGAATCCGACGATACCGAGGCGGCCTGGTGGCCGCGCCTGCACTCTTTTGCCATCGGTCTGGAAGGCTCGCCGGACCTGGCCGCCGCGCGCGTGGCCGCCAAGGCCATCGGCACGCTGCACCACGAGTTCCACTACACCATCCAGGAAGGCCTGGACGCGCTCGAAGACGTGATTCGCCACATCGAGACCTTCGATGTGACCACGATCCGGGCGTCCACGCCGATGTTCCTGCTTGCCCGCCGGATCAAGGCCATGGGCATCAAGATGGTGATGTCCGGCGAGGGCGCCGACGAGATCTTCGGCGGCTATCTGTATTTCCACAAGGCCCCGGACGCCCGTTCCTTCCACGAAGAAACCGTGCGCAAGATCGACAAGCTCAACCTCTACGACTGTCTGCGCGCCAACAAGTCCATGGCCGCCTGGGGCGTGGAAGCGCGCGTCCCGTTTCTGGATCTCGAGTTCCTGGAAGTGGCCATGCGCATGGATCCGGCGGCCAAGATGGCCGGCCCGGGCAAGCCGGAAAAGGGCATTTTGCGCCGAGCCGGCGAGGGTCTGCTGCCCGACGAGATCCTGTGGCGACAGAAAGAGCAGTTTTCCGACGGGGTTGGCTACGGCTGGATCGACGCGCTCAAAGGCTACGCCGAAGCGCGCGTCAGCGACCGCGAGCTGGCCGAAGCCGAACAGCGCTTTCCCCTGCATCCGCCGATCACCAAGGAACAATACCTGTATCGGCGCATTTTCGAGCGCCACTTCCCTTCATCGGCCGCCGCCGCCACCGTCCCGGCCGGCCCGTCGATCGCCTGCTCCACGCCCGAAGCGCTGGCCTGGGACGAGGGCTTTGCGACCATGGCCGACCCCTCGGGAAGAGCGATGCGCGGCGTGCATCAGGACAGCTATTGAGCGAACGCCCGGCCCGCTTCGGTGGCGCTCAACCATCCAGCGCGGCGCGCGTTTCCCGGATCAAGGGGATCGAAAGCGTTCGCCGCTCGCTGAGGGCGCGGGCAACCAGTTGCTCGAACAAGCGCACCAGCGCCGCCGGGTTGCGCGGGCTGCGGGTAACCAGGTAGTCGGCGGCGGCGCGACCCAGAACGACCTCGTACTCGGCGGCCAGGGCACGGACCAGGGCGACCAGGTCCGCCTCCCCCAACGGCTTGAGGGTCAGGCGCACCGCCTGGCCCAGGCGCGAGACCAGGTCGGGCAGCTGAAAGCCGGAGCGCCCGACGCCGGTCATCAGCACCGCCGCGCGCGCATCGCGCCAGCGGTTGAGGGCGTTGAACAGCAGGCGCTCTCCCGCCGGATCCGCGGCCAGCGCGTCGATATCGTCGAGCAGGACGTAGGCGCCGTCGGTCCGGTCCAGCAGCGGCCAGTTCGTCGATGTCGCCAGGGCCATGAAGCGCGCATCCAAACCGCGCTCCATCAACCGGGCAAAGCAGGCCGAGAGCAAATGAGTGCGGCCGGTACCGGGCGCGCCGGCCAGAAAATACCACTGCCCCGGCTCCAGACCGGAATCCAGGGTATCCAGGACTCCGCGGTTCGGCCCGGCGATGAAATTCTCGTAGCCGGGCCGGCGCGGCGGCTTCAGCGCCAGGGGAATCTGGGACAGGGTCATGAGCGAAACTGCCCGATCAGTCGGCCCTGCGCCGCTGCCGGCTGATCGCGGCCGCTTTCAGGCTCCACAGCCACGAGTAGTGAATCAACGTCACCACCCCGAGGAAGGCAACCATCCATTCCAGCCCCACCTGCCCTTCCGGCGGCAGCGGAAAGCCGGCCAGGTAGATCAGCACGTACCACATCAGGAATACCTGGCAGAAGGTGTTGAAGCGCGACAACTGGGTTGGCGCGGCCTCCAGGCGCTCGAAGTGGCGATGGTAGATCCAGCCGCCGATGACGATCACCAGGTCGCGAAAGATGACCAGGCCGACCAACCACCACGGCAGGTGCGTCAGCCAGGCCAGGCTCAGATAGCTGGCCATCATCAACAGCTTGTCGGCGGCCGGATCGGCCAGGCTGCCGAAACGCGATTGCCAGCCGTACCGACGCGCCAGCCAGCCGTCGAGCAAATCCGACAGACCGGCGAACACCGCCAGGGCCAGCGCCCAGCCGTAATGACCGGCCAACAGCAGCAATACCAGCGGCGGCACGGCCAGGATCCGACCAACGGTCAGGGCATTCGGCAGCCAGCTGAAATTCACCGCAGCAGCCGCAGAACCAGCCCGCCGTCCGCGCGGCGGCCTTCAACGGCAAGGACACCGCCGATGGCCAGCGCATCTTCCAGTCCGGCGCTGGCCAGATCCAGTTCGAACTCGATCTCGCGATCGCGAGCCGCGATTACCTGCACGTCGGCGACGGCACCCAGCGAAGTAAGGTAACGCAGCACTTCGGCGTACTGCACCTCGTCGAGGATGTCGCCGACCACTACGCGCGTCCGGCCGCCGGGCTCGGTCGTTGTCATCAGTCCAAAACGTTCGACCAGCGCACCCAGCACCTGCTCCATCCCCGGATGGATCGCCAGACTCGATTCTTCCACTTCCACCCGGACACCGGCATCCCGCCCCTCCAGGCGCCAGAACCAGCGTGCCAGCCAGTCGTCGCCGTGCTGCCGAAGATCCAGCATGGCAATGACGCCGGCCCCGTAGCGACGCGCACTGGGCTCGGCCGAGTCAAGGAATCCCCCGCGGATGTCGAAGGCCTGGATGTCGGCCAGATCGACCAGGTCACCCAGCGGTCGGATGACGTCCAGACCCAGGCGCCGGGCCTGCTCGGCGATCGCGTCCTCGAGCACTGCCCCGCCGTCCAGCGCCACCTCGCCGTCGGCCTCGACCGCAAGCCACAGCAGCACGGCGGGGCGCTCGCGGCCCAGGCGCGGCAAGCTGTGCACGGCGAGCAGGCGATCGACGCCCCGGGGGTCGAAATCGACCTGCAGGCGCAGTTGTTCAACGACATCCTCTCCCCCGGGCGCGGCGCGCGGACGCCGGATCCGCTGCTCGCTGAGGATCAGCATGCGCAGTTCGGACGACCCGATGTCCAGCGCTTCGACCAGCGACCGGTCGACCACGCCGGTCAGGCGGGTCAGGACCTCGTCCAGCGCTTCCAGCCGCAGCGCCTGCACATCCTCCTGGCCGGATCCGATCACCGCTTCTCCGGTATACAGATTCGCAGCCGCAGCCGGGCCGGGAGTCCACCCGGCCATCGCCAGCAGGAACAGAATCAAGATGGACATGCGCACCGACATAAGTCGGCAGAAGATACCACATGGATTCCACGTCGGCCCGGGCGATGAGTCACAATAATCGGTCATCGAAACAGCTGGCAGGATCACCCCATGAGCGAAGACCTCAGCCCTTCCCTGAGCTACCGAGACGCCGGCGTCGACATCGATGCCGGCAATGCGCTGGTCGAGCGGATCAAGCCCCTGGTTGCCGCGACCCGGCGACCCGAGGTGCTGGCCGGGCTGGGGGGCTTCGGCGGCCTGTTCCATCTCGGCCAGCGCTACCAGGATCCGGTCCTGGTGTCGGGTACCGACGGCGTCGGAACCAAGCTTCTGCTGGCTCGCCGCATGGGCCGACACGACAGCATCGGCATTGATCTGGTCGCCATGTGCGTCAACGACATCCTGGTCTGCGGCGCCGAGCCGCTGTTTTTTCTCGACTACTTTGCCTGCGGCGAGCTCGACGTGGACGCTGCGGCCGAAGTGATCGGCGGCATCAGTGAGGGCTGCCGCCAGGCTGGATGCGCGCTGATCGGCGGGGAGACCGCCGAAATGCCGGGCATGTACGCCGCCGGCGAGTACGATCTGGCCGGTTTTGCCGTCGGCGCAGTCGAGCGCGAGGCGCTGATCGACGGGCGCGGCATCGACGAGAGCTGCGTGCTGCTGGGCCTGGCCTCGTCCGGCCCGCACAGCAACGGCTATTCGCTGATCCGCAAGGTGCTGGAGCGCTTCGATGGGCCGCTGGATGCCTCGTTCGATGAAAAGACCCTGGGCGAGGCGCTGCTGGCGCCGACCCGGATTTACGTCGAGTCCGTACAGCGCCTGCTCGGCCAGGTGGATGTGCGCGGGATGGCCCACATCACCGGCGGCGGCCTGACCGAAAACATCATCCGCGTCGTGCCCCGGGGTTTCGGTATCGAAATCAAGCTGTCGAGCTGGACCGTGCCGGCCGTGTTCGACTGGCTGGCCGACCAGGGCAGGATCGAGGCCAGCGAGATGCGGCGGACCTTCAACATGGGCATCGGCTTCGTCCTGATTTGCCCGGAAGCCGAGGCTGCGCGCGTGGCCGAGCTGCTCGATGAACCGGCCCCGGTGATCGGTCGGATCCGGGTCGCGACGAGCGGGTCGAGGGTGGCTTTCCTTCCATGAGCGATCCGACGGACCGACGCATTGTCGTCCTGCTATCCGGCCGCGGCAGCAACTACCAGGCGCTGCGCCGGGCCGAGGAAGCGGGGTGGCTGGGCGGCGAGATCGCGGCGGTGATCAGCGACCGGGTCCAGGCTGCCGGGCTGGAGCTGGCCCGGGCCGACGGGATCGACACCGTCTGCGTTGCCCGCAATCGCTACCCCGACCGAGAGGCCTTCGAGCACGCGCTGGCCGTGGCCATTGGCGGCTACCGGCCACGCTGGATCGCCCTGGCCGGCTTCATGCGCGTGCTCAGCCCCGGTTTCGTCCGCGATCATGCCGGGCGCATGGTCAATATTCACCCGTCCCTGCTGCCGCGGCATCGCGGGCTGGACACCCATCAACGCGTGCTCGACGCTGGCGAGCGCGAACACGGCGCCAGTGTTCACTTCGTCACGCCCGAGCTGGACGGCGGCCCGGTCATCAGCCAGGTCCGGATGACGGTAGCGCCCGACGACAGCCCGTCCGCGCTGGCCGAGCGCCTGTTGCCGCTGGAGCATCGCCTGCTGCCCGCAACGATGGCACTATTGCTGCACACTCCGGTCGAAGCGCGAGATGAGACAATATCAATCCAAAACCAAACGCTTGCCCGCCCCCTGGAACTGGGTCCTGATCTGTCTGACGATGGTCGCCTGCTCGGTGACGGCGGAAGAGATTGACGAAAGACCGGCGCAGGCGCCACTGCCGGCGCACGACGCGGTCTACGAAGTGTTGCGGCGCGGCAGCAAGATCGGCGAAGTCCACGTCAGCCTGAGCCAGAACGACCAGGGCATCTGGCTGTTCGATACCGAGACCGTTGCCACCGCGCGCCTGGCCCGCCTGCTGCGCGTCTCGGCCGAAGAATCGGCGCATTTCGTCTGGCGCGACGGGCAGGTGCTGATGCTGACCTACCGCCAGGTCGCGCGCGCACCGACCCGAACCCGCTACTGGCAGCACGAGGCCGACTGGGACGCCGGAATCTCGCGTACGCAAACCTACGAAGGCGATCTCGAAATCGAGCTGGAAAACCAGCTTGTCGATCCGCTGACGCTTCGCCTGCAGCTTGCCGTCGAGCTGGCCGACCCGGCCAACCGCGGCAAGGATCTGCAGTTTCGCGTGCTGGAGCGCGATGAGGTCGAAGACCAGTACTTTCTATACCAGAACGAGGAAACCGTGGACGTTCCGGCCGGCTGCTTCGAGAGCATCCGCCTGCAGCGCTTTCGGCGCGAAGGCTCCAGCCGCAACTACGATTCCTGGCATGCCGAGGCCTTTCACTGGCTGCCCCTGCGCATTCTCCAGACCAAGGACGATGACCCGGAGCTCGACATCCGCCTGTTGAGCACGACCATGGCGCTGGATGCCAACGGCTGCTGAAAGCCGCACCGTGGGGGTCTGTCAGGGCCCCCACAGCAGCCGATCGATCGCCTGTTCCGGGCTGAACCGTTCCAGGTCGATCACGTCGTCACGAAAGACCACGCCTTCGGCCTCCAGCAGCCGGCGTTGACGCTGCCCGCGGACGCTGTCGGCGGCAAAGCTGATCCGACCCTGCGCGTTGACTACCCGGTGCCAGGGCAGCGGACGGTTCCTGGGCGCGCGGGCCAGCGCCCGACCGACCAGGCGCGCCCGGCCCGGCAATCCGGCCAGCCGGGCAACTTCTCCATAGTTGAGCACACAGCCTTCGGGAATCCCCTCGACCACCTCCCAGATGCGCCGAAAGCGCTCCTCCTGGGACGATTCTTCAACCCCGGGGCTTGCGTTCGCCACGGGCGGTCTCCAGCATCGCCGACACAATGCCGTTGAGGATATTGAGCTCGTTCTCGTAGGGCCGGGCGCGCAGGGTCAGCCGGCGCAGGCGCTGCATCAGGCGCTTGGGCTGGGCAGGATTGAGGAACTGGATTTCCAGCAGGGCCTGCTCCAGGCGCTGGAAAAACACCTCGAGGCGCTCCGGCGGCTCCGGCTTCCAGTCCGGTGGGGCCAGCTCTCTGGGCTCGTGGACGAGCAAGGCCTGGCGGACCTCGTAGCAGACGACCTGCACGGCCTGGGCGAGATTCAGCGAGTCATACGTCGCGCTGGTCGGAATACGGACCAGGTAATTGCACAGGCGCAGGTCTTCCTCGTGCAGGCCCGTCTTTTCACGCCCGAACACCAGCGCAACCTCGTGCTGTCCGGCCTCCGTGAGGGTGCGGTCGGCGGCGGCGCGCGCGTCCAGGGTCGGCAGCGGCAGGGCCCGCGGACGACCCGAGCAGCCCAGAACCAGCCCGCAGCCGGCAATCGCATCGCTCAGGCGATCGACCACGGTGGCGGTGGCCAGCAGGTCATCGGCATTCGAGGCCAGCGCCGTCGCTTCGCCTGAAGGAAATTTCAGCGGATCGACCAGCACCAGCCGCGACAGGCCCATGACTTTCATCGCCCGCGCGGTGGAGCCGATGTTGCCCGGATGCGTGGTGCCGACCAGTACGACCCGAATCCGGTCCAGCAGTGTTTCGTCCATGTCGGCAGTGTAGCCCGGGCCGGTCAGGGCAGTGCCCAGTTGACCGGCGAGATGGCGTGGTTCTGCAGCCATCGATTGGCGGTGGAGAAATGGGCGCAGCCGAAGAATCCGCGGTGCGCCGAAAGCGGCGACGGATGCGGAGCCTTGAGCACCAGGTGCCGAGTCGTGTCGATTGCTGCCCCCTTGCGCTGGGCCTGGGCGCCCCACAGCAGAAAGACCACGTGCTCGCAGCGCTGGTTGACCGCCGCCACGACCGCGTCGGTGAAGTGCTCCCAGCCCTTGCCCTGGTGGGCGCCGGCCTGGCCGCGTTCGACGGTGAGCACGGCGTTGAGCAGCAGTACGCCCTGCTCCGCCCAGCGCTGCAGGTGGCCGTGGCGGGGCACCGCAAGACCCAGATCGGACTCCAGCTCACGAAAGATGTTGACCAGCGAGGGCGGCGCCGGCACGCCCTCGCGCACCGAAAAGCACAGCCCATGGGCCTGCCCGGGCCCGTGGTAAGGGTCCTGGCCCAGGATCACCACCTTGACCTCGGACAGCGGCGTGGAGTCCAGCGCGTTGAAGATCTCCGCCCCCGGCGGATAGATCACCGCGCCCTCTTGCTTGCGCTTCAGCAGGAAGGCTTTCAACTCACGCATGTAGTCCTGCTCGAACTCGTCGGCCAGCACCTCCAGCCATTCGGGGTGGAGTTTGATCGTGGGGATTTCGGTCATTGGCTTTGGGGGACTGGGGACTGGGGACTGGGGACTGGGGACTAGGGACCAGGGACTAGGGACCAGTAATCGGCGATCTCGCTGGCTGATCGCAGCACAGTGTAAGGAACACACTCTCAGACTGTAACACCAGGATCTTAACCCTGGTCCCTGATCCCTGATCCCTGGTCCCTGGTCCCTGGTCCCTGGTCCCTGGAACGGCACCAGTCGAGGCCACCGGGACTGTTCGGGGTCTGCCCGTCGGGGGTGTAACCCCGACCTACGCCTGGTCCCTGGAACGGCACCAGTCGAGGCCACCGGGACTGTTCGGGGTCTGCCCGTCGGGGGTGTAACCCCGACCTACGCCTGGTC
>PWJA01000193.1 GCA_003560975.1 Gammaproteobacteria bacterium
GGCCATCGCCACGTTCAACCGCGACGGCTTCGGGACCAACCTGACCACCGGCAAGGACAACTACGACAAGGACGTCGTCGCCGGACGGGCCAGCTTCGAGTGGACTCCGACCGAGCGCTGGTTCGTTCGCCTGGCCGGCGACTACTTCGAAGACAAGTCCAACCCGGTCGGCGGGCACCGCCTGATTCCGGGCCTGTTCTCCGGCGCACCGGTGCTCGATAACGTGTTCGACTCGCGCGGCGGCATGGAGGGCGAGAACTTTACCGAAGCCTGGGGCATCAGCCTGACCGCCGAGTACGAGATCAACCGCAACTGGCAGTTCAAGAGCATCACCGCCTACCGCGACAACGAAAACATCCAGCAGATCGATTTCGACGCGCTGCCGGCGGTGGACCTGGACGTGGCGACGATTTACGAGAGCGACCAGTTCAGCCAGGAGTTCCAGCTCAACTACACCAGCGACCGGATCAGCGGCGTGGCCGGCTTCTACTACCTCGAGGCCAACGCCTTCGGCCCGTTCGACGTGCGCCTGTTCCAGACCGGCGACCTGATCGGCGCGCCGGGCCTGAACGCCTTCACCAAGGGCGACGTGGACACCGACACCTGGTCGCTGTTTGCCGATGTGAGCTTCGACCTGGCCGCCTACATGGGCCTGGATACCGGCCTGGAGCTGTCCCTGGGCGGACGCTACACCAGCGACAAGCGCTCCTCGCGGGTGCTGCGCCAGACCATGCTCGGCGCCTCGGAATTCTTCGGCGGCGATCCGATTGTCCTGGCCACGACCTCGGACTTCGACGGCTCCGACACCTTCACCGAGTTCACCCCGCGGGTCAGCCTGGCCTGGAAGCCGACCGTGGATCAGAACCTGTATCTGTCCTGGAGCCAGGGCTTCAAGGGCGGCAGCTTCGACCCGCGCGGCCTGACCACGCTCGCCCCCGGTCGCGACGGCAATCCGCCGACCGAGGAGGACGTGTTCGAGTTCATGCGCTTCGGGCCCGAGACCGTGGACAGCTACGAGCTGGGCCTGAAGTCGCGCTGGCTGAACGGCCGGGTCAACACCAGCATGGCGTTTTTCTACAGCGACTACAGCGACGTCCAGGTGCCCGGCTCGATCGGCGCCGACACCACCGGCGACGGCATCTCCGACACCTTTGCCGGGGTCACGACCAACGCCGGTGCGGCCACGATCAAGGGCTTCGAGTTCGAAATGAGCGCGCTGCTCGGCCAGGGCGTGATCAGCGGCGGTGATACCTTCACCCTCAACACCGCGATCGGCTACATCGACGCCGGCTACGACGAGTTCATCACCGCGGTCGCCGACCCGGCCACGGGCACGACCGGCCTGGAAGACGTCTCCGATCAGCGCGTCATCCAGAACACGCCGAAGTGGACCGCCCACGCCAACCTGCGCTACGACCTGCCGGTCGATTGGTTCAACACCGACGCGACCTTCTCGATGATCGGGGCCTGGTCGTACCGGTCCAAGACCAACCAGTTCGAGATTCCGTCGGACTTCCTCGACCAGCCCTCGTATTCGCTCTACGACCTGAGCCTGGTCTGGCGCCGCGCCGACGGCCGTTACCAGGTCGGCCTGCACGGCCGCAACCTGGCCGACGAGGAGTACAAGGTCTCGGGCTACGTGTTCGCCACGCCCGACGGCGCGACCTCGACGCTGGGCCTGGAGGGGGTGATGAACGCCTTCTACGGCGCGCCGCGCACGGTGACCCTGACCGGGCAGATCAACTTCTAGAGGACAACAACGTAGAAGCGAGGCTCTCTCCGCTTCCGGGTTCGGGCCCTGGTGCCCGGACCCGGTTTTTTTTGTGCGCGCTGAAGGCACTCGCTAAGATGCCCGGGTGCTGACCTTGTCCACCGTAACCATTGTTCTGGCCGGCCTGGCCTGGCTGGGCCTGCTGTTCGCCGCCGCCGTCTACGGCGAGCGCAGCCAGGCCCTGACCCGCCGCGCCTGGCCGGTGATCTATTCGCTGTCGCTGGCGGTCTACTGCACGGCCTGGACGTTCTACGGCACCACCACCCAGGCGGCGCGCTCGGGCTGGCCGATTCCGCCGACCTTCCTCGGCACCATCGCGCTGTTCGTGTTCGGCTTTCCCTTCCTGCTCAAGCTGGTCCGCCAGAGCAAGGCGGAAAACTCCACCAGCATCGCCGACTTCATCGCCAGCCGCTTCGGCAAGTCCTCGACCCTGGCGGCCACCGTCACGGCCGTCGCCCTGATCGGCATGGTTCCCTACATCGCCCTGCAGCTCAAGGCCGTGGCGATGAGCTTCGGCGCGCTGACCCGCGTGGCGGTCGACGAGACCGAGCTGACCACCTGGCTGGATCTGGCCTTCTACGTGGCCGTGTTCATGGCCGTGTTCGCCATGCTGTTCGGCACCCGCCGGGCCTCGGCCACCGAGCACAACCGCGGCCTGGTCGTGGCGATGGGCTTTGAGTCGCTGCTCAAGCTCTCGGCCATGCTCGCCCTGGGCGCGTTCGTGGTCTTCGGCCTGTTCGGCAGCCCGGCCGGACTGGCCGCCGAGACCGCCTTGCCGCCGTTTGCCAACGCCGACAACTTCATCACCCTGGGGCTTCTGGGGGCGCTGGCCATGTTCACCCTGCCGCACCAGTTTCACATCGGCGTGGTCGAGTGCCGCGACGAATCCCATCTGCGCGCGGCGCGCTGGCTGTTTCCGCTGTTTCTGGTCCTGATCAGCCTGCCGATCGTGCCGCTGGCCCTGGCCGGCAACGCCCTGCTGGCCGGCGAAGGGGTCGCGCCGGATCTGTACGTGCTCCTGCTGCCGCTGGCCCATGGCCAGGACGGGTTGGCCCTGTTCGCGTTCCTGGGCGGCCTGAGTGCCGCGACCGGCATGGTCGTGCTGGCCTCGCTGACCCTGTCGATCATGATCGGCAACCACTGGCTGACCCCGGCGCTGGTCAACCGCGGCTGGGCCCGGGTCAGCGAGCGCGGCATCCCGGTCCGGCTGCAGCGCCGGTTCGGCATCGCGGTGGTCATGCTCCTGGCCTACGTCTACGGTCGCCTGGTCGGCACCACCGAAGCGCTGGCCGATATCGGCGCGCTGAGTTTTTCCGGCCTCGCCCAGCTCGGCCCGGCGGTGGTGCTGGCGGTGTACCGGCCGGGCCTGCCGGCCCGGGCCGTGCTCAGCGGGCTGTTTGCCGGGGTGGCGGTCTGGGGCTATGTCCTGTTCGTGCCGCTGCTGACCGCGGCCGTCGGACCGGCCTGGGTCAGCGAAGGGCCGCTGGGCTGGACCTTGTTTTCCCCGGAGCGTCTGCTGGGCCTGGGCGGGCTCGATCCGCTCAGCCGCGCGGTCCTGGTCAGCCTGCTGGTCAACGTGGCCGTGACCCTGGTCCTGGCCCGCGCGCTGCCCGGGGGCGGGCCGCTGGCCGATCGGGCCGGGGCCCTGGATCCGGCCGTTCTGCGCCAGCTCAGCGCCCGCTTTCTGCCCGCGCCGCGGGTGCGCGTGCTGTTCGACGATCCGAGCGACGGCGAGGCGCTGGAAGCGCGTCTGGAGCTGGAGCTGGCCGCGGTGGTCGGGTCGGCTTCGGCGCGGCTGCTGCTGGACGCGGCCCGCGCGCGCACGCCGGCGCCGCTGGATACCGTGGCCGAGCTGGTCGGCGAGGCCGCCGCCCAGGCCCGGTTCAGCCAGGAAGTGCTCTCGGGAGCCCTGGAGAACATGAGCCAGGGCGTGTGCGTGGTCGATCGCGAGATGCGCCTGGTCGCCTGGAACGGTCCCTACCTGGACCTGTTCGACTATCCCGACGAGCTGATCCAGGTCGGACAGCCGGTCGCCGACCTGCTCCGCCACAACGCCGCCCAGGGCCTGCTCGACGGCGCCGGCACGGTCGCAGAGCGCATCCAGCGCCGGCTGGACTTCAAGCGTTCCGGCTCGCGCCACCGCATCGAGCGCTCGTGGCCGGACGGGCGGATCATCGAGATCCGCGGCAACCCCATGCCCGGCGGCGGTTTCGTGGCGACCTTCACCGACGTCACCGCCTTCCGCCGCACCGCCGAGGAGCTGCGCCAGATCAACGAGACCCTGGAGCAGCGCGTGCGCGCCCGCACCCGCGAGCTGGAGCAGGCCACGATCGAGGCCGAGCGCGCCTCCGAGGCCAAGACCCGTTTTTTGGCCGCGGTCAGCCACGACCTGGTCCAGCCGCTCAACGCCGCCCAGCTTTTGACCCATTCGCTGGGCGGTCAGCTGGCCGACCACCCCGGGCGCGAGTCGCTGCAGCAGATCAGCGGCGCGCTGGCCGCCACCGAGCGCCTGCTCGAAGGCCTGCTCGACATCTCGCGCCTGGACGCCGGCGGCCTGCAGCCGCGCATCAGCCGCTTCCCCCTGGACGAGTTGTTCGCCCAGCTCAACGGCGAATTCTCGGTCCTGGCCCGCCAGCGCGGCCTGAAGCTGGACTACGTGCCGACCAGCGTCTGGGTCGAGAGCGACCCCCAGCTGCTGCGCCGCATCCTGCAGAACTTCCTGTCCAACGCCGTGCGCTATACCCGCCGGGGCCGGATCCTGATCGGCGCACGACGCCAGGGCGACCGGGTTCTGGCCGGCGTCTGGGATACCGGGGAGGGCATCGACGAACGCCATCGGGTGGCGATCTTCGAGGAATTCCACCGCCTGGAAAGCGACCAGCACGCGCCGGGTCTGGGCCTGGGCCTGGCCATCGCCGATCGCATGGCGCGCCTGCTCGGCCACCAGCTGCTGTTGCGCAGCACGCCCGGTCGCGGGGCGATGTTCGGCGTGCGGGTCCAGACCGTGCCGGCCTGCCCCAGCGTTGCGGTCGCGGCCGAGGTCGAGCCGGCGTGCGCGGCCGCGGCCGTGCTGGTGGTCGACAACGACCCGTCCATGCTCGGCTCGCTGGCCGGCCTGCTCGGCGGCTGGGGGTTCGAGGTGGCCACCGCGCCGGATGGCGAACAGGCCGTCCGGCAGGTTCGGTCCGGCTCGTTTGCGCTGCTCCTGCTCGACTATCACCTCGACCGCGGCGAGACCGGACTGGACCTGCTCGAGCGCCTGCGCGCCGGCGGCTGCCGGGCCCCGGTGATCCTGATCAGCGCCGACCACACCGCCGACCTGAAAAACGCCGCCGCCCAGGCCGGCTGCGATCTGCTGCACAAGCCGCTGCGACCCCTGGCCCTGCGCTCGTTGATCAATCGATTGGTGGGGTAGTGCGCGGGAGGAGGGTCGGATTTTTCCCGCTGCCTGCGACCGGGTCGAGCCTGAAGGCGACGCAAACCATTAATCCGTATAATGCGCGTCTACATCATCAATAGCCTGCGATCAGGTTCGGACTTGCTCATGTTGTTTGAAAATGTTGTCGTCAAATCGGTTGCCGCCATCGAGGCGCCGCACACCATCGCCAGCGAAGAGGTGGCCGAGCGCCTGGCCCCCACGCTCAAGCGCCTGGGCGTGCCCGGCAACCCGTTGATCGACCTGGCCGGCATCCACGAACGGCGGCTTTGGGACGTCGGCATGCAGCCCTCCGATGGCGCCACCCTGGCCGCGCTCGAGGCGCTGTCCAGGGCCGACATCGATCCCAAGCAGGTCGGCATCCTGATCAACACCTCCGTCTCGCGCGACTTCCTCGAGCCCTCGACCGCCTGCCTGGTCCACGGCAACCTCAAGCTGTCCGACACCTGCGAGAGCTTCGACGTCGGCAACGCCTGCCTGGCCTTCGTCAACGGCATGAACATCGCCGGGCAGATGCTCGAGCGCGGCGAGATCGACTACGCCCTGATCGTCAACGGCGAGAACAGCCGCGAGATCAACGACAACACCATCGAGCGCCTGCTCCAGCCGGAGGTCAACCAGAAGCAGTTCCGGGCCGAGTTCGCCAGCCTGACCCTGGGCTCCGGTTCGGCCGCCATGGTCATGACCCGCGCCGATCTGCATCCGGAAGGGCATCAGTACCGCGGTGGCGTGGCCCGTGCCGCGACCCAGTTCAACATGCTCTGCCGCGGCTGGAACCACCAGATGTGGACCGACACCAAGACCCTGCTGATCGAGGGCATGAAACTGGCCGGCGGCACCCTGACCGCGGCCCGCACCGTGCTCGGCTGGGTCGTCCAGGAACTGGACCACGTCGTCATCCACCAGGTCTCCAAGGCCCACACCGACGGCTTCATCCGCGCCTTCGGCGCCAAGCCCGAAACCGTCCACCGCATCTTCCCGCGCCTGGGCAACATCGGCCCGGCCTCCATCCCCACGGTCCTGGCCCACATTGTCGACAACGGCAGCGTCAAGCGCGGCGACCGCATCGCGCTGATGGGCATCGGTTCAGGTTTGAACTGCGCCATGACCGAAGTGGTTTGGTAGGTCGGCCCTACGCGGCCGACGAACGATTTCGGATCGGAACCGCCGAGGCGGATTTGGCCGAACATCTGTTGGAGTTTTGGTGCCATCGTTTGGGTATGACCGGATCATGCCCGCCCTGAACCCTGAGCCCTGAACCCTGAACCCCATGTTTTCTTCCCCCCTGTACCCCTTCGAATCGAATTTCTTCGAGCTGCCCTCCGGGCTGAACCTGCACTTCCTGGACGAAGGGCCGGTCGAGGGGCAGCCGGTGGTGATGGTCCACGGCAATCCGACCTGGTCGTTCTACTATCGCGAGCTGGTTCGGGCGCTATCGGACGAACAGCGCTGCCTGGTGCCCGATCACATCGGCATGGGGCTGTCGGATCGGCCGGACGACGAGACCTACGACTACACCCTGCAAAGCCGGGTCGACGATTTCGGCGCCTGGCTGGACGAAGTCGAACCCGAGCGCGAGATCGACCTGGTCGTGCACGACTGGGGCGGGGCGATCGGCTTGTCGTGGGCGGTGCGCAACCCCGAACGCGTGCGCCGCGTGCTGATCCTCAACACCTGGGCGTTCAACATCCCCAAGGACAAGTCCCTGCCGGGCTCGCTGAAATTCGCCCGCACCGGCCTGGGCAGCTTCCTGATCCAGCGCTTCAACGCCTTCTCCGGCCTGGCGGTGAAGATGGCGACCGAGAAAAAACTCGACCGCGACGTCGCCCGCGGCCTGGTCGCCCCTTACCAGGGCACCCCGGACCAGCGCCTGGCCACCCTGCGCTTCGTCCAGGACATTCCCTTGTCGGAAACCGACCCGGCCTGGTCCGTCCTGGCCGAAACCGAGTCGAAACTGGCCCTGCTTGCCGAAAAACCCGTCCACATCGCCTGGGGCGCGAAGGACTTCGTATTCAACGACGACGTCCTCGCCCTGTGGCGCGAAAAACTCCCCCACGCACCCGTCGACTACTACAAAGACGCCGGCCACTACGTCCTCGAAGACGCCGCCGACCGCATCATTCCGCTGGCAAAACGGTTGTTTGGTTGAGGTACGACCGCCGGGGATGTAACCCCGGGCGTGGTGTTGGTGGCTTCGGATGGTTTTCACCGTCTGGAATGTTGGTGCCATTTGATGATCATGACCGCCGGGGATGTAACCCCGGGGCGTGGTGGTGGTGGCTTCGGATGATTTTCACCGTCTGGAATGTTGGTGCCATTTGATGATCATGACCGCCGGGGATGTAACCCCGGCCTACGGGGTGGCGACGCGGGGATCGTAGGTCGGCCCTACGTGGCCGACGGACGGTGCCGGATCGAAACCTGTGTGGCGGAATGGATCGATGGGCTGTGGGGGGTAATCCCGGGGGCGGGTGGTTGTGCCGTTGGGTTACGGCGGTGACGGCGGGTGTTTGTGGTGGTTTCGCAGCTTTACCAACGTTGCGCTGAAAACCAGCAGCGCCAGCCAGAACAGCAACGGTGGTCGATGTTCGGAGCGGATCGTCTGAACCTCGGAAATGCGATTCAACTCCTGGAACAACGCCCGGTTCGGCGCCTCGTCGATCTTCTGCCACGGCCACTTCAGCGAGTGGGCCCATCGGATCTGGCAACTTGGCAGAACCCCCCTCCGGACGGCATCCGGAGGGGGGTCGACCGCTCGTACGGAGAAGCGCTGTTCCAACGGGAACCGGGTCGCCACCTGGGTCCGCATCGACTCGCAGGAAGCGCCATCCCGCGGCGTCGTCATCACCTCGGTCCACTGCCCAAGATGGGAGTGAACGGCGAGATTCAGAGCAACGATCGCGACCGGAACGAAGATGCACAACAATTCCAGCATTTGTCGGTTCGTGAATCCGTAGCGTTTCATTGTTTTCCCTGTTCTGCTCATTGACTTGCGGTTCTGGTTTTCGGTGGTGTCTCCCGGAGGCGGGGTGGTGGTGGCTTCGGGTGATTTTCACCGCCTGGAATGTTGGTGCCAATTGATGATCATGACCGCCGGGGGTGTAACCCCGGGGCGTGGTGTTGGTGGCATCGGATGGGTGTTGCCGTCTGGGTTGTTGGTGCCATTTGATGATCATGACCGCCGGGGATGTAACCCCGGCCTACGGTGTGGCGACGCGGGGATCGTAGA
>PWJA01000068.1 GCA_003560975.1 Gammaproteobacteria bacterium
GCAACCTGAAGGACCAGCGCCTGCTGGTGACCTGGACCGAGCCGGGCGCTGACGGTACGCAGGGGCGGGTGGCCGAGGTCATGGTTCAGCCATAGCCCGCAGCGGGCCGAATTGCGTGTGATTTGGCCCTGCCATGGGAATCCAACTGCAAAGTACGCCTGCCGAGCGTGCTTCTTTCCCGGGCGGGAAAGCAGCCCGCTTTCCATTACCTGCGCCGGGTCAGGGACGGCACCGGTGCGCGCTGATTGTTGCATGTATGCAGCCTGCAGGATCAGGTGGCCGGCATTGGCGCGGTAGACGGTGCCGAGGAAGCTGCCGGGCGTTCTATTCATGGGTTTCCCATGGGCCTGGGAAACCTGACTGAAATCTCAGCACAAGTGATTTACCATGGAACCCCTAACGGAGCTATGTTCCCGGCGCCGATTTGGTAAGCCATGATGATTTCATGACTGTGCTGTTGAAGACCATTTGCCTCATCGAAGACGAGCCGGTCCAGAGATTGCTCCTGGAGGGTATGCTCTCAGGTGCGGGCTATACGGTTATCTGTTTCGAGAGCACGGATGGCTTTCGTCCGAACGTAAGCTCCGGTGAGGTGGATTTGCTGCTGCTTGACTGGCACTTGCCAGGGCAATCGGGACTGGATCTGATCAGGCAGCTACGTCAGAGTGATCGCAATGCCCTTCCTGTCGTTTTCGTGACCACCCAGGATGATGAAGCGAGCATGGTGGAAGCGCTGGACGCGGGCGCCGACGATTATGTTGTCAAACCGGTCAGTCGGGCAGCATTGCTGGCCAGAGTGCGCGCCGTCTTGCGCCGGTCTTATGAGCCCATTGCCAGTCCATGTTCCTATCCGCCTTTCTCCCTCGATACGGATCAGCGCCAGGTGTTGGTTGATGGCCAAGTCATCAAAGCCACCCCCAAAGAGTTTGACCTCTTGTCCTTTCTGTTTCGTCGGCAGGGTCAGCCGTGCTCCAGGCAAGCCCTGCTCGCGCATGTCTGGAAGACCCGAGTCGCGGTTCCCACGCGAACCATCGACACGACCATCAGCCGACTGAAGAAAAAGTTCCAGCTGGATGGACGCCACGGATGGCTTCTGGAGGGTCTGTACCAACAAGGATACAGGTTGTTTCGCGTCAATCAGTCTCTTCCACAGGACGGATCAGCGTGAAAGACTGGACTGCAAGTCCAGTGGCAGTGGCTTCGGTTGCCGAAAGTTTCGACCCGGATCGCCTGGCCGATCTGGTTTCTATTGAACGAGAGCGGCCGGGCTTCAAAGCCCTGGTTCTGGATCGCTTCGAGTCGCATTTCCGAGCCAGCCTGGAGCATCTGTACCAGGCGGCCTTGGTTCAGGACCGGGAACAAACCGAGCGAATTGTTCATCGCTTGCAAGGGAGCGCCGCCAGTTTCGGAGCTACCCGGCTGACTGCGCTTTTGAGAGATTTGCAAGCACAACTGAAAGACGAACCGCGTTTTCTGGTTCAGGAGGAAATGAATCGTTTGCGCAATGCTGGAGCGATCGCCGTGGCCTGTTACAGCCAATGGTTGAATCAATGATGCGTGCGTTGGCCTCTTCGGCCTTCCGTATCGCACTTCTACTGACCACATCCATAAGCGGCATGCCTGCCGGGGCGGCCGGTTCCGATAGTGATGCCATCGATCCTGGCAGCAGCCTGTATGCGCAGCGCGCCGTTTTGCTGCTCGAGCGGGCTACCGAGAACCGTGACTCGGCGTCTGCTGCCCTCGCGCACTATCAGCTAGGCCGGCATTTCAACAACATTGGTCTTTTCTCTCAGGCAGAAACCCACGCCGGGCAGGCCGCTGGACTGGTCGACAGGGATCTCAATCCCGAGTTCGCCATTGATATTGACTTGATGCGCAGCGCCGTGCTGATGCGCCTGGGCCGCGGCAACGAAGCAGCCGGCATCCTGCTCGGATCCCTTGACGAAATCGACCGGTTAGGACTGATCGACGCCGGTGTGCGAGCGCGGATCACGCTATCGACGTTGCAGTCTCAGGCCGGTATGCCTGAAATGGCACGATCAACAGCGCTTGCTGCATTGGCAGTGGCTGAAGCCAACGCTCTGACCGACTGGCAGGCGCGGCTGTTGATCAACCTGATGCGCATTGAACTGACCATGCCTGCCAAGCTGGATCGATTGGGCGAGCCCTGGATGAGCAGGGCCCTGCAGTTTGACCCGGATGAATTTACCGATGAAACTCGAACGTCGCTGCTTTTGGCTCAGCTGTTCTACGCGCGTAGCAGCGGCCAGATGGACGAGGCCATGGTGCTCAGTGACCAGGCCACCAGGCAGGCCGTGGAGCGCGGCAATCTGTTTCTGGCCGGAATTGCCAGCCGGGAGACCGCGCTGCTGTTTTGCGACCAGGGTGCGCTGGATCAAGCACGAACTCACTTCGAAACCAGCGTGACAAAGCTTGAGCAAACCGACAATGTTGGTGAGCAGGGCTTTACCATGAACCGATGGTCGGACTGCGAGGCAGCCGCTGGAAACTTTGAACGCGCGCTGGGACTCAAGCAACGTGGAAGCGACCTCATCGCCGAGGACCGGCAGCGTCGACAAAATGAACTGCTCGTGGCCGGCTCACTGGCGTTTGACACCGACCAGAAAATTCGGGAGTTGGAGCGCCTGACTGCGCAGGAAACCCTGCTAAACGCTTCTTTGGCTCGGGAGCGTTGGCGTGGCGGTGCCTTGTTCGCGTTCTCCGGACTGATGCTCGCGCTGCTGACTCTGGGCTGGCTGCGTCAACGCCGCCTGCATGACCTCCGACAGGGTGAGCGGCGCCTGGCCCGAATGCGGGTCGACTTGCTGGCGCGCACCAGCCACGAGATTCGCAACCCTGCCCAGGGGCTGGCCGGCGTGCTGGAAAGCCTGACCGTGCGATCGCCAGCGCTCACGGACGATCCGGGCTTCAAAGCCGCGCTCGGTAGCAGCCGACTGATTACTCATCTGGCGCGGGATTATCTGGATCTCGCCATGTCGGAGCAGGATCGACTATCCGTCGATGTCCGGGCCATTTGTGAGACCGGAACGATTCTTGCGAGCGTCAAATACCTCAGCCAGGGCCTGTTTCCGCAGGCCGAGGATCAACTCCGGCTTATCCAGGGAGACGGGGTGCCGGAAAGAATTCAAACTGACGGCGACCGACTGACTCAGGTGCTTCTTAACGGAGTCATCAACGCTTTTCGACACGCCGGGTCAGGGCCGGTGACCCTGCGGGCCTGCCTGGACGAGGCCCAGGCCCCCACACGACTCAGGTTCGAGATCGAGGACTACGGCCCCGGTTTCAGCTGCCCGGACCAGCGTCTGTTTGAGCCTTATTGGCAGGCACAGACCTCGGGCATGTGCGGAACCGGGCTGGGTCTGACCATCAGTGCAGCCATTGTCAAACGACTGGGAGGCACCATCGAGGCCCGCAATCTGGAACCTCACGGGGCCATGCTGATCATCTCCCTGCCGTTCGAGCCACTTCCCCTGAAGACCGGCGGGGAACGCCCGCCGACGCCATTGAAGGCCAACCGGCTGTTCCCGTGTGCCCGAGTCGTGATCCTGGATGATGATTCTTTCGCTCTCCTGGGCCTGCGCGACATGGTTGAGACGCTGGGTTGTCGGGCAAGAACCGGCCATGACGATTCGACACTGGAAACCTGGCTTGCGGAATTCGACCCCCATCTGGTGATTCTTGACCAGCAGCTTGGGTCGCAGACGGGCGCGAGCGTTGCGCGGCGAATCCGCAATCTGGATGGCGCGGCTGGACGTCGACATCGCCGAATTCTGATCGTCAGCGGCAGCGAGAACCCTGGGCTATCGGATGACGGGACCCATGATGAGTGGTTGCTGAAACCGCTGTCCTTGCAGGAGCTCACCGATCAACTCGCGATGATCGATTCCTTGCCGAACTGAGTCACAGCGCCGGGATGAGGCGTCAGATTCTGTCAATCCAGCTCGCCTGAGCCATCAATGCATTTACCGTAAGCGACCAGGCTGAAAAACGGCGTCAGCGCGTTGAGGCTCATCCAGCCTGAATCATGATCGACCATCATGCTCCAACCTACGCCCCCGTTGGGCACGTCTTCGTGCAGATCGCCGCCCTGGAGCAAGGTACGATTTTCGAAATGTTCCATCCGCTGGATCGGAGTTCGGCTGCCGTCTCGGCGTCCGCCTACAGCGACGATTTCAGCACTGTCCAGGTTGAACTGAAAGAAGTTCGGCAGATTGACATGGCCGGGCAATACCCGGGTGCATTCCTCCATCTCCTCGCATTGCAGGACCGTTCGGAGGGAACAGATCTGCGGGTCAACCAGCGTATCGCCAAAAACCGGATGGATCAACGCCAGGTTCATCAGGATGAAAGATACCGGGATACATTTTTTCATTGTCTGATTTCTCCTGTGTCAGCTTACCGAGTAGCCGCGAGCTTCAAGGCAGGCGCGCATCGCGCGATTGAAGTTCGCGCGCTGCTGTCGCTCATAGGCTTGCTGCTGCTGCGACCACTCACTCTGGGCGGCAGCCTGATCATGTCGATGGATGCCGCCGAACAGGGCGCCGGTGGCTGCGCCGACGGCGGCCCCTTTTCCGGTATCACCGGCAATCGCACCGCCGACCGTGCCGAGCAAGGCGCCCCGTACCGCGCCGCCGACCATGCCGGGACCGCTGGGAGCCGTGGCCGGTGCCCCCGGTCGCGACGGATAACGGGGATCGAAGCCGACCTGTCCGGCTGCCCACTGGTGGCAGGCTGCCTGATCGTTCCGGGTCTGTTCAGCACTCTGGCCCTGGGCGGGGTAGACGAACAAGTCCTGGGCGGAAAGGCCAGCCGAGAAAACGAACGCGAGCGAAGAAGCGAAAAGCGGAAGGGCTTTCATGACCGGAACTCCTGATCGAATGGCAAGAAACCACCGCAATACTAACGCTGGTGGCGCTCCAGACGCATGTCAAAAAAGGCAAAAACAATTCAGCATCGCCGCGGTTCCGGACGGTCAACGCTCGATCGCCAGGCTGAGATCGACGCCGGTGTCCCTGTCTCCCGACACGACACGAATACCCCATCGCCGGGAAAGCTCGAAGCGACCGGACAGTACGTTGCCGGCTTCGAACAGGCCAATGCCATAGCTGACAAACAGGCGCGGCAGCAGATAGAAGCCGACGTTAATCGCGGCCTGACTGTCAGCCTGGTCGATGTTGGCACCGGTCAGAAGATAGGCCAGGGCTATCTCCTGGCTGGTTGGCGGCTCGGTGAACAGGCTGATGCTCGGGTCGCGAGCGCTGCCGCGGATACGCACGCCGGCAGCCTCGACCTGTGGGTCGCCGAAGATCTCGCGCATGGCATCCACGTCGAGGCTCGGGTTGTCGATGGTCCGGCCGGTAAAGATCACCTGGCCATCTTCGATCTGCAGGTTCTGCCCGTAGGCCCGGTACGATCCCTGCGGGATTCGGATCACCCCACGAGCGGTCGGCTCTTCCGACTCCCGTTCCCATAACAAATCCAGGCTTCCGGCCAGGCTGGCCTGAATGCCCAGAGCGCTGGTCTGGGCATCGTCTCCGAAGTGCAGGCCCAGGCGCCCCTGCAATTGTCGAGCCAGTCGCCTTTCGTGATTATCCGTCTCGCGCTCGCCGCGCACGCGACGGTCGGCTGATGCGTCGATACGCGACTCGCTGCCGGGCGGCACGCCGGCACGCAGGTGATCGATCCGGATGTCACCGTCGACGGTCAGCGGCCCATCGGCGGCCCGCGAAAAGCGTACATCCGGGCTGGCGCTCAGCTGCAGCCAATGGGCGTCGGAGAAACGGAAGCGATCGCCTTCGATCCAGGCATCGAGCTGCCACTGATCATCAACCAGTTCTAGATCGCCGGCAAAAGCCAAGGTCCCGTCGCCTCCGCGCATGCTTTTACGGAGACTGGCATGTTCTTCACTGGCCTCCAGAGTCAGCACGACGTCTTCCATCCGAAGGGCGAGTGGCGCGTGCACCGCTAGTCCGTCGTCCAGTCGCAGCTGCCCGGTGAGAGTGGGCCTGAGCAGAGCCCCTCTGGCGCCGATCTCGCCGCTCAAGCGGCCGCCCAGCTGATCGAGTTCGGGCACCAGGCGGAGAAAAACCCCGACATCCGGCAGGTTCAGGCGAGCCTGCGCATCGATCCTGGCCGATCCAGGATCGTTGAGCTCGGCGATCCGGGCCTGGCCACTCAGCTGGCTGCTGCCCTCGAGCAGGGCGTCCAGCGTGACCCGCAGATCATCTGGCCCGGGCCTCAGGTCCAGGCGAATGGACTCCACGTCGAGCAAGTTGTCGTCCTCGCTCAGCGGCTGGAGCTGTCCCCGATCGATCTGGAGATGACCGGCGAGCCGCTCCAGCCCGGTGTTGGCCAGCCAAGCCGCCTCGATCTCCCCGGACAGGGGCGAGGTCAGGGTGAACCCGAGATTGAACGGCATCAGCAGCAGATCCATGGGTACCTGTTCGATGCCGATCGCGACTTGACCAACCTCTCCGCTCTCGAATTCACTCAGGCAGAGCCGTCCGGGATGGGCTCCCGTTTCGATCAGGCACGCACCCGCAGCGGAGAAGCGTTCGCGCGATAGGGCAAGGGGCAGTGGCTGCTCCAGAGCCCAGTGCCCGGCCGGCGTGTCGCCAACCTCCAGGGTCTCGATGGCCCCGCGCCAGGTCGATTGCGTCGATAGCCGACAGGCATCGAGGGCACCGCGCGCTGCCAGGTCGAGCGTCCCATGTTGAGCGGCCAGTTTCAGCGACAGCTGCTGGCGCAGGCAGTCGCCATTCAGGCTCAGCTCCAGAGTGTCGATGGGGTCCCAGGCCCGGAAGCCGAGTTCGGCCAGGTCGAACTGAAGTTGCCAATCCGGTCGGTCGCCGGAAAAATCGAGGGCGGCGTCCAAGCGGGCCTGCTGCAGACTGATGTCACCGAGCGCGCCGGCCTTCAGCTCGGCCCGCACTGCGGCATTGCCTGCGTCAAGATCAATCCGGCCGCTGGCGCCAAGCCTTCCTTCGGCAGATGGCATGAGCTGGGACAGCTGGCTGACGTCGAGATCGAGGTGCCACCGGCGACCGTCGTCGCTGTCGAGGTCAACCCGGTTGTCGCCGAGCATGAGAGCCAGTTGGCCGCCTGCCGTTGTTTCATTGGCCAGCGCAACGCGGCCCTGACCGCTCAATGGTTGATCGCGCAGTTTGCCGTCAAGCCGGCGCAGATCAATGCCGAGCTCGCGCAGGGATGGGGCGTCGAAGGATAGCTCGGCATCGATCCGGCCGGGAAAGCTCGGTACATAGGCGCCGACGTCGAAGTCACTGATGTTCAGTTCCAGTCGCCCCGATACGGTCGGATACCAGCGCACCTGGCCGCTTGCGCTGCCGGTCCCGGAGCTGCCGGCATCGATATCCAGTGCCTGGATGTCGGCTGCGTGCAGGTTGGCGTGCGCCGAAGCCTGAATCCGGGTCTCCGGTTGATCCATCAGACCCAACAGGGTCGCGATGTCCAGCTGCCAGTCGTCTGTAGTTCCAGCCAGCCGAACCGAGCCGCTGCGGCTTCGCAGCAAAGGCCTGGTCTGCTCGTGGACGGGCGGCCAGTCCAGCCCGCTCCAGTCAAGTTCCAGGGCGATTTCCTCTTTGGTCGGCAGCCAGCGGCCTTGTCCATTCAGCTTTACAGTCGCCGGCGGCGCCGTCACTTCGAGATCATCAAAGATTAGCCGATCCGGCGTGGCGTCCAGTCTGAGGCGGCCGTGCAGTCGCGCCTGCTCCGGCCAGTCGGGAAAGAGAGGTGTCAGGTCCAGTGCATCGACGCTAACCGCGATCTCCGCGCGCATGGCCCCGATCAGGTCGACCTCGCCGCCGAGATCGATCGTGCCGTCCAGCACATGAACCCTTCCTCGGCGCAGTTCCGCCCGTTCCCGATCGCCGGCAAGCTTGAGGTCGATCCGGTTGTCCGGGAGGCCCTGATTCACGGCCTGTCCTGAAAGTACCATCGTCCAGTCGTCTGGATTCCCGCTGCCGCTCAACGACAACGCTTCGATCGCCAGATCAAGATCAGGCCAGTCGCTCAGCCGACCGGAAAGGTAGATGCTTGTCTTCGGGTCTTCCAGCAGCGCGTTCAGTTCGATCCGGCCGGTGGTACTGGCCGGACCGTGCAGCGCCAGATCGATTTCCAAGGCGTTCAGGTCGCCGACAATCTGTGCCTTCAGCGTTTGTTTCCGATCGGGCTGAATGCGATAAGCGGCGTCCAGGTCAAGCTCGCCGGCAAAGGGCTGCGACAAGCCCAAGGAACCGCTCAATCCCGCGTCGAGATCGCTCGTGGCAAGCTCGAGCGACAGCAGCTCCAAGGCCTGGTGGTAGCGGGCGGCGAGATCGACGCGGTCAATCCGAAGCGGCTTGGCATCCGCATTCGATGGTGAGACCGCGAGATTCCTGATCTGCAGTTCGCGCACTTCCATTGCCACCGGGCTGGACAGATCCGGCAGAGTGAATGTCCCGGATCTTGGTTGATCCGATTTCGCCAGCTGCAGCTGACCGTCAAAAAATCGCAGCCAGGCGATGTCGACGCGCGGGTAAGGCAACCACAGCACCCGCGCCGATAGTTCCACGCGCCGGATCGAAGCCCGCACCCCCGCCTCGTCGACTTCCAAACCATGCAGCGTGATGCCATCTCGCAGGTCTCCTTCCAGGCGATCCCAGCGCAGCGAGGGGACTATGCCGACGACTCGCTGCAACAGGAATTGTGCGCCGGATTGAGTGGTGGACAGCCACCACCCACCGGAATAGATCAGGGCTAACAAGACCAACAGGGCCGGCGCGGCGATGAACAGAAGCTTTTTCACAGCAGGCGGGTCCCGATGGTGAAATGCAGTCGCCCGGAGCGGTCGGCGTCGTCCAGCGCGCGGGCAAGGTCGAACTGGATCGGACCGATCACGGTGTACCAGCGAACGCCTGCGCCGACCCCGCGTTTGAGCTTGCGTTCGTTCCAGTCATTGAACGCGTTGCCGACGTCGTAAAAAATGCCCAGCGACCAGTTTTCGCCGACGCGGTACTCGTATTCCACCGAGGCGGTTTGTAAATGGTTAGCGCCGTTGCGGTTGGTGCTCAAGCTCTCGAAGCGGTAGCCGCGCACGCTACGATCGCCGCCGGTCTTGAACCGGTAGTGCTCGGGGAGCTGTGTGATCGACATTGCGAGGAATCGGTCGTCGAGCGCCAGGTCCAGCGTTTGCACATTGGCCTCGGTATGGCCGATTTCGCCGCTCAGGAGCAGCTTGTGACGGTCGCCGAAGAGTCGGTGCCAGCGGCCGCGCAGATGGGATTGAGCAAAGCTGACATCGGAGGCCAGCGATTTGTGCGCAGCCAGCAGCCGTGCCTCAAGCAAGTAGCCCTCGCTGAAGAAGCCGATGCCGCGGATTTCAGGCAGTCGCCACTGCGCACCAAACGAAAGGGTTTTGGTGTCGTTCTTCAGGAAGTTTTCGATCTCGGGGTTGGCTGTCAGCAGGGCTTCATTTTCTTCGCTGAAGCGCGCTTCGCGCAGGGCATCGAAGCGCTCGTGCAGAACGGCCACGAACAAGCGTTCTTCCAGCGCCAGCCGCTGTTGTGGTCCCAGTCGGCGCTCATCGAGCCGACCGAAGCGCAACTCGAACTGTTCGCGGCTGCCGCTGAAAGGCTCGAACACTTCCCGGCGCCGCTCCTCGTTGCTGAAGCGGAGTTCGTCGCGCTGACGCCGGGCCACGCCGCCGGCGGTCAGGAAGGCGCCCGGTTCCGATCCGCTCGGATGCAGGTATTCGCTGCGCACCACGAATTCCCGATCGCGCTGCTGGACGCCGAAACCGGAGTCAAGACGATTGCCGAGCGAGGACAGGTAGTGCCGAATCCAGTGGAGCTGAAAGCGCGCCCCGGTATCGGTACCGAAGCCCGCGGTGGCCCGGTAGGAATTCGGAGGGCGCGGGTTGAGCTGGTAAACCAGATCCACGGTCGCGCTATCGCGGTCTTGTTGCTCTTCGATGACGATGCGGTCGAACAGTCCGGACCCGGCCAGCACCTCGCGTTGCTGGTCGACTCGCTGCACCGTGTAGGGCTCACCCGTGTTGATCACCGTCAGGCGCTCGATCACCGGGTCCCTGAACGGCAGGGGTGCCCCCTGCAGTTGCCCGAAGTGGTAGCGGGCGCCGCTGTCGAAGTGAAGTCTGAGATCAACTTTGCCCTGGTCCGGGTCGACCCAGAACCGGCGCTCGACAAAGCGGTAATCGAAATAGCCCCGGTCGCGTGCCATGTCCAAAAGGCTGCGCCACGCAGCCCCCCACACAGGCTCGTGCATCACGCTGCCGATCGGGAGTGGCCATTCAGACTGCCAGCGCTGAAACTCGGCGTCTTCGGCCGCCTGTCCTGAAATCTGCAGATCAAGGTCGGAGACTCTCACGGGTGGTCCGGGTTCGACGTCGATGATCGCCCGCCAGGCCAGATCCGGGCCGGCGGGTTCGATCAGGAGGACATCCACCTGCGCCTGGTAGAAGCCGAACGGCCGCAGCGCGTCGCGAATCTCATTCGGCGCGGCACGGGCCATCTTCCGGATTCGCCATGCGGCCATTGACCGCTGGCGCTCAGCGCGGGCCAGGGACAGATGGGCGCGCGCATTGGCCAATTCGGGCCCATCAAGACCGTTGATCTGGGTCTCTAGTCCCCGCGCCGCCAGGATTGACGCCGAATGTACGGCGAGCAAAAAGGCAAGGCACCCCTGCCAGCTGTTCGAACGCCGGCTCACCATAGCGGGTGATGGCGAACCGTTCGGGGCGGCCGCGCGCTCGAATGGCTGTTCGAACGAACCTGCAAGGAAATCATGGGGCATTCGAAACGCCGGGGTGGCCGCAGCGGCAGTTCAGCGGTCCTGGTCCTTGACCGGTCATCGACTAGTTCCGCTGTGATTGTGGATGCTACTGGCAGCTCGAGTTTGATGCACGCTTTCAAGCGCCTGCTGAATCGCCTGATTTCGGCGGACGCTTTCGCGCCCTGCTTCGATCAGCAGGTCTACCTGTTCGGTCGGCAGCGCGAGTCGCGTGGGAATCGTGTCCAGCCGCAGCTGCTGATCGGTATCCAGGTCGCGGAAGGACAACAGCTGGACCGTCATGTTGACGTTGGCGCAGTCCCAGTTGTCGAGCGAGCCGCGTAGTTCGCGAACCTGCTCTTCCGCGAGCCCGCAGCGGAAGCGAATGATGTCTTGCCGCCAGTCACCGAGGGCCAGCTGAAGGGCATCGAAGCCTTTGCGAACGGAAGCTGCGACCGTGGCGTTGGCCAGCGCCGGCCCGATCTGAACCAGGTTGGGCACCTTGTCGCGCGCCGTCCACCCGGGTTTCGAGGATTTGCCGGCGTCGGTGGCGATGAAAAACAGGTTGTCGACACGCACCGCCTGCCTGGCCGATAGCGGGCCGTAAGGTGTTTCGGCGCTGGCCCGGGTCAGGGCCAGTCCGGTGATGCCGATGTTGTCGGTGATACCCCCGTCCAGAAGGCGCACACGCGTCGGTTCATCATAGCTTCGGTAGGCAGCGAGGGTTCGGGCATGGGCACTCAGCCTGACCGGCGCGTCCGGGTTACTCAGGGCGCGGTTCTGCCAGTCCGGAACCTGATGCTCGCATGCCGAGCCGTAGGCCATGACTTCGAGAGGAACGAAAGCCACCGGAAAAGCGGCAGAGGCGGCAACCGCATCGGCCAGTCGCACCCTGTACAAATCACTGCACAGTGCCGCGAAAGTCTCCTGATTGAAGAGAAACGGCTCCCCGTAGTGAATATCCGTCGCATTCAACCAGACCAGGATACCGTGATCCCGGTACAGGTCTGCATAGGTGGCGCCGTCGAACAGGTTTTCGTCCAGCCATTTGGCAAAGCGGTCCAGATCATTCATGCCGCCGCGCACGGCCCTGACCAGATTGGGCGGCGAGCCCAGTGAAGTGTGCAGGCTCTTCTCGACATCCTGAACGAGAAAGCGCTCTCGAAAGTCCTGGAATTGATAAGGCCCGCGAAGCCCAAAGTAAGCGGCCAGGACGGCGCCTCCGGATGTCCCGGACACGATCCGGATGTTGGAGGCAACGGTCTGCCTGCGTGTAGCCTGCTGAATTTCGAGGGCATCTAGTTCCGCCAGTACGCCGTAGGCAAACGCCGCGGCACGAGTGCCGCCGCCTGAGAACGCCATCCCCACAAGAAGGGTCTCATCATCGCCGAAGTTGGCTTGAAGGGTGGGAGGGGACTGATCCCTATCGGCATCAAGTTCGTTGATGGGACCGACATTTCTCGCTGCACAAGCGGTCAGGCTGAAAGCCAGTGCCAGGCTGATCAGAAGACCTTGCGGGGGATAGGGCCGGGTATTATCGGTTCTGGGAGATTCGGATTTGCTCAGCATGGCGTTGTCAATCCATTCGCGATGTTGGAGAAAACGAGGTCTGCCAACGGCGACCTTCATGGCAGATCAATATATGGTAAACAAACATGCTGCTTCGGTAAGTGGCATGTCGACGCTTGCCGTTAGTATCGGCAAAAATAGGATGAATGGTGCTGCCATTTAGTTGGAGCGCCAGACTTTTGGGTCGCCACGGTTGAGGCCAGGTGGGCAGCAGAGGAGACTTTTACAGATGAGGCTTTTCGACATCATCGCCTTGCTGGTGGTGCTATCGGCAATTCTGAACTGGCTCAATGCCCGTTTTCTCAAACTGCCGGCGACCATCGGTCTGATGGTGCTCGCCCTGTCTCTGTCCTTGGTCCTGCTGTTGCCCATTCCAGGATTGGAAGCACCCGAGCGGTTGGTCCGGTTGATGCTTGACAGCATCGATTTCAACGAAACACTGCTGCACGGCATGCTCAGCGCCTTGTTGTTCGCCGGCGCTTTGCACGTCAATCTGCGGGACTTGGCGGAACACCGTATGGCCATTCTGATCCTGGCCACTTTCGGCACACTGCTGACCACATTTCTGATCGGTTTCGGCACCTGGTGGTTGCTCGGCCTTATCGGGCTGGAGTTGCCGCTTATCTATTGTTTGCTGTTTGGAGCGCTGATCGCGCCGACCGATCCCATCGCGGTGCTCGGAATCCTTAAGAGCGCTGGCGCCCCGAAGTCGCTGGAAACCAAGATCATCGGCGAGTCCCTGTTCAACGACGGAGTCGCCGTGGTGACGTTCATGATATTGCTGCAGATTGCCACGGGCGTCGTCGAGATCAACACGCTAGGAGTGGTGGAGCTTCTGGCTCGCGAGGTATTCGGAGCCGTCCTGGTCGGGCTGGCGTGCGGCGGCCTTGTCTGCTTGATGCTGCGCCAGGTCGATGATTATCCGGTTGAGATGCTTCTGACCCTGTCCGGGGCGCTGGGATCGTTTGCGCTGGCCGAACACCTGCATGTGTCCGGTCCCATCACGGTAGTGATTGCCGGTCTGATGATCGGCTATCGCGGCCGAGGCCTGATGTCGGAACGAACGCGGTCACAGGTCGACACCTTCTGGACTCTGATTGACGAAGTGCTCAACACCGTTCTTTTCGTCCTCATCGGCCTGGAAATCATCGTGCTGGCCCTGACCGGCCAGGCCTTGCTGGCTGGCGCGATCCTCATTCCGCTGGTGCTGGCAGCCCGTGCAATCAGCGTCGCCCTACCGATCTCGCTGCTGCGCCGTTTCAGGACGACCGCACCCGGAGCGGTCGCCGTGTTGACCTTGGGTGGCTTGCGTGGCGGCGTCTCGGTTGCGCTGGCCCTGTCATTACCGGAGGGCGAGTTGCGGGACCTTTTGGTCACCGTGACCTACGTGATCGTGGTGTTTTCGGTGGTAGTGCAGGGGCTGACGCTGTCGCCGCTGGTGAGATCAGCGGCCACGCAGGCTGACCGCGAGCTCGAACGCCTTGGAATTGCCGATGACTCAAGTAGCAGCGAAGCAGCATGAAAACGGTTCCAGTACCGATAAGGCTTGCTATTGACCTGCGGTCCAGGCCTTACGGAAAATATATTCCCGGCAGTAGAGTGCCGGCGGCTTGGCGCACCAACCGCGCCCTTTGGATGTTGACAGCATGACGATGTACAAATGACGAAAGAAATCCTGATGACATCATTCTCGGCAAGGACAATCGCGGCAGGCGTCCTGCTGTTGATAGCGACCGCGCCAGCGCTGGCGGCCTCACCGCGCGAGTTGCGTCAGCAGGTTGAAAACTGCCAGATCGTTCGCGAACCCGAGCAGCGCCTGGCCTGCTTTGATCGCTTGCTGGAGTCGCCCGAAGAGCGCGCCGCAGGCCCGGCCGCAGAGTCTGCGAAGGTCGATATCCGGCCGGTCTCCCGCATGAATCTATTCTGGGAGCTGGACGACCAGACTCACAGCGGCCGAGGTCGCATCCGTGCTTACCGCCCATTGCTGGCCACACCAGCGCGCTGGAGCAGTTCACCGAATGGTAGACCGTCTTCGCCGACCGGTGAGGCGATCGATGGCTTTCCTCTGGATTCGGTGGAGGCGTTTTTCCGCCTCAGTCTGCGTACCAAGGTTTGGGACAACCCGGTCAGGGACAACGGTGATATCTGGGTTGCCTACACCCAGACGGCTTACTGGCAGGCCTACAACACCGACAATTCCTCTCCGTTTCGCGAAACGAACTACATGCCGGAAGTGTTTTCGGCCTGGCGTGTTGGCTTACCGCTGGGCGAGCGTTGGCGCTGGGAGCTGCTGAGCATGGGTTTCAAGCATCAGTCCAACGGTCGTGGCTCGGTGCTGGGTATTTCCCGGAGCTGGAATCGCATCTATGCCAACTTCGGTTTCAAGGCGCAGAATACCGAAGTCTATCTGCGCCCCTGGGTTCGGATCTTCCGTGAAGATCCGGACGACAACGCCGACATCGAGGATTTTCTCGGCCACGGTGATCTCCACGTCATTCGCCACGTGAATGAGAGTCGCCTGGAACTGACCGCCAGACTCAACCCTTCGACCAGCAAGGGGATGATTCGCCTGGGCTACCACTTCCCGCTGGTTGGCGATCTGCACGGCTACCTGTCCGTTTTCAGTGGGTATGGCGAAAGCCTGCTCGACTACAACCATCGCCAGACCACCCTGAGCGCGGGTGTTTCGATGTTTCAGTTCTAGCGCTGGACTGGCCGCAGCAAATGGTCTGCAACGAAGACCGTAGGCAACTCGTTTCCAGCGCGACCGCAGACGATCAAAATGTTCATTTTTGCGATGTTTGACAATTCATCGACTCAAGCGGCGCCGGCCATGACTGGTGCGCTGGCAAACTACACGCTGGGCCTGTTTTCGTAGCCCCTTGGCACCCTTGTTCAAAAAGACCCTGAACATGATCCGAGCTCTAGCTTTCAGTCACGCGTACAGTTAGGAGAATCGCTTATGGACAATTTAAGTCGCATGTCGCCCTGGGACATGTTCAACATAGAAATCCCCGAGGATGAGATGCCGCGAACGGGAATTCACCCGCGCGCCGCCAAGGCGATCGTCAACAGCGAAGCCTGGACCGATGCCCGGCCGGAGATGAATTTGTCCTCGTTCGTGACGACTTTCATGGAGCCGGAGGAGGTCGAGGTCGCGCGGGAGAATATTCTCAAGAACCATATTGATCACGATATGTACCCGCAGCTGTTCGCCATGGAAAACCGGATGGTGAAATGGCTGCACGCGCTTTGGAATGGGCCGAAGGATGTCGAGCCATACGGAACCGCCACCGTGGGTTCATCCGAGGCCTGCATGCTGGCCGGCCTGGCGCATAAGTGGAATTGGCGCCAGGCGCGGGAAAAGGAGGGCATGGACAATACGCGCCCCAACATGGTCACTGGCGGCAACGTGCAGATCGTGTGGAAGAAGTTTCTGCGCTATTTCGACGTCGAGCCGCGCATTGTGCCGCTCAAGCCGGGCAACTACCGCCTGACCGCCGAACACCTTGAAGAATACGTGGATGAAAACACCATCTGCGTGGTCGCCATCGCCGGTCAGACTTTCACCGGGGAGGACGACGACATCCAGGAAATCCATGATTGGCTGGATGACTACGAAAAGCGCACGGGAATCTCCATTCCCATGCACATTGACGGCGCCTCGGGCGGTTTCGTCAACCCGTTCTGCTACCCAGACTATGAGTGGGACTTCCGACTGCCGCGCGTGCAATCGATCAACGCATCCGGTCACAAGTTCGGGCTGGTGCCTCCGGGGCTGGGCTGGGTGATCTTCCGCGAGCGATCGGTGTTCAACGAGGACCTGATGTTCTACGTGAACTACCTGGGCGGGGAGATGCCGACCGCGACGCTGAATTTCTCGCGCAATGCTGCCCAGATCGCGCTGCAGTACTACGGTTTCATTCGGCTCGGCTTCCAGGGTTACGAGCGGATCATGAAACAGACGGTTGCCAACTCGCAGTATCTTCGCGATCTGCTGGTCGAGAGCGGGTATTTCGACATCATGAACGAAACCCAGCGCATCCCGGTGGTGGCTCTGACCCTCAAGGATCAGTACAAAAACTTCAGCGAGTTCGACGTCTCGGCCAAGGTCCGGGAACGCGGATGGGTCTTATCGGCCTACACCATGCCGCCGGCCGCCGAGGAGGTGAATTCGCTGCGTATCGTGGTGCGTCCGCACCTTAATCGAAATGTCCTTAAGACCCTGGCCCAGGACATTGTTGCCGCCTGCAAGTGGCTGGAAGAGCATGGCGGCAATGCCACGCCGCCCAAGCTGCACTCGGCTCACAAGACGACGCCCAGCAAGTGCTGATGGCGTTTTGATCCAGTATGGATGTGGCTCCCCGTTTCGCGTCGTCGGAACGTGGGAGCCCATCCCAGCCGCAACCCATTTGAAAACCCGAAGCTCCTTGCTCGTGGTCGTGCGCGCCGTTCTTCTGCTGACGGTCGCTCTCGGGCTGGATCTCGTCGCAGCCGATGGCGCGCAGGCCGGGCGGCCACTTGCGCCGCTTGAGGTCTCGAGCCCGAGTGCCACCCTGCGGTCCTTTCTGGAACAGGCAGGCGAGATCGAAAGCGCCTACCTGGTGTACCAAGAAAACCCGACCCACGAGGGCGCACGTGTTTTCGAGTCCAGGGTCGCACGTGCCGCTGCCTTGTTCGACGGCAGCGAGCTGCCGCGAGCCGTGCGCAGCGATGTTGCCAGCGCCTCGTTCGGCTTGCTTTACGACATTCTGCTGAGACTGCCGCCGGATGACCTGCGTGCTGCACTGTATGCCGGTCTGGAGGAAGATGCCGGCGATGTGTGGCGGGTTCCCCACACCGAGATGGCCATCGTCCTGATCAGGGAGGGAGAGCATGCCGGCAACTGGCTGTTCTCGGCGCGGACTCTGAGACGTCTGCCCGAATTTCATCGCACCATCATCGATTTCCCCCTGCAGCAGCCGAGCGCCGTCGAAAACTGGCACCTGGCGCAGAGCAATCTGTCCGGCCCATGGTTTTACCAGACATTTACCGAGCTCCCGCCGGTCTGGCTCAGGCAGACAACCTGGTTGGAGACCCCCTTGTGGAAGCTACTGCTGACCCTGTTCCTCTGGCTTATGACGGCGTTGGTCATGCTGTTCTGGCTGCAGATTCTGAGTCGCCTGACGTCCAGCCACAATCATCCTGCTCGAATATTGACCAGCTTAACCGCCCCAGTCCTGCTGGCGTTCATGACGTTCTGGGTGCGGCATTTCACCGCGCTCGAAATCAATCTTAGCGGCGGGGCCTTCGTGCGGGCGGAGCGATCCCTGACCTTGCTGGTGCTCTACCTGGCCGCCGCCTGGGCGGCCTGGCTGATCATCCGGTTGATCTCCGAAGTCTTCATAGTCATTTCCTCAGAGGCCGAGCGAGCCTATAACGCCAACCTGTTTCGAATGGTTGGCCGCCTGCTTGCGATCATCGCGGTGGCCTTTCTGGTGATTGCCGGCTTGAACGAGATTGGCGTACCTGCTCTCGGAGTTTTCGCCGGGCTGGGCTTCGGCGGCTTCGCCCTGGCTCTGGCCGGAAAATCCACCGTCGAGAATCTGTTCGGCGGTTTGACCTTGTTCGCCGACAAGCCTTTCCGGGTCGGTGATTTCATCAATTACGAAGAAGAGGCAGGGATCGTGGAAAACATCGGGCCCCGCTCGTCGCGCCTGCGTGGACGGGACGGGACCTTGACTACCGTGCCCAATACCGAGCTGGTGTCAGTGCGCATCAAGAACTACACCGCGCGCAGCAAGTGCCAGTTTCTGCACACGCTGGGGGTTCGTTACGAGACCACGCCGGATCAGCTGAAGTGGCTGCTCCACGAGATTCGCCAAACGCTGACCTTGCACCCGCTGGTGGATGAAAGCCCCGGCATGCCGCGTGTCCGTTTGGTGGGATTTGGCGAGTCGGCGATCCATATCGAGGCCCGCGCCGATGTGATGACGACCAGCTATGGAGAATTTCTGGAGATTCAGCAGGATTTGCTGCTGAGCATCATGCGTCTGGTCGACCGCGCCGGTTCACGCCTGGCAACGCGCACGCACACCGTCATGCTGGCAACCGATGTAGGTATCGATTCGGAGTCTCAACGGTTGGCTGATCGAGCCGGCCGCAGTTTGCGGCCGGAAAACGCGCAGTATCCGGACGAACCCGACGGTCCTGAAGAGCGCTGAAGTGCGCGCTGCCTCCGTGAGGCTTCAAGTCAGCATCAATACAATGACCAGACCCCAAAGCGTCAGCAGCGTGTTGCTCACCGCATACGGCACGGTATAGCCGAGCATGGGCGCGTTGCTTTTCGCTATTTCCGCGACCATGGCGACTGAGGCGGTGGAAGTTCGCGCTCCGCCACAGGCACCCAGGTTAATGACCGGATCAAAACGGAACAGGTACTTGCCGATCAGGGGCGCCAGGATCATGGGCAGCGATGTAGCAAACAGGCCCCAGAAAAAGATCTCGAATCCAACGGTTTTCAGCCCGGCGATGAACGTGGGGCCGGCCGTGATGCCGACCACGGCGATGAAGACGTTCAGGCCGACCGAGTTCATGAACCACAGGGTCGCGCTGGGCACGCCCCCGATTTTCGGGGTGAAGCTGCGGATCCAGCCCAACAGCAGGCCGGCAATCAATGCACCACCTGCGGTGGACAAAGTGATGGGCACGCCGGCAACCGGCACCACGATCGCGCCTAACAGCCCGCCGAGGACGATGCCCGCACCGACCATGACCATGTCGGTGACGCTGGTGGGACGATCGGCGTATCCGAAGCGCTCTGCGGCGTGCTCGGTGTGCTTGCGCGTGCCGGTGATCGAAACAATGTCCCCGCGGTGCAGCTCGGTCTGAGCATAGACCGGAATGTCCACACCCATCGATCCGCGCCGGATCCGCGTGACGTAGACCCCGCGTGTGGCTTCGTCCTGAGCCAGATCGATGAGCGTCCTGCCGGTTGCTTCCTTGCTGGTGATGAAGACATCAATCGATTCGACCGGGATGTTCAGTAACTCCTGGTCGGCCACTTCGGGTGCCTGGTTACTCCATTCGACCAGTGTTTCGTGCTTGCCGGAGACAGCAACAATGTCGCCAACCTCGAGCACTGTGTCCTGATCGAAAGAAATGATTTGCCCGCCTCGACGTAGGTTTTCCAGGAACAGGCGTTCGCCGGCTTGGGCTTCGGCTTCGGCCACGGTCTTGCCGGCGACCACACCGGGCTTGGTCAGCTCGAAGGCCCGCACCACGTATTGATCCCAGGCAGAGTGCAGGCCGTCTTCCGGTGCCCCTGCCGACATTTCCTTCTCGAAGCGGGCGCACTCCGCGGCCATGTCGACGCGCAGCAGCTTGGGACCCAGGAACGCGATGATCCAACCGCAGCCAACGGTGCCGAACAGGTAGGTCACCGCATAGGCCACCGGGATCAGATCAAGCTGCGCGTGAATTTCTTCGGCGGTCATGTCCAGCCGGCCGATCGCGTCCGTTGCCAGCCCAATCGAGGCTGAGATGGTTTGCGAACCCGCCAGCAGACCGGCGGCAAGACCCGGTCCGTATCCGGAAATGAGCGCCGCCGCGTACACCGAAAGCAAGCACAATGTCGAAATCACCACGGCGAATAGCGCCTGCGGCAAACCGTCGCTGGCTATGCCGCGGACGAATTGCGGACCGACGCCAAAGCCAACGGCAAATAGGAACATGATGAAGAAGATGGACTTGATCTGGGGCGAGATTTCAATGCCGATCTGGCCTATAACGACCCCTGCCAATAAAGTGCCAGTGACAGCCCCCAGGCTAAAGCTGCCTAACTTGATGGCACCGACCCAGTACCCGAGGCCCAGGGCCAGAAAAATCGCCAGTTCCGGGTTTTGTTGCAGCGTGGAGGCAACCCAATGCCATAAATCCATAACGTTCTCCCAGCGTTGAAGCGCCCTTGGCTACTTCAGGTTAAAAGCGCGGCCCGCACGATTTACCCGCTATGGTCTGAAAGCACCCGTTGCTTCAGAAGGGCCGCGGGCAATGTCCTTCAGCTCGACATGCCGTATCTGGTTAATGCTTGCCAGTGCAGGCAGGTCGATATGAATGAAATTCAAGCTGTCATAGGTTCGCAGATACAGGTGCCGCTCCTGAAGATCGATCAATGAAGTCCAGGAGGTGTATTCGGAGGTGTAGACGCGGTGATGGGCCACGCCCGGTGCCGTGATGTTGGCGATCTGGTCTCGGAAACGGTTGTCAGTCGTAATGCCCCGTGGCCGATCGAAATTGTTCATGATTCGTGACAGGGTGCTGATCGCGGAAGCCGGATGCTCGGCTTTTTCAGCAAACTGCGAGAAATAGACTGCCCGGACAAATCGGCCCACAGAGGTGTTCGAGGCCGGCAGTGCTGCCGTGGCAATGCCCGAATCAGGCTGTTTGAATTGAACTCCACCTAGCTCGAGACTGGACTGGTCAACGTTGCTCAGATGTGTGTAATTGTTCAGATTGGTCATGTGCCAGGAGAATTCAGGACCGTTCGTCATGACTCCCAGCGGATTATCGATTAGATTCTGCCGACCACCGGAAAACTCGATCACCATCGAGCGGCCGGTGGTGTCGTGCAGGGTGTAGTGGAACGGAGTTTCAAGCAACCCAGCAGGCAGCAGTGAGGTCACCAGGACCGCCTGGTTGGCGAGTGCTGTTCTGACTTCCGCCACTGTGCCGAACTGCGACAGCACCCAGGCCCCGAGATCGATGGCCGCCAGCACGGCGTGGGTATTGTCGACCATGGTCTTCGGGCCCTCGGTGCTGGCAAAGGCCAGCAAGCTGAAAGTCAGACCCTGGTCATTGATTCCCTCCGCAACCTTGACGTCACGAGTCTCAGGGTCGGGTATGGTCACTGCCAGAAAAGCGTGCCGCCCGGTGAAATCAAGCACATGGTGCTTGTCTGCCTGCGACCCGAAGTGGATCCCCGACGGGAAGTAGGACACCTTGTAAGGTAGCTCCATGGGTAGTTCCATGGTGCGCCCTGCGTAGAAGTTTTTATGGGCGTCGGAGTACAGCAAAGACGTACAAGCCAGGACGACCGGAACGAAGGCGACGCTAGAGGCCACAACGACGAAGATGGCAGTCCAGATGCGGGACAGAGTGAACAACATCGCAAAGCTCCTCGTGAAAAAAGGCTTATCCGCATTGTAGGCCGAGCAAAATCCGGATTCTGACTGCTTTTGGGCTTTTCATAACCCAAAATTTCCTTTTTTACGAAAATTGACATTCTGCAATACAAGGGCATTTGCTCCGGGTAAATAATTGCGCCACTCTCTAAGGAGCAATGCGGTCAGTTGTGATTCGGAAGGTGGCAGGTGGGAAGGAAGAATTCTGCCTGACTGGAATGTCGTTCCTGTATTCGGAGTCTTGCATGTGTACGCGAGTTGTCTATATCGGCCCTGAACAAACGGTTCTTACGGGCAGGACCATGGATTTCTCCATCGATATTCCGGCGAACTTGTGGATCTTTCCAAAGGGTATGGAGAGGAACGGCCAGGTCGGATCAAATTCTCTTCGCTGGGTATCGCGCTATGGCAGTATCGTCGCCAGCTCCTGGGACATCGCCGCTCCCGACGGCATGAATGAAAAAGGCCTGGTCGCCAACATGCTTTGGCTGGTTCAGTCGGAGTACCCATCTTTCGAAAAAGACTCCGCGGAGGCCGGTCTGACCATTTCAGCGTGGGCACAGTATGTGCTGGATAACTTTGCCACGGTCGCCGAAGCGGTCGAGGTTTTACGCAAAGAAGAATTTGCCATCGTGACCGACTTCATCCCCGGGACGGAGAAATTCACGACTGTGCATTTGTCGATCTCGGATGCGTCCGGAGATAGCGCGATTCTGGAGTATGTCAAAGGCAAGCTGGTCATCCATCACGACACCTCGTATCAGGTGATGACCAATGACCCCTTGTTTCAGGATCAGCTGGCTATCAAAGGCTACTGGGATACGTTTCCGGGTACTGTCTTCCTGCCGGGCAGCAATCGTGCGCCCGACCGCTTTGTTCGCGCGTCCTACTACATCAAGGCCATCCCGCAAACGAGCGATCAGCGTCTGTCAGTCGCCAGCGTGTTCAGCGTGATTCGGAACGTCTCGGTTCCCTACGGCATATCGACGGAGGGGCAGCCGCATATCTCGAGCACGCGCTGGCGTGTGGTGGCGGATCAGAAGCATTTGGTTTATTTCTTCGAGAATGTACTGACGCCTAACGTGGTCTGGGTTGACCTGAAGCAGGTTGATTGGTCAGAAAGTTCTCCCGTGAGAAAACTCAAACTGGATGGTGGCGAAGTCCATGCAGGCCACGCTTTGCATGGCTTTGTCGAGAGCGAACCGTTCTTGTTCAAGGGGCTTTGAGTGCTGTGCCAGATCAGCCTGAGATCCTGTCCGCCCACCTTCGGATGGTACCTGGCCACGGTCGGGCCATCCAGCTTGTCGTGACAGTGATGCTTCTGATCTCAGGAGGCGGCCATAGTCTGATCGAAGGCTATCGTCGCTCGATGTGCTTCAACAATGATGGGCAGTCCGTCGTTACGGGCTGACTTGGAAACATGACTTTCAGAGTATTTTGGGGACAACAGGGATGTTGAATTCGAAACCCGCGCGACTTTTCCTGCTCGCGTTCTTTCTGATCCTGGCTGCTTCGCCGGGCACTGGATTCGCGCAAGCCGCCGGGCTGGATTTTCGTGCCGCGCTTGAGCGATTGACTGCGCAAAACGAGGACCTTGCAGCAGCCCGTATGGGCATCGAGCAGGCGCGTTCACGCCAGCGCGAGGCGGATGGACTACGGCTGCCCAGTATTGAGATTGAGGGCGGCGTGACCCGGCTGGATGCGCCTTTGGAGTTGGATTTGGGCGGGGTTCGCCGGCGGCTGGAGCAGGATCTAGGCGTGAATTTGCCGCCCGGCCTGATCCCGTCCGGACTACCTATTCAGGATCGAAGTTTTTCGACCGCCGCGCTGGTCGCCGTTCAGCCCATTTATTTGGGCGGACGTATCAGTGCCGGACGCGAAGCCGCCAGAGCGGGTGTCGGCGCAAACCAGGCGATGGTAGATCGGACTCAGGCCGACCTGGTGGTTGAACTGGTCAAGCGATATTTCGGGCAGACGGTCGCTTTCGATGTTATGGCGGTACGGCAGCAGTCTTTGGAAACACTGCGCACCCTGGCCTTCAACGCCCGGCGCCTGGAGGAAGAGGGTGAGATTTCTCGAGCTGAGCGTCTGCGCGCAGATGTCGCCCTGATCGAAGCCCAGGGAGAGTTGGCCCTGGCACAGGAACGACTGGCTCTGGCCGAGTCGGCACTGGCGACGCTGCTGGCTGAAGATCGTCCGGTTGAGCCATTGACGCGGATTCCCGCGGTGCCGCGGCGGACGGAAGCCGCAGAATGGCGGGGCCGTGCTGCAGAAAGCAATCCAGCTTTGCTCGAGCTGGGCAATCGGATCGAGCAGGCTGAAGCGCTGGTTCGTGCAGAGCAGGCCAACCTTCGTCCCAATGTGTTCTTGCTGGGACGGAGAGAGTTGTATACGCAGGACTTGAGCGTGATTGAGCCAGACTGGGCAGTCAGCTTGCGTTTGAGCTGGCGGTTTTTTGATGGTGGCGTGCGTCGCGCGCGGGTGTCGAGCGCCGAGGCGAGCCTGTCGGAGCTGGAGTTTGTGCGCGCATCGCTCAAACGTCAGATCGCCCTACTGGTTGATCAGCAAGTGCAGACTCAGCACACAGCGTTGGAGCGTCACGTCACCTTCAGTGCTGCCGGGGAAGTGGCCGATGAAAGCCTGCGCGTTCAGCGCCGTGCGTTCGAGCAGGGTTTTGCGACCTCTCTGGAAGTCATTGAAGCCGAGCTGGCACGCTCCCGCGTCGCGCTGGCTGAGTTGTTTGCCCGCTATGAGGCTTGGGTGGCAACCGCTTCCATCCACGCGGCCAGCGGCGCGATCGCGGACTTTGTTGATTTGATCGAGGATGCTCCATATGAATGAATTGCCTGCTTCCGAAACATCGCCGCCAAAATCTGCACCTCCGGCGCGACTCCGTTCTTCAGGTTCAGCCGCAATCATCATTGCGGCAATCGTCCTGGTGGGTGTTCTGGCGCTGGTGTTGTGGCTTACTCGACCGGGGCCCGCGTTTCTGCAGGGACAGATCGAGGTCGATACCGTGCGCCTTTCAGCCAAGGTAGGCGGTCGGGTCGCTTCGCTGGAGGTGGTGGAGGGCGATACGGTAACGGCCGGCCAACTGGTTGCGGTGTTGACCACGCCCGAGATCGAAGCCCGCGCCGGCCAGGTGCAGGCGCAGGTGGATGCAGCAACGGCGGTGCTCGACCTGGCTCGCGAGGGCGCCAGAGAAGAGCAGATCCGGGCTGCACGAGCGCAGCTCGAAGCCGCCGAGAGCGTCGCCGAACTGGCTGCGGAAACCCGGACCCGTATCGAGCGCTTGTATGCCGATGGCGTGGTGCCGACGCAGCGTCGAGACGAAGTCATTGCTCAGGCCAGAGCCGCGGCGGCCCAGGCCAACGTTGCCAGGGAAGCGCTGCAAGTGGCCGAGAATGCTGTCCGACCGGAAGAGTTGCAGGCGGCCGAAGCCCAGCTGAGGGTGGCCCAGGGTGGGCTGGAAGAAATTCAGGCCCTCCTGATCGAAAGCCACCAGTTTTCCCCGGTCGACGGAAGCATCTCAGTCCGGGTGGTTGAGCGCGGCGAGCTGGTGGGTCCGGGTTTCCCGCTGTTCGTGGTGGCTCTGCTGGATGATCCCTGGGTGACGCTCAACATTCGCGAGGACTTGATGGGGTCGATTGCCATCGGTCAGCGAATCAGCGGCACGGTGCCAGCGATGACCGGGCGCGAAGTCGAGTTCGAGGTTTATTTCATTGCCCCGATGGCAGACTTTGCGACCTGGCGATCTGCACGTGATCTCGGCGGCTTTGATCTGCGGACTTTCGAAGTCCGGGCTCGGCCCGTTGCTGAAGTCGAGGGCTTGCGGCCGGGGATGAGCGTGCTGGTGAGAGAGGATTCGCTGAGAGTCAGCCGGTGATCGCTGTCTTGAAACGTGAGCTCGGGCGTATTCGCTCCACTCCACGCTTGTGGTGGCTGCTGCTTTTCATTCCGGTCCTGGTCTCGCTGACACTCTGGCTCACGTTTTCCGAACGCATTCCGCAAAACCTGCCGGTGGTGCTGGTAGACCTTGATCAGACACCGCAGGCGCGGCAGTTGCAGCGGGCCTTTGAAGCGGCGCCCGGAATCGCGCTGGTGTCGGTGGAACCCGATATGGGCAAGGCGGCGGCTTATATCCGGCGCGGCCGGGCCCACGCGGTTCTGGTCATACCGGCGGGATTTGCACGCGACCTGGTTCGCGGTGAGCAGCCGCGCATTCAGGTCTATGTGAATCGCCAGGCCAGCACTAGCGGCAACGTGGTGCTCAGCAATATCTCCATCACCACGATTACTGCAAGCTTCGGTGCTGGTCTGGAGGTTGGCGTGTTGCCGGCCATGCTGGTCGATGCGCGGCCTCTGTTTAACCCCGGCCTAGACTTCTCGCGCTTCCTGGCCCTGCCGCTGACCGTGGCGGTGCTGCACGTGTTGATGGTGGTGGTGGCGATCGACGTCACCGGGCGGGAGCTGCGCGAGGGCACAGCGGGACAGTGGCTGGATAGCGCCGGCGGGAGGGTTGGCTCGGCGCTTGCGGCCAAGCTGTTGCCTTACTTCCTCTGGTTTGGCCTGTTTGGCGCGGCCATTCTCCTGCTGATGGTGCAATCCCTGTCGGTAGAAATCCGCGGGAGCGCCGTCTATTGGCTGCTGGGATGGGTCTTTCTTGTGGCGGCTTGTTTCGGCCTGGGTGTGTTCCTGATCGCCTTGCTTGACAACCTGCGCCTGGCCACCAGCGTGGCCAGCGTGCTGGTCAGCCCGGCTTTTGCGTATTCCGGGATGACCTTCCCGACCATGGCGATGTCCGGCTTTGCCGCATTCTGGTCCATGGTCCTGCCGCTCGGTCACTTTCTGCATTTCCAGACCGGCCAACTGGCCATGGGTGCCTCGATCCAGGCCGGCATGGTGCATCTGGCCTGGCTGCTTGCCTTTGCATTGCTGCCGGTTCTGACCCTTGGCCGTTGGCAGCGCCTGTTGTCGGATGAGCGGATGTGGGGTGAGGCATGATGGCCGAACTGTTCAAAGCCATGCGTCAAGAGTTGGCCATCGCGCTGAAAGACAAGGCGGTGGTGGTGATTCTGATTGGCGGCACTATTTTCTACGCGTTGTTTTATCCCTTGCCTTACCAGCCCCAGATCGCTGACCAACTGCCGATCGCCGTGGTCGATCACGACCGTACGCCATTGTCGCACAAGCTCGTGCGCCATATCGATGCCAGCCAATCCGTGTCGGTGGTTCATGCTGGTTCCGATCTCTGGCAGGTACGGGAAAAGGTGCGTGATGGTCGTCTGGCAGGCTATGTGGAAATTCCTGAGCGGATGCACGCGCAGGTGCTTCGGGCCGAACCGGTGCACGTGGCCGTGTTCGGTAATGCGGCCTACATGGTGATGTTTTCAGAGGTCGCCGAGGGCGTCTCTGAGGTGGTTCTGGCTATGAACACACACATTGTGGGTCAACGCCTGATGGCGCTGGGCCTGTCCCCGGTGCTGGCCGAGAACCTGCCGGAAGCCATCGCTCTGGACCAGCATGATTTGTTCAATCCCGATGGCGGTTACGCCAATTACATCGTCCCCGCAGTACTGATTCTGATCCTGCAGCAAACCTTCCTGATCGGGATTTGCATGATGCAGGTGGGCAGGGCTCGCCTGCCGGCGGGCTCAGAAGCGTTCACTATTCTTCTGGGTCGGGCAACAGCGTATTTGCTTTTGCAGATCCTGCTGCTGATGTTCTACCTGATCATGGTGTACCGGGTATTTCATTTTCCCGCCCTGGGCAGTGTAGGTCTGGCGACTCTGACGATGTTGCCGGGGTTTCTGGCGATGGTTTTTCTGAGCTTGACTTTGGGGGTGTTTTTTCGCACCCGCGAAACGGCCCTGCAGGTCATGATGCTGGTATCGATCCCGGCCCTTTTTCTTGCCGGATTCGCCTGGCCGGCTGAACTGATCCCGTGGCCGCTGGATGCATTGGGTTGGGCCATTCCTTCGACATCAAGCATCAACGCCTTCATCGCTGTGCATCATCTGGGCGCCGATCTCTCCGATATCCGTCCAACCTGGCTGATCATGTGGGGCCTGGCAGCGTTTTATGGCTTGACTGCCTGGCTGGCCGGGCGCATGGCGGTTGTGCACCCGGTCTACGCCTCGCATCCTGCGCTGAACAACTGAACCTGCCATCGCTGAGCCGCGCTGCTGGCCCTTCGAAAGGGGCTTCCAGGACGCCAGGCTGAAGGATCAGCGCGAGCTGGCTGCGCTGGATGGCGGGCGGGTCAGTGGTTTTCCCAAGCTGCGCAACCTGAAGGACCAGCGCCTGCTGGTGACCTGGACCGAGCCGGGC
>PWJA01000137.1 GCA_003560975.1 Gammaproteobacteria bacterium
AGGCGGATCGCCGTCATCCAGGCAACCGGCGCTGCGCTCAGCGTTCGCGCGTGCGCAGTTCGAGCTGGTCGAGCACGCCCTCCAGGAGCAGCGCATTACGGCGGCGACGGCTGTCCAGGCTCCAGCGCACACCCATTGGAATGGCGAACAGGCTGGCGATGAGCAGCGGCCCGGCCAGCCAGGCGCTGATCACGCCGGTGGCGGCCAGCACGATCAGGGTCAGGGGCGGGGCGATGCCCCAGCCCTGCAGCTGCTCTTTGCGCGCCTCGCGCATGTCGGCGGTGAGCGTGACCAGGCTGCTGCTGGCATCGGCGCCGGCCACCGAGATCCCCAGCGATTCGAGCTGGGACAGCTCGTAGCCGCGGCCTTCCAGGTCCAGCGCTCGGGTAATGCGGCTGCCCAGGCTCTGGTTCGGCTCCCAGACCGAGGCGGTGCCGCGTTGCCGGCGTGGACGCAGGCGCTCCTGTTCGACAAGCAGGCGCTCGAGCTGGCGATGGACGACGTCGGCGCTGCCCGGCACCACGCGACGGGCGCGGGCATAAGCCGGACCGACCACGCGTTCGACCAGGGGGTGATCTTCGGGTGCGGGCGGCGCCAGGGCGTCGGCGCGGTATTCGGCCAGGGCGCGCTTGACGTGCTCGGATGAGAGCCCCACTTCCTGTCCGATCGCCACCACCTCTTGTTCACTGAGCAGGCGCTGGTCGCCGTCGCCATCGGCATGCTGCAATACGCTGGCCCGAGCGATCAGTTGTTCCAGTCGGTCGACCGGGACGGCAAAGGCGGAACGTTCGTCGGCGCGCTCGCCGGGCCAGGGGGGGACGTTGTCCGCTCGATCCTTGGTGGGGTCCTGGGGCATGCTTCGCTCTCGCTTCCGATGGATATGGGGATTGTCAAGCAAGCAGTGTGCCATCCGGGCGAGCGACGCATGATCCCTTGGAATACGCGGGCCTTCTGACCCTGGCCGGCGGTCGCGTCGGCCGCTTTCCGGCAACTAATACCACATTTGCGGTAATTTTCACCCCGGACGTGACGCATGCTCGTAGCCATGCCCGGCGTCGCCTGCTGGTCGATGCCTCCTACATCGTTGGATCGATTGTGATCTATGGAGCAATCTGGCCGGCTCGCGATTGAATCGCGGGTTATCCCGCAACCACGTTCCGCGGGATCGGCCTTGGCCGCTTCATGTCCCGTCCTGATTCGCGTCGGGCGCGGCCGCGGAAGCGTCCGGCTCGCTGCGGAAGGCATTGCGGTGGAAGGCCGCCGCGGCTTCCAGTTCGGCCAGACCGCGCAGACCGGGCTCCAGTGGCTGGTCGCCGGCCAGCACCTGGAGCACCGACCGCACGCCCCGCGATAGCGATATCAGGTTGTAGCCGCCTTCCAGCACGAACACCAGCCTCCCCTGGCACTGCTGGCGTGCCAGGCTCTGCAGAATGCCGGTCATGGCAGAAAAACCGTCATAGGAGACATTCATCGCCAGGTCATGGCAGTGCGGATCGAATCCCGCCGAAACCAGGATCAGATCGGGGCGAAACCACTCGGCCGCCGGCACCAGGATCTCGCGAAAAGCCTTGAGATAGACCGCATCACCGACATCGCCAGGCAAAGGCACATTGACGGTGGTGCCATCCCCGAGCCCCACCCCGACCTCCTCGATCTTGCCCGTGCCGGGATAGAAGGGAGCGCCACGATGAAGATCGAAAAACAGCACGTCCGGATTGGCCCAGAAGATGTCCTGGGTGCCGTTGCCGTGATGGGCATCCCAATCGACAATCAGGACCCGCTCACAGCCCAGCGCGGTGCGCGCATGGGCCGCCGCCACCGCCACGTTGTTGAACAGGCAAAAGCCGGACGCGCGTACCGGTTCGGCGTGATGGCCGGGAGGTCTGACCAGCGCGAAGCTGCTCTCGGATCGCCCCTCGACCACCGCCTCGACGGCGGCGATCGCCGTGCCGGCGGCGACCTCGGCGGCGTCGACGCTGCCGGGTGATACGGCCGTTGTATCCACGTCCAGCCAGGCGCTTTTGCCGCGCAGTTGGTAGATGCTGTCCAGGTAGGAACTGGTATGAACGCGGCCAAGTTGCTCGCGCGTTGCCGGCGCGCCGGCCTCGAAGATCACCCCGGGAACCGGTTCGATCTCCAGCAAGTGCCGGATGGCGGTGAGTCTGGCGGGGTGTTCGGGATACTTCCAGGGCACCCCCAGCCCCGACAGCAGCGAGCGGACTCGCTGGTCCATGCGCCCCGGCAGGAAAGGCACTTCGATGTCCGGTTCGTGGGCCAGCATCCGCTCGTCATAGAAGGCGATTACGCTGTTCTGTTTGGCCACTGCGAAGGCTCCGTGTTGTGCCCGGGGCAAGGGGAGACCCGTCCTGCCGCTGATTTCAGCATATCAGGGGCCTGGCATCGGGGGCCAGTTGCGATCCCGGGGTGCAAAATCAGCTTCCTGTAGGAATTTTCCCTACCCATGCAAGAAATTTCCTACAAGCGACGGGTACAAATTCCGATCGGAATGGAGGTCGAAATCGGTCAAACTGGCGGTTGTTATCCGCGCTTCGGGAAAATGATCATGACTGCGCAAACCGAATACCTCTGGCGACTCGCCATTGAAGTGCAAAAGGCGGAAGACCTTGCCGCGGGCAGCGCGGAAGACAGCCGCGAGCGGCTCATCGCCGAACACATGCGCGAGCTGTACCTGCAAATCGAGCAGCTGCCTGCCCAACACGACCTGTTTCGGCATTGCCGGTGCGCCCCGGGTGTAGCGCCCCCCTCGGCAACCGACAAGCCCGCGCTGAGCAGCGTACCCGACGGACCCAACAGCTCCTCCGACGGCAGCGCCGGCAGAGCCTGAACGACGTCGGGCGACCGACATCGTGCGGGCGAGCCCTGCATCGGGAGGCAAGCGCGCGGTCGTGCCGCTACACTGTCGCCCTGCTTCCCACCGCTTCGCCGCATGCCCCATCAGCAGCCCGTTGTCGCCGTCGCAGCAGCCGACGATCACCGCTTCGACCTGATCCATGTCCCCGCTCCACAGGCCCGGCACAGTCTCCTGTTTCTGCCGGGCATGGGTTTGAGCGCACGTCAGTACATCGCCTTCGGCCAGGCGCTGGCCCGGCGCGGGATCGAAACCTACATCCACGAGTGGCGCGGCATCGGCTCTTCCAGCCTGCGCGCGAGCCGCGCGGTGGACTGGGGATACCGGGAATTGCTGGCCGACCTCCAGGCCGCGCTCGGCGCGCTGGAAGCGCAGGCTGTCCGGCCCAGGCTCCTGATTGGCGGCCACAGCCTCGGCTCCCAGCTGGCCTGCCTGCTGGCGGCCATGCGGCCAAACGCCGACTCCGGTCTGCTGATCGTGGCCGGTGGCGCGCCCTACTGGCGCGCCTTTTCCGGCTGGATGCGCTGGGCCCTGCCGGCCGTCTTTTTCACAATGCCGGCGATCTCGTCGGCGATCGGCTACTACCCCGGGCGCCGCCTGGGCTTTGCCGGGCGCGAGGCGCGGGGCGTGATCCGCGACTGGACGGCCAGTGGTCGTCGGGGAGTGTACGCGCCGGCCGGGCTTGCCGGCGATCTCGAGGCCGGCCTGGCCGAAATCCAGGCCCCCACGCTGGCTGTGCGCATGGCCGATGACTGGTTCGTGCCCCAAACCTCGCTGGACTGGCTGACCGGCAAGCTGGCCGGGGCGCCGGTGGCGCAACGGGTCATTCAGCGCAATGGACTGAGCGGCGCCGCCGATCACTACCGCTGGATGCGCGAGCCGGAGACGACGGCCGCTGCCGTTTTCGACTGGTTGGGCGGTCGCGACGAAGCCGGTCAGTCGGCCGCGGCCAGCGCGGCCGCCACCAGACGCGCGTAGGCCTTTTCGGTCAGGCCGGCAGGCCGGTTCAGATCGAGCCGGGCCAGTTCCTCGGGAAAGTCCGACGGGCGCCCCCGGACGAGCGCGCCGAGCAACTTCAGGCGCTGGTTCGACCAGCCCTTGAGGCGCTTGAGCGCCGGCATCAAACGCTGCTCGACGGCGCTGAAATCGCTGCCGAAGGGCCATTCCGGGAAGTGCGGCCCGCTGAATACCTCGGCCAGCCGATCGGGCCGGTTGCGGCGGGCCGCTGCAGGGACGCGCCAGTCACGCGCCAGCTTGCCGGCGGATTTCGCCTGCTCGACCAGCTCGTCCTGAAACTCGGCATCCATGACGGCCACCAGCGCCTGAATGCATTCCTCGTCGGTGCGGCCACGAAGGTCGGCGACCCCGTACTCGGTCACGATCACGTCGCGCATGTGGCGCGGAATGGTGACGTGCGGGTATTCCCACACGATGTTGGACTGACGCCGACCGTCTTTTTCGCGCGTCGCGCGCAGCATCAGGATGGAGCGGCCATCGTCCATGGCGTGGGCCATGGCGACGAAATTGTACTGCCCGCCCACGCCGGAAACGACCTGGTGGTCGGCCAGCCCGTCCGATACCGCTGCCCCGGTGGCGGTGACCATCATGCAGATGTTGATGAACCGGGCGTGCTTGCGCTGGGCGATTTCCAGCGCCTCGCTGCCGCCGTAGAGCTGGTTGATGCGGCCTACTCCGTGCATGCGAAAACGGGGCCGCTCGGTTTCGTCCAGCTCACGCAGGAAGTCGTAGAACCCGGCGCTGCCGAGAAAAAAACCGCCGTCCATCAGGACACCCGTGCCGGCTTCGGCCAGGTTCTCGCCGGCGTTGGCACGATGCTGAAGCTCGAGATCATCGAAAACTTCGCGCTTCAGGATGCCGGCCCGGTACAGGTGCATGAAGCCGTCCATGAACAGCTCGCTGGCCCCGTACAAGCCTGCCTTGAACTCGCCGTGCTCGTCCAGGGCGGTCGCCTCGGGGGCCAGTTCGTCGAGGAGGCCGCGATAGACAGCGTTGTTGCCGTGGCGCAGCATCAGGCTGTGAATCAGGGCATCGCTCAACGAACCGATGCCGATCTGGAGCGTGCCCTCGTCGGCGACCAGGCGGCTGGCGTGAAAGCCGACGGCATGGTCCTGGGGTTCGACCGGGGCGCGGGGCAGCGCGAACAGGGTCTGCTCGGGATCGGTCTCGACCAGCAGATCGAAAAAGTCCGGCTCGACCACGGCATCGCCGGCCATGAACGGCAGATCCGGATGCACCTGGCCGATGTTGAAGCATGGATGATCCGGGAGCGCGTCGAGACGCCGCTTCAGATCGAGACTGACATCCGGATTGCTCGACAGGCTCAGGCGCCCGTCCCGCGGAGGAGCGACCAGCTGCAGGGTCAGGTTGACCCCGCGGTCGACGAGGTCGCGAGCGACGTGGGTGTAGTTCGACGAAATGTAGCGGCGCTGGCGCTGCGGATGATGGAGCGCAACGGCGGACTGAAAATAAAACTCGATGATGCGGATGTTGTCCGGCAAGCGATTGGCGGCCAGATCCTTGAGGTAGTCCAGGCGCGGATACTCCCGACCGAAATGGCGCTCCAGGAAAGGGCCGGCCATTCGCTGCTCCAGCCAGTGCCCGGGCTGCGGAATGTCGAGCGACAGCGCGGTGACGATATCGAGCCGAATCGAGGGGTCGTTCCGGGCTCTCGCGTAAAAGGCGTTGACCAGCCGATTGGGTTTGCCCAGAGCCAGCGGCAAGCCCATGACGATGCGCCCGTCGAGGCGCTCCAGTGCGCGCTCGACGACGGCCTCGGGGGTCAGACTCTCAAGCTGCATTCGGCCTCTCGCCTTTGTGCGCTGTACCGGTCTTCAAGCTACCAGAAACGGGCGCTGGCGTTGCCCTGGTGTGTCAAATAGGTCCGGCACTGCTAGACTTTCCGGCCACGCTTTCCCCAAACCAGCGATCGCGAAATGAGCGCCTACGAGTTGTTGACGACCGTCCACATTCTGGCGGCCCTGGCCAGCGGCATCGGTTTCGGCCTGCGCGGACACGTCCGTCTGATCATGAACCGGCCGCTGGCCAACCCCCTGCTCAGGATCGGACCGCACGTCGCCGATACGCTGTTGCTGGCCAGCGGCATCGCCCTGTGGGTCGTGACGGGCTGGTCATTGTGGTCGTGGTTCGGGCTCAAGCTGGCCCTGGTGGCCGGCTACCTCGTCCTGGGCATCCGCGCCTTGCGGGGCCGCGCTCGGCACCGCGCGCTGCTGATGTACCTGGCCGCCCTGCTATTGTTTCTGGCCGCGGTGGTGGTCAGCGCCGGCAAACCCGGGCTGTAACGCCTACCAGGGAATGGCCTGCCCATCCCAGGCAAAGAAACCGCCGCTGTCTTTTCCCTCCAGCCCGTCGATGACCTGCAACAGTCGATCCGCGACGAAGTCGGGGCTGAACAGCTTGCCGTCCGGCACGTTGGCCTGGAACGGCCGGGACAGTCCCGTATCGGTGGTTCCCGGATGCAGCGCGGCGATGATGACGTTGCTGAAGCGGCGGCGGGCCTCGATGGACGCGGTGTGGAGCATCTGGTTGAGCGCCGCCTTGCTGGAGCGGTAGGCGTACCAGCCGCCAAGGCGGTTGTCGCCAATCGAGCCCACGCGGGCCGAAAGCGCGGCGAAAACCGCCTTGTCTTGACCGCGCATCAAGGGTAGAAGATGTCTCATCACCAGCGCCGGACCCAGCACGTTGACGGCAAAGACGCGCTGCAGCCGGTCTGCGCTCAGATCCTCGAGCCGCTTCTCCGGCGCCAGATCCGCGCCGTCGTGCAGCAGCCCGGCCACGTTGAGCACCAGCCCGGGGCGCACGTTTTCCTCGCCCAGGGTGGTCGCCAGGGCCTCGATCTGCTCGGGACGGGTCACGTCCAGGGCTACCGGCCGCAGGCGTTGCGGGTTGCTCTCGGCCAGCTCCATCAGCGCGTCCGAAGCGCGCGGGTTGCGGGCGCCGGCGATGATTCGGTCCACCCGGTCGCAGTCGAGCAGCCGCCGGACCAGGCTCAGGCCGATGCCGCGGCTGCTGCCCTGGACAAACGCCGTGATGGGGCCGGGAAACGTTTCCAACATGATCGAGCTGCACTCCGTCGCCGATGAACCTCTCGTATGATAGGGCGCATGCATGCATCCCCCATCAACAGCCGACCGCTCCGGCTCCTCGCCGTTGTCCTGATCCTGGGCATCAGCGCCTGCGCCAGCGGCCCGCGCACGGTACGCGGCGAACTGCCGCTGGTCAGCGTCGACAGCCTGACCCGCCAGGACGGTCAAATCACCCTGCTGCTGGCCTTTCGCAACGTCAACGATCGGGCGTTCCCGCTCAATGAAATCGGCGTAAATCTCTTGCTCAACGGGGCCGAGCTGGTCGACATGGTGTCTACGCCGGGCATCGAGATCAGCGCCCGCAGCCGGGAAGTACTGCAGCTGCAGACGCAGGCGCTTGCGCCCGGCCTGGCCGTGCTCGATCAGATGCAACACGGCTCCGGCGCAGACGAGGAGCAGCCCCTGCCGGTCAATGCGGCCTGGCAACTGGAATTGACCCTGACCGACGAGCGCGGCCGGACCCGGGAAACCGAGGCCAGCGGATTCCTCCATCCCGTGCCCGGACGGCCGGGCCGGTTTCGCTGACGGTTCCGAAGCGAGCAGGCCATGAGCAATCGGCTGGTCATCCTCACCTGGCACTCGGTCAACGTGCACAACAACCGCTATTCCGGCAACGACCTGGTCGCTTTCAGCGAGGATCTGGTGCAGCTGGACCGTCTGGGGTGGACCATCCTGCCCCTGGAAAGCGGTCTCGAACGGCTCGAGCGGAACGATCTCCCGGATCGTGCCGTCGCGCTCACCGCCGATGACGGTTCGATTCTGGACTTCGCTTCGTTTGCCCATCCCACCTGCGGGCCGCAGTCCGGCTTGCTGCCGCGCCTGCGGCACCTGCTCGCCCACGGACGGCTGGCGGCCCGCCACGAGCCGATCATCAGCGCGTTCGTGATCGCATCACCCGATGCGCGAGCAGAGCTGGATCGCAAGGTCACCGGCGGCCTCGATCTGTGGCCGGATTCCTGGTGGCGGGACGCCAACGCGTCCGGACTGATGCACATCGAGAGCCACAGCTGGGATCACAATCACGATGCGCTCGACCGCACGGCCCAGCGCGACAATCGTCGAGGCGATTTTTTCGCCATCGAGACCGAAAACGAGTGCCGGATCGAGGTCGATCAGGCCAGCGCCTGCATCGAACGGCTCAGCGGTCGCAAACCCCGCTTCTTTGCCTACCCCTACGGTCAGTCCAGCGACTACCTGCGCTACGAGTACCTGCCGGCACGCGGCGCGGAACTGGGTCTGCGCGCGGCCCTGTCCTGCGAGCCGGCCCCGGTCAGTCGCTCCAGCGAACGCTGGCACCTGCCGCGCTTTGTCTGCGGACGCGACTGGAACAGCCCCGACGAGTTCGCCGCTCTGCTGGCCGACGTGTCCACCTGACCATCGACGGGGTCGAGCCCGACGGCGTCCCTGTCGTCAAAACGGGCCGAGCGCGGCAACGCGCTCGATCATGGCCTGCGCTTCGCCCGGGTCGGGTCGGTTGTGCCAGCGAACGATCAGGTGGGGGTGATCCGTGCGCTCATAGCCGACCTGGTCAAACACCTCCCAGGCGCGCTCGTCGCCGCAGTAGCCGAAGGTCCCGGGACCATCGGCGCACAGGCGCTGCTCGGCATAGCGCATCAGCCACAGCAGCACGCCGCCGGCGTCGCGCACGATGGCTTGCTGCGCGGCGTTCATGCGGCGCAGTACGCGCCCGTCGGTGCAGCCACCACCGGAGAACATCAGCCCGTCGGCCTTCCAGTACTTGACGTAGCTGACCGGCATCCAGCCAGAATCACCGCCGTCGAACAGGGCCAGCAGGTGATGACCGAAGTCGTTGGCGGGATGACCGAACTTGCGGCGAAAGGCCGCGTCGGCCAGGCGCCAACCTTCGGCGACTTCGGTCAGGACGATGAATTCATCGAAGGGGCACGGCGGGTCAGCGCGGGTCATGACTCGTTCCAACGTCGGGACATCCGCGCAGTGTACCCAGTTCGCGCTCAGCGGGGCTGGTCGTGTACTTGCGTCTGTGCCATCATCGGCCGGTACCTTCTGCCGATTCCAAGCCATGACCCTTGCCTTCTGGTGCGTCCTGATCGCCGCAGTAATCCCCTACCTGGCGATTTTCATCGCCAAAGCCGGAGCGACCGGCTTCGACAACCGCCGGCCGCGCGAATGGTACGAGCAGGCCAGCGGGTATCGTCAGCGCGCGGTGTGGGCCCAGGCCAACAGTTTCGAAATCTTTCCGCTGTTCGCCGCAGCCGTCATCATCGCCCACCTGGCGGCGGCCGACCAGGGCTGGATCGACGGCCTGGCGATTGCGTTTCTGCTCAGCCGGGTCGCCTACCTGGCCTGCTACCTGGCCGATCTGCACCTGCTGCGCTCGCTGGTCTGGACGGTAGGGTTTGCCTGCTGCGTGGCACTTTTCATCGTTGCCGCATAAACTAACGGCCTATTGACGCTCTCTTGCCGAAAACCTACGCTGGCCGTTTCGTGGCCTGAGCGCCCGATCACAAGGAAGACCACCGATGAGCCTACGCATTACCCTGGACCTGAACGAAAAGGATCTCGAGCATTTCCGCAAGCTGGCCCGGCAGGCCATGGAAAGCGCGCAAAAACTGGATGCTGAACAGATCATCGCCGGCGCGCGCAGGCTGCTGAAAGAAGTCGAAGAACAAGTCGGCTCGGACTATATCCGCAGCCGCCTGGGCCAGATCAACCTGCTGATCGACATGCTCGAAGACGAGGGCTGGGGCATGCAGGAAGTCGGCCAGCGCCGCGTGCTTGCCGCCCTGGCCTATTTCAACAACCCGGAAGACCTCATCCCGGACAACGTCCCCGGCCTGGGCTACCTGGACGACGCCATCATGATCGAATTGCTGTGTCGGGAACTCAAGCCCGAGATCGAGGCCTACCGGGATTTCGTGGTCTATCGAACCGCCGAAGCCAAGCGTCGCGGCATGGACCCGGCCGATCTCGATCGCGGTGATTTCCTGAAGGCGCGGGAACATGCCCTGCTGTCGCGTATGCGTCGGCGCCGGCGCGGCGGCGGGGGCGGCGGAGGCGGACGTAAATCACCGTTCTCGATGTTCTGAACGAAGCATTTCGATGTGGGCAATGCCGTCTTCCGGATACGGGCCGCGCACGAACCGGAAGCCCAGGCTGGTGTAGAAGCCGTCGAGGTATTGCTGGGCGGAAATCCTCAAGGGCGCGCGCGGATAGTGCCGGCCGGCCAGATCCATCGCCCGCAGCATGAGCGCGCGCCCCAGGCCGACGCCGCGAAAGTCCTGCGCGGTCAGCACGCGCCCGATCGAGGGCTCGGCAAAGCGCGTGCCCGGCGGCGTGATCCGGGCATAGGCCGCCAGCTGGCCGTCGGCAGTTGAACCCCAAAGATGCAGCGAATCGGCGTCCAGACCGTCAAGATCCTGGTAGGGACAGTCCTGTTCGACGACAAAGACCGCCACGCGCGCCGCTACAATTGCGTAGAGTTCCGCGGTGCCCAGCGCTGAAAACGCGGACTCGCGCCAATCCAGATTCATACCCATTCAGATCCGCCGTCCTTTCAACATCCCGTTCGTGTCGCCGTGCAAATCAGATTCCATGATATCCGCCTCCTGGCCGGTTTCGAGATTCAACCGGGTTCGGTCAGGAACCGAAGCCTCACCCGCGACCAGGCCAGCGAACTGGCCGAGACGCTGGCCGCCGATCTGGCGCGCGCGGTGCCGGCCGGCCGCGGGGCTGTTCTTGCCGCGGCCGGAACGCTGATGGAGCCGGCCGAAGTCCTCCGGCCGGGACTGCCGGCGTGGTCCGCGCTGGCCGACCTCACCGACCCCATGCTGCGCGACCAGGGCAGCGATGGCCGGGTCATCGCCATCGGCGCTCACCAGGGGAGGATGCCGGATCGGCGGCTGGCCGCTGCCGGCGAACCGCCGCAGGGACAGTTCCTGACCGTTCCGCTCTTGCTCCGCGTTCCGCCAGAGGATGGGCCGGCGCTGGAAGCGCGCCTGGAAAGCGAGTTGTTCGAGCGCGGCAGCGTGGCTCCGCCGGCGCGCGCCCTGCTCGAGCGGTTCACCGGGCTGCAGTCGATTCACGGGCAGTTGCTGACCGTCGGCGATCTCATGGCGCTACAGCACGTCCAGCTCGATGCGGCCGGACTGTCGGCGTTCTGGCCGGCAGTGGAACAGGCGTTGATCGCGCCCGAGCAGGACGCCAGCTTCGAGCTGCCCGCCGGTTTGCGCGCCGAATGGAGCGCCGAAGACCGGAGCCTGGCCATTTCCTTCCTCGTTTTCGACCGCTTCCCGAATTCTCCGCAAGCCTATCCGCTCTGGCAGCGCGCTTTTCGTACCCTGACCCTGCTGGCCGCGCAGCACGGGCTGGCGTGGAGGCCGCAGCCTGAAGCGGGCGTCACCCTGGACGAGCATCAGCGGCTGCTGATTCACTCCGCCGGGCCCACGGAGCTGGAAAACAGCCTCACCGAGCAAGTCGATCCGGACGCCGGCCTGATTGCATGGACGGTGGTCGAGGACGGCGTTCTGCGCCATCTCTATCCCCTGGACGCCGAGGCAGCCCGGCAGCAGCGATCCAGCCTCTACCGCCGCTTCGGCCACGTTCACCAGCCGGGCCAACTGTGCTACGGCGGTGAGCCGCCGCGCCTTCAACCCATGGAGTCGACATGAAAAAACGGCGATCCGGCACCCCGCGCTACGACGACAACCCCATGGCGCGCGTCGACACATCGCCCATCCATGGGCGCGGCCTGTTTGCCCGGCGCGCCATCGAGGTCGATGAATACATCGGCAGCTACCGCGGCCGGCGGACGCAGAAAAACGGCATGCACGTGCTGTGGATCTGGAACGAAGAGCGCGACCGCTGGGAGGGCATCGACGGGGCCAACGAGATGCGCTTTCTCAACCACGCGGCCGAGCCGAACGCCGACTGGTGGGGCACCGACCTCTACGCGATCCGGCCGATCGCGGAGGGAGAAGAGATCACCTTCGACTACGGCTGGGATCACGAGGACGAAGGGGAGTGACGGCGTCACCTGTACTCGCCGTTCGCGGTACGCTTCTGGCCTGCCTTGCCACCACCAGAGCTTTCTGACCATGAAAATTGCCAGCTGGAACGTCAACTCGCTGAAAGTGAGACTACCGCAGGTGCTGGAGTGGATGGACCACCAGCGTCCGGACGTGCTCGGCCTGCAGGAAACCAAGCTCACCGACGAGAAATTCCCGCTCGACGCCTTTGGCGAGCTGGGCTACCAGGTCACCTTCAGCGGACAACCGACCTACAACGGCGTTGCCCTGATTTCGACCTCGGCCCAGGTCGATCCGGTCAGCCGGATCCCGGATTTTGTCGATGAACAAAAGCGGGTGATCGCGGCAACGATCGACGGCGTGCGAGTGATCAACCTGTACGTGGTCAACGGCCAGGAAGTCGGCAGCGAAAAATTCACCTACAAGCTGCGCTGGCTGGAAGCGGTCACGCGCTGGATCGAAACGGAAATGAAGCGCCATGAAAAACTGATCGTCATGGGCGATTTCAACATCGCACCCGACGACCGCGACGTCTACGACCCGGATGCCTGGCGCGAAAAGATCCTGTGCTCAACGCCCGAGCGCGAAGCCCTGGGGCGTATTCTGGATCTGGGTCTGAGCGACAGTTTCCGTCTCTTCGACCAGGCCGAGGGGGTGTACTCCTGGTGGGACTATCGCGCCGCGATGTTCCGGCGCGGGCTGGGCTTGCGCATCGACCTGGTGCTTTGCTCCGACCCGCTCAAGGATGCCTGCACGACCAGCTACGTGGACATCGAGCCGCGCCGCCTGGAGCGGCCCTCGGACCACGCCCCGGCGGTGGCCGAGTTTTCCCTGCGCTGACCCCTGGCCCGCTCGCGCTGCTCAGCCGAGCAGCGCCTGCACGCCTCCCTCGAGGTTGTAGACCTCGGCGAAGCCCTGCTTGCGATAGTGCTCGGCCACGGCCTGGCTGGAAACGCCCACGTTACAGAGGAAGATCAGGGGCAGAGCCGGGTCGGCATCCTTGAGTTCGGCCATCAGGCCGGCATCCAGCGGCCGGGCGAATTCCAGGGGCCGGCTGTTGCGATCGGCCTCCGAGCGGGTATCGACCACCAGCACGCGCTCGCCGGCGTTCATCCGCTGCTGCAGCTCGGCCGGGGTCATCTGCCTGACCGGCGGCGGCGCCCCGGGCAGATCCAGCTTCAGGCCCTCGCCCTGAACGGTCTCGACCCAGTCGATTTTTGCACCCTTCGCGCGCTGGGCCGAGGCCAGGTCCATCAGGATGGTGATCCCGGCTGCCTCGGTGGCGATCTCATGACCCTGGCGCGGCCCGATGTTGAAATTGGCGTCCCAATCTGCGGCCACCGAAAAATGCAGGTGCTGACCCGGGTAGGCGTCGAGGAATTCCCGAATCTTCGCCGCGGCCTTGTCGCTGATCTCGATTTCCGGCGGGGTGCGATCGGGCTTTTCCAGGCCGAGCATGTCGTGCAGTTCGCCGGCGTTGAACATCTCGGTCACGATGTCGCAGCCGCCAACCAGTTCGCCCCGAATGTAGAGCTGCGGGATCGTCGGCCAGTCGCCGAACTGCTTGATGCCCTCTCGGATGGACTCGTCTTCGAGCACGTTGAAGGCGGCGAAGTCGCCGGCCAGCAGGCTGTCGAGCATGCCGGCCGTCTTCGCCGAAAAGCCGCACTGCGGCATTTTCGGCGTTCCTTTCATGTACAGCACGACATCGTGCGAGGCAACCTGTTGCTCGATACGAGCCTTGAGCGCGGGATCTAACGTCATGGTGATGATCGAATCCGGATGAATGTGGTCCTGATTCTCTATTGTCGGGATTTCAGCCACCACAATCAAGCCTGCCGTTGTCCCTTCGGCCCGCACATTCTCGAGATTGCCGTCAAAGCAGGGCTCGACATGGCGCGGGCCCGGGTCAAATCCGCTATCCTTCGATCCATGGCACCCAGTTTCAAACCGGCCAGCAGGATCGACCAGGTGCGCTACGAGATTCGTGGCGCGCTGGCCCGACGCGCGCGCGAGCTCGAACAGGAAGGAAACGACGTTCTCCACCTGAACATCGGCAATCCGGGTGCGTTCGGCCTGCGCACGCCCGAGACCATGCGCCGCGCGGTCGTGCGCAACCTCAAGTACAGCGAAGCCTACGGACCGCAGACCGGGATCTTCCCGGCGCGCGAGGCCGTGGCCATGCAGTTCCAGTCGCGTGGCCTGACCGGAACCCGCTTTGATCAGGTCATGATCGGCAACGGCGTCTCGGAGCTGGTCGACCTGGTGCTGCGATCACTGCTCGAACCGGGTGACGAGGTCCTGATCCCGGCACCGGACTATCCGCTCTGGACCGCTGCCGTTGTCCTGAACGGCGGCCGGGCCGTGCACTACCCGTGTCCGGCCGAACAGGGGTTCCAGCCCGACATCGAGGCGATTCGGGCGCGGATCACGCCGCGCACGCGTGCCCTGGTGGTGATCAACCCGAACAACCCCACCGGTGCGGTCTATCCGGAAGCGGTCCTCCAGTCGCTGGCCGATCTGGCCGCCGAGCACGATCTGATCCTGTTCAGTGACGAAATCTACGACTCGATCTGCTACGACGAGGCACGCTTCGTGCCGATGGCTCCGCTGGCCGGCGAGACCCTGTGCGTGAGCTTCGGCGGCCTGTCGAAGGTGTACCGGGCCTGCGGCTGGCGGGTTGGCTGGGCCGTGTTTACCGGCACGCTGGACCGCGCCGCCGACTACATGCTGGCGGTCGAAAAACTCGCCGCCCTGCGCTTGTCGGCCAACGTGCCGGGCCAGTGGGCGGTTCAAACCGCGCTCGGCGGCTACCAGTCGATCGCCGACCTGGTCGCGCCCGAGGGGCGCCTGTATGAATCGCGCCGCGCCGTGATCGAAGCCTGCGAACGCAGCCGCTACCTCGACCTGGTGGCTCCGATGGGGGCCATGTACGCGTTTCCATCGATCAAGCCAGGCGCCTTGCCCGGCTTTGACGACCACCGCTTCGCCGCCGAACTGCTGGAACAAAAGCACATCCTGGTCGTGCCGGGTTCCAGCTTCAACATTGCCCAGCGCAATCACTTCCGCATCACCCTGCTTCCGGAAGCTGAAGACCTGGCCGCCGCCTTCGAGCGAATCGATGAATTGCTCGAGGAACTGACCGAATCCCCCGAACGAGTCCGCCTGGCAACCCCTGCATGACCACCGACCCAACCGATTCCAACCCGCTGCTGGATGCGGGTCTGCCCCGCTTTGACGCGATCGGCCCCGAGCATGCGCTTCCGGCTCTGGAGCAGCGCCTGCAGGACTATCGCGAACTGCTCGAGCGCATCGCGGCCCGATCCGGATCCCCGGACTATGCCGAGGTCGTCGAAGCCGAGACCCTGGCCGACGATGCCGTGAGTCGGACCTGGTCCACCATTTCGCACCTGCACAGCGTGTGCAACACATCGCACTGGCGCGAGGTCTACCAGGCCTGCCTGGAACTGCTGACCCGGTTTCATACCGAACGCGGCCAGAACACGGCTCTGTTCAACGCCTACCAGCGGCTCGCCGAGCGGCCCGACCTGGGCGAGCAGTCGGCCGCCATGCAGGCGACCATCCGCCACGAGCTCTTCGATTTTCGCCACAGCGGCGTGGATTTGCCCGAGCCGGAACGCACCCGTTTTGCCGACATCAGCCTGCGCCTGTCGGCGCTGGGCAACCGTTTCGGCAACCAGGTTCTGGATGCAACCGAGGCCTACAGCGAAACCTTCGCCAGCGCCTCCGAGCTGGCCGGGCTGCCGGAAGGAGAGCTGGAACTGCTCGCCGCCATGGCCAGCCAGGCCGGCAAGAGCGGCTGGATGGCGAACCTGAGCTACCCGGCCTATCGCGCGATCATCACCTATGCCGACGATCGCGCGCTGCGCGAGCGCTTTCATCGCGCCTACGTGACCCGCGCTTCCGATGTCGGGCCCGACGGCGGCCGCTTCGACAACTCCCCCCTGATCGGCGAAATGCTGGATCTGCGCCACGAACAGGCGCGTCTGCTCGGTTACTCCAGCCATGCCCGGATGCGGCTGGCCAAACGCATGGCCGACAGCCCGGAATCCATCGAGCACTTCCTGCTCGACCTGGCCGGCCGGGCTCGTGCCCAGGCCGGTCAGCAGCTCGATGAGCTCAATCGCTTCGCGGCCGGACTGGGCGCCGAAACGCCGCTGGCGCCGTGGGATATCGCCTACTACAGCGAGAAGCTGCGCGAGCAGACGCTGGGCATCAACGAAGAAAAGCTCAAACCGTGGTTCGAGCTGGGGCGGGTCTTCGACGGTCTGTTCCTGGTTGCCCGCGATCTGTTCGGCCTCGACTTCCTGCCCGACGACACGGTCGAGACCTGGCACCCGGACGTGCGCTATTTCCGGGTCGTGGACGCCGCCGGCGAACCGGTGGCGGGCATGTTCCTGGATCTGTACGCCCGCGCACGCAAGTCCGGCGGAGCCTGGATGGACGTATGCCGCTCGCGCCTGGTTGTCGGCAATGAGCGCCAGCAGCCGGTCGCGTACCTGACCTGCAACTTCGCCGCGCCGGCCGCCGATCAGCCCAGCCTGCTGACCCATGACGACGTGGTCACCCTGTTCCACGAGTTTGGCCACTGCCTGCATCACCTGCTGACCCGAATCGACCTGCCGGGCGTAGGCGGCATCAGCGGGGTCGAGTGGGACGCGGTCGAGCTGCCCAGCCAGCTGCTGGAGGGCTGGGCCTGGGCCGAGCGCAGCCTCGATCGCTACGCCCGCCACGTGGAGACCGGCGAGCCGCTGCCGCGCCAGTGGCTATCGGCGCTCAAGGCCGATCGCAATTTCCAGGGCGCACTCGCGCTGCTGCGCCAGATCGAATTCGCCCTGATCGACCTGCGTCTGCACGAACAGGATTCGCTGGCCCCGCTCGCCGTGATGCGCCAGGTCCACGAGGAAATCGGGGTCACGCCCGTGCTCGACGACAACCGCTTCCTGATGAGCTTCTCGCACCTGTTCGACGGCGGCTACGCGGCCGGGTATTACAGCTATTTGTGGGCCGAACAGCTGGCCCGGGATGCCTTCGACTGGTTCACCGAGCAGGGCTTGTTCAGCCGCAAGGCCGGCCAGCACCTGGCCCGGGAAATTCTTGCGGTCGGATCCAGCCGGCCCATGGCCGAGTCCTGGCAGGCCTTTCGCGGACGCCAGGCCCGCCTCGAGCCGCTGCTGGACGCCTACGGCGTCGCGGCGTGACCCCGCGCAACGCCCGTTCCCGGGTCAGGGGCAGGCTTCCGATTCGCTGGTGAAGATGGTCGCCGGGCGACGCGCTGCCTGTACTCGTTCTTCGCCGTCGACGAGAACGGGAACGCCGAGCAAGCGGGCGGCGCAGGCTTCGGGGACCTGGCCCGGATCGGCCTCGGGCCTGTAGTCGATCTCGACTTCGACGCCGCTGCCTGCGGGCAGATGCTCGATGTCGGGAAAGGCAAAGACACGGCCATCGACGAACTGGACCAGCAAGAGCGGGGCCGCCGCGGCGCCACGGGTCTCGACCCGGGTGATCTGTGCGACGGTGCCGCTGGCCGTTTCCAGCTCTGCCGCGTAGCCCGGCGCCGACGCCCACAGCAAAACGGACAGCAGTCCCGATGAGCACAGGCGCCGCATCGTCTCAGGGCCGCGTCTGGCCCGAGCCGAAGACCCGGTACTGGAAGGTGGTGAGCTGCTCGACTCCGACCGGACCGCGGGCGTGCAGGCGGCCGGTGGCGATGCCGATCTCGGCGCCGAAACCGAACTCGCCGCCGTCGGCGAACTGGGTCGAGGCGTTGTGGACGGCGATGGCGCTGTCCAGGCGGGCCAGAAAATCCTCCGCGACGGCTTCGTCCTCGGTGAGAATGCCGTCGGTGTGGCCGGAGCCGTAGCGCTCGATATGCGCGAGCGCCTCGTCCGGGCCGTCGACCACGCGCACGGCCAGAATGGCATCGAGATACTCGGTTTCCCAGTCACTGGCATCGGCCGGGGCGAGACGCTCATCGACCGCCCGCACGCCGTCGTCGGCACGCAGTTCGCAGCCCATCTCGCCGAACCGGTCGACCAGGGCGGGAACCAGATCCAGGCGGGCCCGATCGACGAGCAGGGTTTCCAGGGCACCGCAGATGCCCGGTCGACGCATCTTCGCGTTGACCGCGACTTCCACGGCCATGTCCGGATCGGCAGCGGCATGAATGTAGAGGTGATTGTTGCCGTCCAGGTGGGCCAGTACCGGAACCCGGGCATCCTGCTGCACGCGCGCCACCAGGCTCTTGCCGCCTCTGGGCACGACCAGGTCCAGCCAGCGGTGCGCGGCCAGCAGGGCGCCCACCGCCGCGCGATCCTGGGTCGGCAGAAGCTGAACCGACTCGGCCGGCAGCGCGGCCGCCTTCAGCCCTTCGACCAGGGCCGCATGCAGGGCGCGGTTGCTGTGCACCGCCTCGGAACCGCCGCGCAGGATCACCGCATTGCCCGACTTCAGGCACAGGCCGGCCGCGTCGGCGGTCACGTTGGGCCGGCTTTCGTAAATGACCCCGATGACCCCGATCGGCACGGCCACGCGGCGGATCCGCAGTCCGTTGGGGCGGGTCCATTCGGCCAGCACCCGCCCGACCGGATCGGCCAGCCCCGCGATGGCCTCCAGCCCGGCAGCGATGCCTTCCAGGCGGCTTTCATCCAGACGCAGGCGATCCAGCAGCGCCGAAGACAGCCCGCGCTCACGCCCGGCGTCCAGATCCCTGCGGTTGGCTGCAAGCACTTCCGGCTCGGCCTGGCGTATGGCCTGCGCGGCCGCGCTCAGGGCCCGGTTGCGCTGCTCGGGCGCGGATGCGGCCAGCGCGCGCGCCGCCGTGCGCGCCTTTCGCCCGAGCTGCTCGATCATCGCCGCGTGGTTTTCGGTCATCGTCGGTATTTTCCTCCCCTGCTGGGCATCAAAACAACACCAGATCGTCCCGGTGGACCATCGGGCCGCGCCCGGCTTCGGCGAGCACTTCGGCAATGCGCTCGCTGGGCAGGCCGGCAATGCGGCTCGCCTCGTTCGACTCGTAGGCGCACAAGCCCTGGCCGCAGGGTCCCCGGGGCCCCACCAGCCGAACCAGATCGCCGCGCTGAAACCGGCCCGTAACGTCGCACACGCCCACGGCCAGCAGGCTGGCGCCGGAGCGCAGCGCGGTCAGGGCGCCGTCGTCGAGAACCAGCTCGCCGGACGGATTCTGCAGTCCTCGCAGCCAGCGCTTGCGGGCAGCCAGCGGCTTGCTGCCGGCGCGAAACACCGTGGCCGGCCCGCCGCCCAGCAATGTCCCGACCGGGTCGTCGCCCTGGCCCGAGCTCAACACCACGCTGGCCCCGGCAGCGGTGGCGATGCGGGCCGCGGCCAGCTTGCTTTTCATGCCGCCGGTACCCAGACCGCCCCGTTCGACCGGACCGGCGAGGGCCTCGATTTCCGGGGTCAGTTCGTCGACCAGAGCGATGCGCCGCGCGGCCGGATCGACCGCCGGATCGGCGCTGTACAGTCCGTCCACGTCGCTGAGCAGCAACACCAGGGGCGCGCCGATCAGCTGGGCCACGCGCGCGGCCAGCCGGTCGTTGTCGCCGAAGCGGATTTCCTCGGTCGCAACCGTGTCGTTCTCGTTGACCACCGGCACCACCGATCGCTCGATCAGCATTTCCAGCGTGGCCCGGGCGTTGAGATAGCGCCGACGGCGCTCCAGGTCACCCAGGGTTAGCAGAATCTGGGCCGCCGACCGGCCCTGGCCGGCCCAGACATCGGCCCAGGCCCCGGCCAGATGAATCTGCCCGACGGCCGCAGCCGCCTGCGCTTCGGCCAGCGATCGCGGCCGCCGGTCCAGCCCCAGCGCGCCGCGTCCCAGGGCGATCGCACCGGACGACACCAGCACCACCGACCCCGGCAGCGCGTCGAGCCGCCGGACCAGCCGCTTCATCCAGTCCCGGCGCATCCGGCCGGCCGGGTCGACCAGCAGGGACGAGCCGATCTTGACCACGCTCAGGGGAGAGGCCTGCAGCAGCGCAGCCGCGGACGGACGGAGTGGATTGACGGTGTTCACGGTCGAGGCAAGGTCCAGGCTTGGACGGGTCGGACCCATTATGAATGATCCGGGCTAGAACGAACCGAACACGGTTCCCAGAGCGATCACCACCCCCAGCGCCAGCAGGGCTCCCACCACGGCGACCATGACGATATCGAGGTAACTCTGGCGATGGCTGCAGCCGCAGACGGCCAGCATGGTGACCACTGCGCCGTTGTGCGGCAGGCTGTCCAGGGTACCGGAGGCGATCACGGCGACCCGGTGCATCAACTCGGGGTCGAGTCCCGTCGCGGCCGCAATCTCCATGAACGTCGGGCCCAGCGCCTGCAGGGCGATGGTCATGCCGCCGGAGGCCGACCCGGTCAGCGCGGCCAGGATGTTGGTCGCCATGGCCAGCGAGACCAGCGGCCCGCCGCCGATCCCCAGGACCCATTCGCGCACGGCCTCGAACGCCGGAAGCGCAGCGACCACGGCTCCGAACCCGACCAGGCTGGCGACGCTCAGGACCGGCAACACCGAGGCGTTGGCCCCGGCATCGACGCTGTCGCGCAGTTTCGGCAGGCGGCTGCGATTGATCAGCACCAGCACGATGCAGCCGACCAGCAGCGCCGTGGCCACGGACCACACCCCGCCGACGCCGGCGATCGAGGCGCCTCCCCAACGGTCTTCGGCGAGATAATCGGTGTCCATGGCCGGCAGGATCACGGCGGTCATGAGCAGATTGACGCCAACCACCAGCACCAGCGGCAGCACGGCCCAACCGATCAAGGGCCGGTCCAGCGAGTGCTCGCCGTGGCGAAATTCGGCCGGATCGAATTCACGCGCCGTGCTGGCCAGCTCGCGTACCTGCACTTCGTCGTTCGACGGAGCATCCGGATTCGCGCCAAAACCCTCGCCGGCCCGGCGCGCACGACCTTCCCGAAAAGCGAGCCACCACAGACCAAAGCTCAGCATCACAACGGCGGCGATCAGGCCCAGGCCCGGCGCGGCAAAAGGAGTGGTACCGAAAAACGGCATGGGAATCGCGTTCTGGATCGCCGGCGTTCCGGGCAGGGCCGACATGGTGAAGGTCGACGTTCCCAGGGCGATCGCCGCGGGCAGCAGGCGGCGCGGAATGCCGCTGGCCCGGAACAGAGCGATACCCATCGGCGCGAGCACGAAAAACGCGACGAACAGGCTCACGCCGCCGTAGGTGACCAGGGCGCCGGCCAGGACGACGGCCAGAATCGCGCGCTGCGGCCCCAGGGTGCGGGTCATGAACTCGGCGATGGCATCGACCGAGCCGCTATCGTCCATCAGCTTGCCAAACAGCGCGCCGAGCAGGAACAGCGGGAAAAACTGGGCCAGGAACCCGGCCGCCGAACCCATGAAGGTCTGCGTCCAGTGGGCCAGCAGGGGCTCGGCCGAAAACAACGCCGCGATGGCTGCAGCCAGGGGAGCGAGCAGCAGGATGGTCCACCCCCGGTAGGCCAGCACCATCAGCACGGTCAGGCCGAGGAGGATACCGAACAGGCCCAGGATCATGATCAGTCGGCCTCCAGAAGCCCGTCCAGGTTCATACTCCCCCGGACCCCGAGATCATCCCCGTGCTGATCGAGAAAGGTGGTGGCGGCCTCGCGGCCGGCCTCGAACAACATGCTCAGGAAATCCCATTCGGCGTTGACCTTCGAGGAATGACCGAGCTGAACCATGATGTCGCTGCTGATCCGGTGCAGTCGCATCGCCTGCCAAAGACGGGCCTCGGCATTGCCGGGATCGACCACCTGGCGCATCAGGGCCATCATCCGCAGTTCCTTCAACAAGGGCGCGTTGAAGGAGATTTCATTGACCCGGCTGGCAATCTCGCGCGCCGTGCGCGGCGTGTCCGGGCGCTCCACCGGATTGATCTGGATCAGGAGGGTGTCGTTGCTCTCGCACTCGCGCACCAGTGGGGTCATGGTCGGGTTGCCCGAGTAGCCGCCGTCCCAGTACGGTACGCCGTCGATCTCCACGGCCTGGTAGAGCGTGGGCAGACAGGCCGAGGCCAGCAGCACATCGGCCGAAATCTCGTCTCGGCGAAATACGCGGCCGCGCCCGGTCTGGACGTTGGTGGCGGTCATGAACAGCTTGATCGGTCCTTGCGCCAGGCAGTCAAAGTCGATCAGATCGCACAGGATGTCGCGCAGGGGATTGCCGGCCAGGCCGCCCAGGGTATAGGGCGAAATCAGGCGCGCGGTCAGGTCCATCATCACGTAGGCCGGGGTGTGGTCCAGCGTCCATTGCCCCAGCAGACGATCAAGCGGACCGCGCTTGAACGGGCTGAAACGGGCCGCCGCCGAGACCCGGCGCCAGAACTCGCCAAGCAGGCGACGCGCTTCGTCCCGGTCACCTCGGGCCAGACCACAGGCCAAAACGGCGGCGTTCATCGCCCCGGCCGAAGTGCCCGAGATCCCCTCGATGATCAGCCACTCCTCCTCGAGCAGGCGGTCCAGCACGCCCCAGGTAAACGCGCCATGGGAACCCCCACCCTGCAGGGCCAGATCAATCTGAACGGGTTCGCGGCGGGATGAAGCCATGGCACAGGCACCTATGATTTGTGCATTGCACTATAACCCCAAAAATGGCGGCCAACAAGCCGCCTTCGTACAGACAGGCAGGGAACCGGTGCCCGATATCCGTGACGTCTAGTGGGCCACGCCCGCAATCTCGCCCAGGAAAGCCAGCAGCAGCCGGACCACCTCGGCTGGCCGCTCGCTCAGCCGCTCGCCGGGCAGATGCGCTTCGAGATGCTCGATTCTGTCCAGCTTTGCCTGGTGCCAGGTATCGCCGGCCGGAAACGCTTCGCTGACCTCGGTCTGCTGGTAGCCGTCGAGGTCGCCCAGGCGCCAGTTGGTGGCTTCCATGCTGATCACCGGAATGCCGGCCTCGTCAAAGGCCATGTGATCCGAACAGCAGCCGGTCCCGGCCGGGTAGTCGGGGTTGAGACCGGGATTCGTGGCCACGACCATGCCGAGATCGGCTGCAAGGGCCAGCACCCGATCGCGCGCGCCGCCGTGCCCGGCATCGGCCGCATACGTCGCGGGCCCGGCATGAACGTACAGGCGGTCGCCGGTCAGAATGCTGTCGATGTTGATCATCAGCAGCACCCGCTCACGCTCTTCCGCCGACATCGCGCTCACCGTATGGCGGGCTCCGAGCAGACCGGTTTCCTCGGCGCCGAAGGCAATGAAGCGGATCGTGTGCTCGGGGCTTTTTTTCGCCACTCGTGCGGCCAGTTCCAGCACCACCCCGACTCCGGAGGCATTGTCGTCGACGCCCTGCAGCTCGGGCCCTCCGATCCCCGCCGCCGCCTGGGCCGGGCTCCGCGCCACGGCGGTGTCGTAATGCGCCCCGACGATGATGATCCGGCCGGAACGGCCCGGACGCTCGGCGACCACGTTGCGGGAGACCGCTTCGTGCTCCCGCGCCTGGCTTGCGCCCATGGGATGAAAACTGTAGCGGGCCGGAAACGGCTCCAGCTCAGGCTGGTAGCCAAACTCGGTCAGACGGGCCGCAAGATGGGCGGCGGCCGATCGCTCCTGGTCCGTTCCAGCCATGCGACCCGGAAACTCGACCGCCAGCGTGCGCATTTCGCGCTCGGCCAGCGCCCCGATCGGCTCGGCGAAAATCGGCGGCGTCCAGAGCAGGCATGCGAGCACGAGGATGCCCGCACACCATCGCTGAATTGCAAGCGGCAGGTTCGGTTTCATTGGCGGATTCTCAAACGGATGAACATAAAGTCAGGAGGCAGGGCCAGCGGTCTGCTGCTGCCGGCGCAGGCGAGCCAGGATGACGAACGTCACCGCTCCACCCAGGGTCAGGGTGAACGGAAACAGCAGCACCCAGCGCCCCATTCCGGCACCCCAGGCTTCCAGGGCCTGGTACACGAACACCCCGGCCAGCGGCGCCAGGAGGCCGCGAATACCGGTCAGGGTCACGTGGATGCCCATGTACAGCGTCGACTGGTCGTCGCTGGCGAAATCGTTGTGGCCCAGGTTCCAGCCCAGCTTGCCGCCGGCAAACGCCGCGCCCAGGGCCAGCGAGCCGATCCAGAACAGCCAGCTCCAGCCGGCACCCGCGGCAATCGTGAACAGCGCCAGGGCCAGGACGAACGCCCATGCCTGGCGCGCGCGGTAGTCCAGAATGTGCACCGCGTCGAGCCGGCGCGCCCAGATCGGGGTGAACACCGCCAGCGTCAACAGCGGCAAGGTGGTGGTGATCATGACCTGGTTGAAGCGGCTGAAGCCAAACTGGTCGGTGAGCAGAATGACGAGCAGGGCGATGACCATGAGATTGCCGCTGCCGAAAACGAACATGGTCAGCATGTAGCGCCGATACCAGCGGTCGCTGGCCAGGATCTGCCAGCCGGCGCGGAGCTGGCCGCCGCGCCGGCTGGCGCGCTGACTGAGCTCCTGGCGACGCAGGCGTCCGCCGCGCCGAATCCGGACCCGCCGATAGCGCCGGGCCGCAACAAGTCCGAGCAGGCCGGCGAGCGGGAAAAGCACGCGCCAGGCTTCCGGCCAGACCGAGATCAGCATGCCGATGAACGCGGCGGTGAGCGCGATGATCACCGAGTAGATCACGGTAATCCGTCCGGTAATCCGGCCGCGGACATGACGCGGAAAATTGGCCCGCCAGATCGCGGCGCGCAGGGTGATCACGCCGGCCCAGCTCAACCGGCTGGCGAGCATGGCGACGGTGATCACCACCAGGCCTGTGGCAGACACCGGGGCTAGCGCCATGACGAACAGGAAAACCGCGGTCAGGGCCTTGCAGGCCGATACCCAGGCGGTGCGGTCGCGACCCTCGGCCAGGCCCGATATCCACAAGGAGACGATATTGGCAAAGGCCGGGGCCCCGGCGACCAGGGCGACGGCCAGATTGACCCAGACCGGATCGGCGACGCCGTCGAACTGCGTTTTGACGATCACGCCGACCAGACCGCCTTCCAGCGCGCCCAGGGCCACGGCCATGGTCGCGTTGGCCGACACCTCGCGCGGCATCAGGGTGCGGGCGATGAACGGCAGACGGGCCGGGTCGTTTCGGGCGGACACCGCAGCATTGTACGCTGCGCTGCACCAACGACCGCGCTAAGATGGGCACATGCAGCCCGAACCCGAAACCGTCTTCGCCACAGAGCGCGATTGGCTGGAATCCACTCTGCGCGACCGGATCGCCCTGGCCGGATTCATGGATCTGCGCGTCAACCGGCTCGACGAAACCGGCATTCGGCTGGATTTTCCGCTGCCACCCAGCATCAACGACAAGGGCACGGGATTTGGCGGCGCCCTGGCCAGCGCCATGATCCTGGCCGGCTGGTCGCTGCCGCGACTGGCGCTCAGACGGCATGGGCTGGCCGCGGAGCTGGTCATCGGCCGCTGCCAGCTGCGCTTCACCGCCCCGGTTCGATCGGCCTACAGCGCCTGCTGCGACTGGCCGGCGGATGAGGCCCTGGAGTCGTTTCTGACCGCCACCCGAGGCGAGGGCAAGGGCCGGCTGGATCTGGCCGTTCGAATCGAGACCGAGGGCGGCGTGGCGGCCACCCTGGAAGCCCGCTATGCTGCCCTGACGCCGAATCAGGAAGGGAGCTGACCAACGGATGCAACCGAACCTCTCACGTATGCTTGTCGTGTTCCTCGCCGGGCTGGCCCTGGCCGCTTGCGGCGGCAACCAGGTCCAGCGATCGGGCACGGAAACGCTGGACACCTGGGAAAGCCTGGTGCGCTGGAGCCAGTTCGATGCCCTGGTCGACTTCATCCATCCGGACTACCTGCAGGCCAACCCGGTCACGCCGCTCGACGTCGACCGCCTGCACCAGTTCCGGGTCACCGAATACCGGGTGCGCCAGATTCTGGCCGACCCGGACGGCGAGGGTCTGGAACGCCAGGTTCGACTGCGCCTGTACCACGTCCACAGCGCCCGCGAACGCGTGGTCGACTACCGCGAAATCTGGCGGTATGATCAGGAACGCAAGGCCTGGCTGCTGCACGCCGGACTGCCCGATCCGCGTCAGCGCTAGCCGCCTGCGAGGAGCCCGCCGGGAGGAATCGACGTTATGCGCACCATTGCCGTACTCAACGCGAAAGGTGGCTGCGGCAAGACCACCATCGCCACCAGTCTGGCCTCGGCCCTGGCCTGGGAAGGCCACGCCGTCGCCCTGGCCGACATGGATCCCCAGCAATCGACCAGCGACTGGCTCAGCCACCGGCCCGAAGACTACCCGGCCCTGGAGGGCATCGCTTCCGGAACGAGTGCCCGGGCGCCGGACGGCGTCGACACCCTGATCATCGATACCCCGGCCGGCCTGGCCGGCAACGAGCTCGAACAAATCATCAAGCGCGCCCAGACCGTGCTCGTGCCGGTCCTGCCCTCGCCGGTCGACATGCGCGCGGCCTGGCGGTTCCTGAGCCACCTGCAGGAGATCCGGGCGGTTCGCAATCGCGACACGGCGGTGGGCCTGATCGCCAACCGGGTCCGGCCGCACACCATCGTCTACCGCGAGTTGACCGGCTTTCTCGACGGCTTTCGCGTTCCGGTGGTCGGCCAGCTGCGCGATTCCATGAACTACGTGCGCTCCTTCGAGAAGGGCCTGGCCGTCGCCGACCTTCCGCCCTACCTGGCCTGGCAGGACTGGGAGGAGTGGGAAACCGTGCTCGCCTGGATTCGCAGCAAACCGTCCCAGGGCAAGGGCGCCAGCCCCGGCAGGCTGCTGGCTGCGGCCATGCAGCGCCTGACCCGGGGCTGACCGGAGCCTGACTTCAGGGAGCCTGACTTCAGGCCGCCTCGCGGTTGATCAGGGGCGGCAGGGTCTTCAGCACGGCGCTGTGGTCGGCGCAGTGGATCAGCTCGATGCTGCCGTCGTGGTGCTCCAGCAGCGCCGTGCAGCTTTCCACCCAGTCACCGCAGTTGAGGTAATTGACGCCGTTGATCTCGGCAATCTCGGGGCGATGGATGTGCCCGCAGATCAGGCCGTCCACCTGCTGACGCCGCGCTTCCCGGGCCACCGCCTGCTCGAACTTGCTGATGTACTTGACCGCGTTCTTGACCCGGTGCTTCAGGAAGGCCGCCAGTGACCAGTAATCCAGGCCAAAGCGCGCTCGCACCCGGTTGACCAGCCCGTTGGCGCGCAGCAGGGTGTCGTACAGGCCCGCACCCAGCTTGCCCAGCCAGCGCGAATTCAAAACCGCGGCGTCGAACTGATCCCCGTGCATGACCAGGAAGCGCCGGCCATCGGCCGTTTCGTGAACGACCTGGTTTCGGACCTCAACATTGCCCAGCGTCATGCCCTCATAGCCGCGCATGGCCTCGTCGTGATTGCCGGGAATGAAATAGACCTCGGTACCGTGCTTGGCCTTGCCGAGGATGGAGCGCACCACGTTGTTGTGGTCCTGCGGCCAGAAGCGGCGTTTCTTGAGCGACCAGAAGTCGACGATGTCGCCGACCAGGTACAGCTTTTCACAGCGCATCTGGCGCAGGAACTTGAGCAGATG
>PWJA01000231.1 GCA_003560975.1 Gammaproteobacteria bacterium
GCCGCCGGCGGCTGGGAACTGGACCGGACCCTGGAAGTGGCCGCCGACGCCCTGCGCCTGCCGGCCTGGGAGGCCGAGATCAGCACGCTGTCGGGCGGGGAACGACGGCGCGTTGCGCTGTGCCGCCTGCTGTTGTCCAAGCCCGACATGCTGCTGCTCGACGAGCCGACCAACCATCTCGACGCCGAGTCGGTGGCCTGGCTGGAGCGGTTCCTGGACCAGTTCCCGGGCACGGTCATGGCCGTGACCCATGACCGCTACTTCCTCGACAACGTCGCCGGCTGGATCCTGGAAATGGATCGCGGCCACGGCATCCCGTTCGAGGGCAACTACTCGTCCTGGCTGGAACAGAAGGAGGCGCGTCTGGCCGTGGAGGAAAAACAGGAGGCCGCTCGCCAGAAAACGATCAGGTCCGAACTTGAATGGGTCCGGACCAATCCGAAGGGCCGCCAGGCCAAGAGCAAGGCCCGCCTCCGGCAGTTCGAAGAGCTCAACTCCAAAGAGTTCCAGACCCGCAACGAGACCCGCCAGATCTACGTTCCGCCCGGCCCCAGGCTCGGCGACCAGGTCATCGAGTTCGACGGGGTCTCCAAGGGCTATGGCGATCGCCTGCTGATCGACGATCTGAGCTTCAAGATTCCGCCGGGCGCCATCGTCGGCATCATCGGCGGAAACGGCGCCGGCAAGACGACCCTGTTCCGGATGATCGCCGGGCAGGAGACGCCGGATCGCGGCCGGATTCACGTCGGCGAGACCGTACAGCTGGCCTACGTGGACCAGCGTCGCGACAGCCTCAACGATGACGCCCAGGTCTGGGACGAAATCTCCAACGGCGCCGAAGAAATCGTGGTCGGCAACTACCGCATCCCGGCCCGGGCCTACGCCAGCCGATTCAACTTCAAGGGCTCGGATCAGCAAAAGCGGGTTGGGCAGCTCTCCGGCGGCGAGCGCAACCGGGTCCACCTGGCCAAGGTGCTCAAAAGCGGCGGCAACGTGCTCATGCTCGACGAGCCGACCAACGACCTCGACGTCGAGACCCTGCGTGCGCTCGAAGAGGGGCTCCTGGCCTTTCCGGGCTGCGTCCTGGTGATCTCGCACGACCGCTGGTTTCTGGACCGGGTCGCCACCCACGTCCTCGCCTTCGAGGGCAACTCGCACGTCGAGTGGTTCGAGGGCAATTTCTCCGACTACGAAAAAGACGAGAAGCGGCGCCGCGGCGACCAGGCCGGTCCGCATCGACTGAAGTACAAGAAACTCAAGGAATAGGAACGGCTCAGGACCGAAGCGCTGCCCCGTCCGGCCGGAACGGCCGCGGGTTCCAGCCCAGCCGCGCGCGCGCCGGCTGGTCGTCCACGACCAGGTCCACCGCCTGGCGCTCGAGCATGACCGGGCGCACGTCACCCAGCCGGCCCGACGCGTGGGCCAGCGCCAAAGCGAGCTTGAGGACGGCGCACGGCAAGCGGATGATGCGCGCCGCGCGGCCCTGGGCCGACGCTACGCGGCGCAGCAGGGCCGGATAGTCCAGGGTCTCACCGCCGCCCAGCAGCCAGGTGCCGAAACTGCGCTCGTCCATGGCCAGCACCCGCAGGGCAAGCTCGGCCAGATCGTGGGCGTGTACGGGCTGGCGCAGACCGCGGCCCGCGACCGGAACAAAGGGCAGACGCGCGCTGAGGTCAGCCAGCCGGGCGACGTTGGCGTCGCTTCCGCCACCGTAGATCATGGTGGTCTTGAACAGGGTCAGCCCCGCACCCCGGGCCGCGCACTGAGCGGCCAGCCGGCTCTCCTCTGCAGCGATTCGGACCATCGCGGAGCGCTCCAGGGCGTCCGGCGAATCTGCCTTGAACACGGTACTGGCCGAACTGATCGCGACCACGCGCCCGATGCTGTGCGAGGCGGTCATCTGGCGCAGGGCCAGGCCCACCGGACCGAAACTCACCAGCACCCCGGCCATGACCGGCGCCGGACCTTCGGACAGATCATGCTGCAGCCAGGTGATCCCGGGCAGGCTCCGGGTCGGCTGGCGTCGGGAAACGGCCAGCGCCTGCAGCCCCGATTCGGCGGCCTGACTCAGGAACTCCCGGCCGCTGGCGGTGCTCGCGCCCAGCACCAGGACCGCCGGATCGCCGGTCAGCGACGGCGCCACAACGTCACCGGGATCATCACCGCTGCGTGGGCGTGAATCGTCAGCCACCACAGGGCTCGGCTCCACCACGGCCACGGCAGCTCCGGGTGCTGGTTCAGGTAGCGCCACAGGCCGCGATGCTTGTTCCACATCACCCGCACCGGCCGACTGCGCGACGACACGCCCCCGGCGTGCGAGACCACGACATCGGGCAACAGGCGAATCGTCCAGCCGGCGGCGGACAGTCGAGCCATCAGATCCAGGTCTTCGAAATGCATCGGATAGTGCTTGTCCAGACCGCCGACCTCGAGGAACGCCCGGCGACGCAGGAGCATGCAGGCGCCGGATACCGCCTCGACCTCGTCGGGTCCGTCCGGCGCAGGGAGATGGGTCAGGTCCACGCCCGCTCGGCGCCGCCAGGGCAGGAGTTCTTCGAGCAGGCGCCGGCGGGTCGGCAGGCGCCGCCGGCTGCCGCGCTGTTCGTTGCCGCTCATGTCAAAGACGCGCCCGGACACCAGGCCGGCCCGGGGATGCGCGTCGAGGTCGGCAATCAGCGCGAGCAGGGCTTCGGGCACGAGCAGGCAGTCGGGATTGATGACGAGCAGGAACTCGGTCTGAACGGAGCGGGCCGCGGTATTGACGCCCCGGGCAAAACCCAGGTTGCGCGGCGCGCGGCGAACGCGCAGGCCCGGCAGATCGGCAACGCGCTCGCTGCTGCCGTCCTCGGAATCGTTGTCGATCACCTCCACGGCCGGCAGGGCCGCGGAGTTGCCGCGCAGCGCTCGAACACAGCGCAGCAGCCAGGGGCCCGAGTTGTAGTTGACGATGACCGCGGTGACGCGGTCGATCGGCCGCTTGGCCACCGGCAGGGCCGGACGGTTCACGCGCGGGCAAACCAGCGCCGCCACCAGGGCCGGGCCAGGCGCCGCCGAAGGTCCGCGATCTCGGCCTCGCGCTCGGCCAGGAGTTCGCCGGCCCGAATGTGCTTGCCGACCTCGTCGTTGTAGTGCCCGTAGACCGATTCGGCCCGATCTCCGTACAGGGACACGCCGGGCAAATCCGGCAACGCGGATTCAGTGGCTGCTGCCGCGGCGATGAAGTACAGCGGCGGCCAGACCGGTTGCTGCTCCGAAGCGGGCGGTTCCGCGTCGTCGCTGAGCCACTGCACCCGGCCCTGCCCATCCAGGGCCCAGAGCGCGGAGACGAACATCAGCTTCTGACCCAACAGCTTCCAGGCCGGGAAATGGCCGTCGAGGAGGCGCTCGAATTCCCGGCGGTACAGCTCCCTGACATGAAAGGGATTGGCGTAGCCGGTCTCATCGCTGTAGGCCTTGCGGTCCGGCGACGAGATCAGCAGGAAGCCGTCGGGCTTGAGCACGCGCCGAAACTCGCCCATCAGCGCATCATGTTCGGCCAGGTGCTCCAGGGTCTCGAACGACACCACCACGTCCGCGCTGTGATCCGCCACGGGCAGATCCAGACAGCTCGCGCACTCGAACTCCAGCCGCTCGGACGCGTAGCGGCGGCGGGCGTGCTCGATGCTGCGCGCGTCGATATCGATGCCGGTGACCCGCCGGGCCGAGCGGCTGAGAAGCTCGGACCCGTAGCCTTCGCCGCAAGCGGCGTCCACAACGACGCGGTCGGCGACCAGGCGAGCCGCCCAGGCGTAGCGATGCCAATGTTCATAGGCCATTTCGCGCACGCACTCGGGCGTAAAGCGCTCGCCGGTAAATTCCAGGGGGGTCGTTTCGGTCATGGTGGCTGGGCCAGGCGTTCCTGCCGTGCAGTGTATCAATCGGCCGGACGCGGTTCCCACCGGCGGTGGAGATCGTCGAAGGCGGCGACGATGCGTGCCCGGCGCTCGGCCATCGGATCGGCCTCGATGAAGGCGCGAACCTGATCCATGTAGTCTGGGTGGCGACCCAGCAGGGTCTCCATGGCCTGGCCCCCGGGTTTGAGGCCCAGCGGACCGAAGCTGGCCCCGCCCCGATGGGCGACGAACGCCGTATCGCACAGCACATGCCGCCAGCCGGCCGCGCTGGCCCGGCAGCACCAGTCATTTTCCTCGCCGTAGCCACGACCGAAAGCGATCTCGTCGAAGGCGCCGACCTGGTCGATGCACGCGCGCCGCAGGAACATGCAAAACCCCACCGCCGTGGGCACCTGCGGGTACAGCGGCGGGCCCGAATCGGCGCAGGCGCGGGCCCAGAGTTCCGGCTGCTCCGGCCAGGGATTGGGCCGACAGAACGCCGGGATGGAGGCGATCTCGCCGTGATTGGTCAAGGGGGTGATTGAGGCGATGGATGCATCGCTTGCGGCACACTCCAGGATCGCCTCCAGCCAGCCCGGGGTGACCCGGGTGTCGGAGTTGAGCAGAACCACGTCGGCCCGACTTGCCAGGGCCAGCCCCAGGTTGGCGGTGGCGACAAAGCCCAGGTTTTCGCGGTTGCGGACGCGAACCCATTCGGCGGGCAACGCGCTGAACAACTCGGCCACGGCCGGATCGTCCGAAGCATCATCGATCACGATGACCGGGACCTCGCTGGCGGCCAGCGTGGCCTCGAGCGCGGCCAGACAATCGGCCGTTTCGTCCGGGGCATTGAAGACCGGGACAACGACTGCCGTCACAGGACGTTCCAGCGATGGTCCAGCCGCACCATGCCCAGCTCCCGGCTGCGCCCGGTCACGGTGAACGCGACCTCCCGGGTGTCGTGGATGCGCAGGCCCTCCGGATCGAGGGTGTGGGCACGCGCGGCATAGCCTCCGGGCAGCAGATTGAGTTCGGGAAAGCGGATCTCCAGCTCCACTCGGCCGTCGGGGCCGGGGGTGAGCTCGATCTGGTCGTGATCACTGGCCACCCCGTAGACCGGCGTGCCGTCGGCGCGGATGAGACCGACCAGAACGACCGGCGCCCGCTCGTCGGGCGAGCGGGCGGTCACCCGCACGCGCAGCGACGCGCCCATGGCCAGGCGCAGCTCGCCTTCCTCCTCGTCCGGCAGGGTCACGGATTCGACGGTGCAGATCGAGCCGGAAGGCCGATTCTGGCGCGACGCCACGTCCTCGGCGTCGCGCCGTTCGTGCCAGGCCAGGTAGCGCTGGGTTACGTCGAAGACATCCCCCATGGCGCGCGCCCGGCCGCCCTCCAGCCACATGGCGTGGGCGCAGAGTTTCTGCACCTGGTACATGTTGTGCGACACCATCAGCAAGGTGCCGCCCTGCTCCACGTAGCCTTCGATCCAGCGAATGCACTTTTTCTGGAACGACTCGTCGCCGACGGCCAGGACCTCGTCGGTGATCAGCAAATCGGGCGTGACCGAGGCGACGACGGCAAAACCCAGGCGCACGACCATTCCCGAGGAGTAGTGCTTGACCGGCTCGTGGATGAACTGCCCGATGTCGGCGAACGCCAGAATGTCGTCGAGTTTGTCGTCGACCTCTTTTCGGCTCAGGCCCAGGAATGCGGCGTTCATCCGCAGATTTTCAAGCCCGGTGTATTCCGAATCGAAGCCGGCCCCAAGCTCCAGCAGCGCCGCCTGGCTGCCGGTCCGGGTGATCGTGCCGCTGGTCGGAGCCAGAACCCCGGTAATGACCTTCAGCAGCGTCGACTTTCCGGCCCCGTTGGCGCCGATGATGCCCAGCGACTGGCCGCGACGAACCTGGAATCCGATGTCGCGCAGGACGCTGGTGCCCTCCTCGCTTCGGCCCCGGGTGAGGATCTGCCAGAACGCCCGCAGGCGCTTCGACGACTGCACCGTGGGCGGGTAGGACTTGCCCACCCCCTTCAGCTCGAGCAAGACGTCGCTCACAGGAAATCCTCGAAATGGGGGCTGAGACGATCGAAGATCCGCTTGCCCACCCAAACCATCAGCAGCGCTCCAGCCAGCAGCGGCAGAAAATTCAGGTCGGGAAGCATCTTTCCATGAAACAGCGCGCTGCGAATTTCCTCCATCCACCAGGCCATGGGATTGAGATGCAGCCAGACTCGCATGTCTTCCGGCAGCAGCTCCGGCGCGTACAGGATCGGGGTGAGAAAAAACCAGAACATCATCAGGGTCGGCAGGAGTTGCTCGAGGTCGCGAACAAACACCTGCACCGCGGAAGCCAGCAGGGCCAGCCCCAGGGAGAGCAGATACAAGGTCGCAAGCACCAGCAAGACATAGGGGATGCCGACGAGGGTCAATTCCACGCCCAGGACCGCCAGCGCGAGCAGTACCACGAGGTAGCCGACCAGCTGCAGCAAAAACGAAGCCGTCTGGGTGGAAATCGTCAACAGCGCGCGCGGCACGGCCACCTTGGCGATCAGCTCCGCGTTTTTCTTGATCGCTTCCGAACCCTTGAGCACGCCATCGGAGAACGCCAGCCAGGGCCACAAAGCGACCGCCAGCCAGGCCACGAACGGAACATCCAGGTCCGGAGCGCGGGCCTGAAAGATGACCCCGAAGACGAAGTTGTAGACCAGCAGCAACAGGATCGGGGTGGCGAACAGCCAGAACCAGCCGGCTCCCACGGAAAGAACCCGGGTGCGCAACTCGCGCGCGGTCAGGTCGATGAAAAGCGCAACGTTCTGCGACGACACAGCGGGCCTTGGCCGGCAGGCTGAAGTTTTCAAGCGTTGCACGGATACCGCCGGCGTTGAAAGGTTCTTTTCACGTCTAGACCTGGCTTGAATAATTTGCCAGGGCGGCTGCCTGCAGACTGCCCTCGCCCCCATGACACGGCTTTCGATACTGACCCAATTCCGATGCGCTCCAGCCGTGCAACAGCGATCAGCGGCTACATCAGCAAAGTCAGCTCAGCAAGGATACAGGAGGAAAATCCCTCATCCGGGCGTTCAGGCATCGTCCATCTCGTCGATCAGGGACTGGATGCTTGGCGCATCCTCGCCGCTGAGGCCATAGCGTCTGAGAAGCTGCTCGATGCTGCCGGCAGCAAATTCAGGCGGCGCATCCTGAAGATCACGAAGCAGCCGTTCCACAGCAGCGCTTCGATGCTGATTGCGGGCCATTTCCAGCGCTTGATCACGCGCTTCTTCCCACGGCACCGGCTCTGGGTCATGATGAGCCACGGGCACGACCAGGTGCCAGCCGAAACTGGACCGGACGGGGTCGGCCAGCTCGCCGGCCGGTGTTTCGGATACGACCGCTCGTACCTGCGAAACCAGGTTGGTCACCGGAACATCCCGAAAAAGACCGCCATTTTCCGCGACCGAGGGGTCCTCGCTGTATTCGACAGCCAGTTCCTCGATCGGCTCACCGGCCGAAACCCTCTCGTGCAGTTCCAGGATCAGCTTCATCGCCTCGGTTTCGCTTCGAAGGCCCTCCACGCCGATCAACAAGTGTCTGAAGTCCACGGTCGGGGCACCGGCAAACTGACGCGTCCGAGTCATGTAGATTTCGCGCGCCACGTCCTCGTAACTGTCCAACTCGATTTCGGCCTGAAAATGTTCCTGGTAGATGCGGCCGAGCGCGTGGTCCACCGCCTGGATGAGCTGAGCCTGAACCAGAGGTTGGTCAAACAGGCCCTCCCTGCGCGCACGATCACTCAAGCCCTGTCTCAACAGCAGATTCTGCAGCAGTTGGCCGATTCGATCGGGAGACATCAAGACGGCCGCCCGGTCCTCCTCGGGCACCCTTGCCACGAGGAAGGCGTCCACGTCTGCCTGGGTGACCAGGTACTCTCCAAGCCGAACGATCGGTTCCGACTCGAAGCCCAGGCACAGGCGTCGCTCCTCGCTATCGGCGTTCGCGTCAGCCCAAGTTCCGAAACTGGCGGCCAGAAGACCGACAAGCCAGAGCCGAGAGATTGCTTGTTTCCAACCCATTGCTGTCCCCGCGGACTTGAAAGCCAATTTCATCGTTGATCCACGGCCGGGCCATAGACCGCGCCGCATCGATAATTGTTTGAATTGTCGACGCAGGTCGCGGCCGGCTGCAGCTGATCCGGAGGTGTCCCAACCGGGGAATCCGACGCAATGATGTTCAGATAATAGGTGCGGTTCGCCTCCAGCTGGCATGTGCGACCGGAATTCGTGCCGCCCCACCGAACAGAGCCGCTGAGCCCCGTCAGTTCGAAGTAGCAACCCGTTTCCTGATCGATGGCCGGCTTGTTGAAATCACCGGGACAGCTGGAAATCGTGGCCAGCCGGCGCGA
>PWJA01000206.1 GCA_003560975.1 Gammaproteobacteria bacterium
AGTCCCTAGTCCCTGATCCCTGATCCCTGATCCCTGATCCCTGATCCCTGATCCCTGATCCCTGATCCCTGATCCCTGATCCCTGATCCCTGATCCCTGATCCCTGGTCCCTGGTCCCCGGTCCCTGGTCCCTGGTCCCTACACCGCAACCTCCCCCTTGCGCACGAACGGCGGCTTGACGACGCGGGCCGGCAGGCGCTTGCCGCGCAGTTCGACGTCGACCTCGCTCGCTGCGCCGGTCGGGATGCGGGCCAGCGCGATCGGGCATCCGAGGGTCGGGGCGAAGCTGCCGCTGGTGACCCGGCCCGGTCCTTCGGGTGTGTGCACCGGGGCGCCGCTGCGCGGAATGGCGCCGCGGCCCAGAACCAGGCCGACCAGACGCTCCGGCACGCCGGCAGCGCGCTGGGCTTCGAGTGCGGCACGGCCGATGAACGCGCGCTCGGGCGCATCGAACGACACGGTCCAGGCCAGGTTGGAGACCAGCGGCGTGGTGCTCGTGTCCATGTCCTGCCCGTACAGGTTCAGACCGGCCTCAAGGCGCAGCGAGTCGCGCGCGCCCAGCCCGCACGGAGCGACCCCGGCCGCCAGCAGCGCGTTCCAGAAGTCCACCGCCCGGGAAGCCGGCAGCAGCACCTCGAAACCGTCCTCGCCGGTATAGCCGGTCCGGGCGACGAAGAAATCACCGTGGACGGCCGCCCGGAACGGCTTGATCCCGGCCAGCGCCTGCGTCTCCAGAACCTCGCCGACCAGCTCGCGCGCGCGCGGCCCCTGCACGGCGATCATGGCCAGGTCCTCGCGCTCGCTGATGCGCACCGCAAAGCCCTCGGCCTGGCGCTGCATCCAGTCCAGATCGGTCTGTCGAGTGGCCGCGTTGACCACGGTTCGATAGAAACCTGAATCCAGACGGTAGGTGATCAGATCGTCGATCACGCCGCCTTGTTCGTTGAGCATGCAGCCGTACAGCGCCTGGCCGTCGCCGATCCGAGCCACGTCGTTGGCCAGCAGGTGCCGCAGGTAGGCCTCGACCGCATCCCCGCGCAAATCGACCACGGTCATGTGCGAAACATCGAACATGCCGGCTGCGCGGCGGACGGCGTGGTGCTCGTCCATCTGCGAGCCGTAGTGGATGGGCAATGACCAGCCGGCAAACTCGACCAGCTTGCCGCCGGCATCGACATGGGCCGGGTACAGCGGGGTGTGCAAGGACATCTCGGGTCAGCTCCTTCGAATGGGGGCGAGCGCGGCGGAGCCGGCGTAGTGCGCCTGGGCCCCGAGGCGGGCGTGAATGCGCAGCAGCTGGTTGTACTTGGCCACCCGGTCGGAGCGGCACAGCGAACCGGTCTTGATCTGACCGGCACCGGTCGCGACGGCCAGGTCGGCAATGGTCACATCCTCGGTCTCGCCGGAGCGATGCGAGATGATGGTGGCGTAATCGGCCTGCCGGGCCATGGCGATGGCCTCCAGGGTCTCGGTCAGGGTCCCGATCTGATTGGGTTTGACCAGGATGGCGTTGGCGACCCCCTGGTCGATGCCGCGCTCGAGGATGGCCGTGTTGGTCACGAACAGGTCGTCACCGACCAGCTGGACCCGGTCGCCGAGGCGCTGCGTCAACTGCTTCCATCCGTCCCAGTCGTTCTCGTCCAGGCCGTCTTCGATGGACACGATCGGGTAACGGTCGACCAGGCCGGCCAGGTAGTCGACGAACCCGGCGCTGTCGAACGAGCGGTCTTCGGAGGCCAGGTGATAGCGGCCAGCGCTGAAAAACTCGCTGGAGGCCACGTCCAGGGCCAGGGCGATTTCCTTGCCGGCGCGGTAGCCGGCCTGCTCGATCGCGGTCATCAGCAGCGAAAGCGCGGCCTCGTTCGATTCCAGATCGGGGGCAAAGCCGCCCTCGTCGCCAACCGCGGTACTCAGGCCACGCTCGCGCAGGATCGCCTTGAGGGCGTGAAAGATTTCGGTTCCGGCCTGCAGGGCAGCGGGGAAATCGGCCACGCCGATCGGCATGATCATGAACTCCTGGATATCGACGCGGTTGTCGGCGTGAGCGCCGCCGTTGACGATATTCATCATCGGCACCGGCAGGCTGGGCGACTGCCCGCCGCTGGCCAGCAGGTATTCGTACAGCCATTGCCCGCGGGCCTTCGCAACCGCGTGGGCGGCCGCCAGCGATACCCCGAGCAGCGCGTTGGCGCCGAACGCGGACTTGTTGTCGCTGCCGTCGAGTTCGATCAGGCGCCGGTCCAGCGCCGCCTGGTCCTCCGCCGGCATGCCGGTCAGGGCGGCGGCAATGTCACCGTTGACCCGGGCCACGGCGCGGGTCACGCCCTTGCCCAGGTAGCGCCTGGCATCGCCGTCGCGCAGTTCCACCGCTTCGCGCGCCCCGGTCGATGCGCCCGAGGGCACCGCCGCTCGGCCCATGCTGCCGTCGTCGAGCACCACCTCGGCCTCCAGGGTCGGATTGCCGCGCGAATCCAGGATTTCCAGGGCGCGAATGTGTTTGATCTTCATCTTCGGTTTCCAGTGATTTGGGTGGTTTTTAGGGTTCAGGGTTCAGGGCGGGCTGCGATCCGGGTTTTCCTGAACCCTGAACCCTGAAACCTGAACCCTTCGTTCCTTGACAACCGCATCAAGCGCCACCAGGGTCTCCAGCATCTCGCGCATGTCGGCCAGACGCATGGAGTTGGGGCCGTCGCACAGGGCACGGTCCGGGTCGGGATGGGTTTCGCAGAACACCCCGGCGATGCCTACCGCCACGGCCGCTCGGGCCAGCACGGGGATGAATTCGCGCGCCCCGCCCGACGATTCGCCCTGCCCGCCGGGGAGCTGGACCGAGTGGGTGGCGTCGAACACCACCGGGCAGCCGGTCTCGCGCAGGATCACCAGTCCGCGCATGTCCGAGACCAGATTGTTGTAGCCGAACATGTAGCCGCGTTCGCACACCATCAGCTGCTCGTTGCCGGTCACGCGCGCTTTTTCCACCACCTGGGTCATTTCCCACGGCGACAGGAACTGGCCCTTCTTGATGTTGACCGGCTTGCCGGCCGCCGCCACCGCCTGAATGAAATTGGTCTGGCGACAGAGGAAGGCCGGGGTTTGCAGCAGGTCGGCGACCGCCGCGACCTCGTCGATCGGGGTGTCTTCGTGCACGTCGGTCAGCACCGGGACGCCAATCTGGTCCTGGACGGCCTGCAGGATGCGCAGGCCGTTCTCCAATCCCGGGCCGCGGTAGCTTTTCACTGAAGTGCGATTGGCCTTGTCGAACGAGCCCTTGAAGACGTAGGGCACGCCCAGCTCGGCGGTCAGTTCCTTGAGATGGCCGGCCACGTCCAGGCACAGCTGCTCGGACTCCAGCGTATCCGGACCGGCGATCAGGAACAGCGGTCGGTCCAGCCCGACTTCGAAACCGCACAGCTTCATGAGCGCGACCCGGCCCGGCCCTGGCTCCGGGCGAGGGCAGCACGAATGAACCCGGTAAACAGCGGGTGGCCCTCGCGCGGGGTCGAGGTGAACTCCGGGTGGAACTGGCAGCCCAGAAACCAGGGATGCTCCGGCAGCTCGACCATCTCGACCAGCGTGCCGTCGGACGAAAAGCCCGACAGCTTCAGACCGTGTTCGCTGAGCACGTCGCGATAGCCGTTGTTGAATTCGTAGCGATGCCGGTGGCGTTCCAGGACCTCGTCGCGGCCGTACAGCTTGCGCGCCAGGGTGTCGCTGACCAGACAGCAGCGCTGGGCCCCCAGGCGCATCGTGCCGCCGAGCTCGGACTGCTCGTCGCGCAGCTCGCGCTGGCCTTTTTCGTCCATCCATTCGGTGATCAGACCGATCACCGGATGCGGGGTTTCCAGATCGATTTCGGTGGAACTGGCCTCGTCGAGTCCGCACACGTTGCGGGCGAACTCAACCACCGCGGTCTGCAGCCCCAGGCAGATGCCGAGATACGGCACGCCGTTTTCGCGCGCGTACCGAATGGCCGCGATCTTTCCCTCGAATCCACGCTCGCCGAAACCGCCGGGGACCAGCACCGCATTCACGCCCTCGAGCATGCCCACGCCGCTGGCCTCGATTTCTTCCGATTCGACCGGCTTGATCCGCACCTCGACCCGGTCGGCCAGGCCACCGGCCAGCAGGGCTTCGTTGAGCGATTTGTAGGCATCGGCATGCTCGACGTACTTGCCGACCATGGCGATGGTGACCTCGTGCTCCGGCCGGGCGCGTCGTTCGACCACGTCTTCCCAGTCCGACAGGTCGGGCGGTGAAGCCTTGATGCCGAGCCGATCGAGCACGATGCGATCCAGGCCTTGGCGGTGGTAGAACAGCGGGATCTTGTAGATGTTGTCCACGTCCACGGCCGAAATCACCGCCTCGGCCGGCACGTTGGTGAACAGCGCGATCTTGCGGCGCTCGTCGTCGGAGATCATGCGTTCGCAGCGGCACAGCAACACGTCGGGCTGGATGCCGATCGAGCGCAGCTCCTTGACCGAATGCTGGGTCGGCTTGGTCTTGATCTCGTTGGCCGCTTTCAGGTACGGCACCAGGGTCAGGTGAATGAACATCGCCTGGCGCCCGTATTCGGATCCGAGCTGGCGGATCGCCTCGAGGAACGGGAGCGACTCGATGTCGCCGACCGTGCCGCCGATCTCGACCAGGGCCACGTCGTAGCCTTCCACGGCCTGGCTGACCGAATCCTTGATCTCGTCGGTGATGTGCGGGATGACCTGCACGGTCGAGCCCAGGTAGTCGCCGCGACGCTCCTTGGCGATCACGTTGGCGTAGATGCGCCCGGTGGTGAAGTTGTTGCGCTGGGTCATGCGCGTTCGCACGAAGCGCTCGTAATGGCCCAGGTCCAGGTCGGTCTCGGCGCCGTCTTCGGTAACGAAGACTTCGCCGTGCTGAAAAGGGCTCATCGTGCCCGGATCGACATTGATGTAGGGATCGAGTTTGAGGAGCGTCACGCGCAAGCCCCGGGCCTCGAGAATCGAGCCCAGCGAGGCCGCCGCAATGCCCTTGCCGAGCGATGACACTACGCCACCGGTAACGAAGATCAGGGAGGTCATGCCCGGAGTTTCCTAAAAGGTCTGGGTCCGGGAAATCATTCTAACCGAAAAGACCCTGCCGACCCTCCCGGCGCCGCCGGAATCACGGGGCGCGATGGCCAAGGCGTCATTCGATCCAGGCCAGCGTCGCCATGCGCCCGCACGGACCGTCGCGGCGATGGGAAAAGAAGCGTCCGGCATCCGATGCGGTGCACAAGCCGCAGTCGAGCACCTGCGAGACGCCGGCCCGCAGCAGCAGGCCTCGGGCAGCCCGTTTCAGATCGGCCCGGATCTCCCCGGCGTCGTTTTCGGCGAACGCCCGAGCCAGCGCCCCGTCCAGCGCCTCGAACGCGCTACGCACCTCTTCGCCAACCCGGTAGCGCTCGGGGCCGATGCCAGGGCCGATCCAGGCGACCAGCCGATCGGGCGGAGCCGGCAGCGACGCGACGAGATGCCCGAGAACATCGGCCGCCAGACCGCGCCAGCCGGCGTGCGCCGCGGCCACCAGCCGGGCTTCACGGTCCGCCAGCACCACCGGCAGACAGTCCGCCGTCTGGATCGCCACCACCTGGCCCGGCCGGTCGGTCCAGGCCGCATCGGCCTCGACGTCGGCATGCCAGTCGTCGAGATGAACAACCCGCTTGCCGTGAACCTGCCGAAGCCAGCGCGGCGGACCCGGCAGCAGTTCCTGCAGGCGCCGGCGATTTCGAGCGACCGCGACCGGATCATCACCGCAGGTCGCACCGAGGTTGAGGCTGGCCCACGGCCCGACGCTGACGCCCCCGGCCCGGGTCGTGCTGATCGCCTGGATCCCCGGCAGCGACCAGTCAGGACGGATCGGCTGCATGGTCCGGATCCAGCACGGAAATCAGCGCGGCGAAGTCGTCCGGGGTCGGTGCCGTGGCGACCAGGTTCCGGCCGCTGTCGGGATGGGCCAACTCGAGCCGGGCCGCGTGCAGCGCCTGGCGCGGAAACGCCTGCCAGGCGGCGCGCTGGGCGCTTGTCAGGCCGGCCGGTGCGCCGCCGCGACCGTAGACCGGATCACCGACGATGGGATGGCGCAAATGGGCCATGTGCACCCGAATCTGGTGGGTGCGGCCGGTCTCCAGGGTGACCTCGAGCAAGGTGCCGCCGGGCAATCGACGCCGGACCCGGAAATGGGTCACCGCCCGGCGCCCATCCGGGCGCACGATCTGACGCCGCCGATCGACCGGATGGCGCCCGATCGGCGCATCGACCTGGCCACCGGCGATCAAGTCTCCCCAGACCAGGGCCAGGTACTGGCGATGGATTTCGCGCTGTTTCATGGCCGCGACCAGCCTGCGGTGGCTGCCCGGGGTTCGGGCAACGACCAGACAGCCGCTGGTGTCCTTGTCCAGACGGTGGACCAGGCCGGCCCGCGGCAGGTTGGCCAGGGACGGATCATGGTGCAGCAAGGCGTTGACCAGGGTGCCGTCGGGATTGCCCGAACCGGGGTGGACCACCAGCCCCGGCGGCTTGTTGACGATGATCACGGACGGGTCTTCATGGAGAACGTCGAGCGCGATGGCTTCGGGCTCGGGGCTGTCGCTGCGTGCGGCGAGCTCGGCGGAAAGATGAACCTCGTCGCCGGCCTGGACCGGGTGGCGGGGCTTGACCGTGCACCCGTTCAGGCGAACCTCACCGGATCGAATCCATGCCGCCAGGCGGCTGCGGGAAAAATCCGGCCAGGAATGGGCCAGCAGCTGGTCGAGGCGCTGCCCGGCCTGCTCGGCGTTCACGATCAGGCGCTGATCGACCATCTCAGCCACGGCGAGCACCCCGCGCTCCGATTAACAGCACTTTACGGCGCAATCTGCGATCATGCACGTCTATTTTCGGCAACAACCCGTATCCACTTCGCCATTATGCAGAATCCATTTCGTTCCGACCGCTCTGTGCGCGCTGCGCTGGCCCTCCTCCTGGTTTTCACTCTCGCCCTCATGGTCGGCTGCGGCCGCGAGACCCGGGAAGACGAACGCGGTGCCGAAGAGCTGTACGCGGAAGCCCAGCGCGCCCTGAATGCACGCAACTTCAGCAACGCCATCGAGCTGTACCGGGATCTCACCATTCGCTTTCCGTTCGGCCGCCATGCCGAACAGGCCCAGCTCGACATGGCCTACGCCATGTATCGCGCCAATCAGCCCGAACGCGCCCTGACCACGCTGGACCGTTTCATCCGCACCTACCCGACCCATCCGAACGTGGACTATGCCTGGTATCTGAAAGGACTGGTGCACTACGAGCAGTCAATGGGCTTTCTGCGTCGCCTGTTTCCCGATCAGGCCGTCGACCGCGACCAGCAAAGCGCCCGCCGCGCGTTCTCCGATTTCCGCGAGTTGATCCAGCGCTATCCGCAAAGTCGCTACGTCGCCGACGCCCGGCAGCGCATGGTCTTTCTTCGCAACATCATGGCCGAGTACGAAGTCGGCGTTGGCGAATACTACTTCCGGCGCGGCGCCTACGTGGCGTCCCTGAATCGGGCCCGCTACACGATCGAGAACTTCCCCGGCGCGCCGGCCAACATCAACGCGCTGGAGTTGATGGAACGCGCCTTCAGGCGCTTGGAGCTGCCCGAACTGGCCGCCGATACGCGCCACGTCCTCGAATACAACTTCGAGGACCTGCTCGACGAAGACGAACGCGAAAGCTTCTTCCAGCGGCTGTGGCCGTTCGACTAGAGCGGCGTCTCCCGGAACTGGCCCAACCATGTCTTTTTCGACCCTGGTCCGGCGCGTGGAAAACGAGCTGGAGCGCCGCATCGACGCCGGCATCGAATCCGAAGGCCGCTTGTCCCAGGCCATGCGCTACGCGGTCTTCAACGGCGGCAAGCGCCTGCGTCCGCTGCTGGTCTATGCCTGCGGTGAGACCCTGGACCTGCCGGTCGAGCGCCTGGATGCGCCGGCCTGCGCGGTCGAACTGATCCACTGCTACTCGCTGGTCCATGACGACCTGCCGGCCATGGACGACGACGACTTGCGCCGCGGCAGGCCCACCACCCACCTGGCGTACGACGAAGCCACCGCCATTCTGGCCGGAGATGCGCTCCAGGCCCTGGCCTTTCAGGTTCTGGCCCAGGACGGGCGGCTGCATCACCAGTCGCCGGCAGGCTGCGGCATGATCGCCGAGCTGGCTTCCGCCTGCGGGGTTTCCGGAATGGCCGGTGGCCAGGCGCGCGACCTGGAGCTGGAACACAAACAGCCCGATCAGGCCACGGTCGAAACGATGTTCCGGATGAAAACCGGGGCGCTGATTCGCGCCGCGGTCATGATGCCGACCGCGCTGGCGCCCGATCTTCCGTCAACCCAGATCCAGGCGCTGCGCGAGTTCGGCGAAGAAATCGGGCTGGCCTTCCAGATTCGCGACGATCTGCTCGACGTCGAGGGCAAGACCGAGGTCATCGGCAAGCAGGCCGGTGCCGACCAGGCACTGGGCAAGGCGAACTGGCCGGAACTGTTCGGCATCGAGGGCGCCCGGCGCCGGATCGACGAACTGGACGCGCGCGCGCGTGCCGCGCTGGATCGGGTCGAACGCGACACCTCCGGGCTGCACAAGCTGGCCGATCGATTGCTCCATCGGGCGACCTGAACACCCGTCAAGCGTCAGACGTAGCGCGTTGGATCGGCCATTCCGGCGTCGATGAATCCCTGGCGCCGAAGCCGGCAGGAATCACAGCGGCCGCAGGCGCGCCCCTCGGCATCGGCCTGGTAACAGGACACGGTCATCGCATAGTCCACGCCCAGATCGGTGCCGTGCCGCACGATTTCGGACTTTTTCAGATCAATCAGGGGCGTGTGGACGCGCAGGCCCCCACCCTCGACGCCGGCCCGGGTCGCCAGCACGGCCAGCGCCTCAAACGCGGCAATGAATTCCGGCCGGCAGTCCGGATACCCTGAATAATCCACGGCGTTGACCCCGATGAACAGATCTTCGGCCTCGAGCACCTCGGCATAGCCCAGCGCCAGGCTGAGCATCAGGGTGTTGCGGGCCGGAACGTAGGTCACCGGAATGCCCTCGCCGAGCTCGGTCGGCACGTCGATCTCGTCGGTCAGGGCCGATCCGCCGATGGCGCGCAGGTCGACCGCGACCACCTTGTGCGAGACCGCACCCAGCTCGCGCGACACGCGCGCGGCCGCGTCCAGCTCGGCGCGATGCCGCTGACCGTAATCCACCGCGAGGGTGTGGCAGACAAAGCCGCGATCGACGGCTTCGGCCAGAACCGTGGCCGAATCCAGCCCCCCCGACAGGAGCACGACCGCGCGCCGGTCCGATCCCTCGGCCATGGGGATCAGTTGACCACCGCCACACCGAACAGGATCGGATGGGCAAGCAGCAGCACGACGTACAGCACCAGGCCCACGGCAATGACCACCGCATCTTTCCAGAAGGGCTGGACCTTGTTCGAGCGGCGCTCACCGCGCACGCTGCCCAGCGCCATGGCGATCAGCGAGTACAGGCCCAGTCCGCCGAACAGGACGATCGACGCCCAGTGGCCGCGCACCAGCAAATGGGCGAAGGCGAACAGGACCACGCCCCAGAGCATGGGGTGGGCGGTCAGACGCTTGATGTTGCTCGGCAGATAGGCGGCGACCAGCAGCACGACGGCCAGCGGCATGAGCGCGGTCGCTGCCTCATGGCTGAACGCCAGCGGCGTCCACAGCCACTCGCTTTCGGCCCGGCCATAGCCGAAACCGGCCAGAACCAGGCCGACCAGCGCGATCAGCGCGTAGACACCCTTGTACGGCCACTCGCCGAAGCGCTCCACCATGGGCTCGCGCCAGGCGCGCACGCTGCCGGCCAGGTGGACGCCGATAAACAGGATCATGCCGATCACCAACCAGACCATATGCTGCCTCCCTCCAATCTCGGATTACCCTCGAATCCTACCGCCAAATCCGCGATCGCGAAAGCTGGTTCGACGCGGCTCGGTCAGCTGCGCCGGGCCGACCTGGGGCGAAACGCCTTGCACAGATCGGGGTTGGTTTCCAGGTAGGGGCCGCCGATCAAGTCGATGCAGTAGGGCACCGCGGCGAAAATGCCGTGCACCGGCGGGGCAGCATCGGGCAGACCGGCCAGGGTTTCGGCGATGGCCTTGGGCTGGCCCGGCAGATTGATGATCAGGGCGTTGCCCCGAACCACCGCGACCTGGCGCGAGAGGATGGCCGTGGGAACGAAGGTCAGGCTGATCTGGCGCATTTGCTCGCCAAAGCCCGGCATGACCCGATCGGCCACGGCCAGGGTGGCCTCGGGGGTCAGGTCACGCGGTGCCGGCCCCGTTCCGCCGGTGGTCAGGACCAGGTCGCAACCGGCCTGATCGACCAGTTCGATGAGGGTATCGCTGATGGTCTGCTGCTCGTCGGGAATCAGGCGCGTCTCCCAGTTCAGGGGATTGCGCAGCACCCGCCCCAGCCAGTCCTGCAGGGCCGGGATGCCCTGGTCCTCGTAGACTCCGCTGGAGGCACGGTCGCTGACCGACACCACCCCGATCCGTACGGTTTCATGGCTGGACGCACTCACTGGCTGATTGTTCTCCTGAGGACATTCGAGCCGGCAAGTGTGCCACAGGAAGGCGGGGCGGCGGAACCGGGCCTAGTGGGCAATGGCCCACTAGCGTTCCAGCGCGCGGGCGACGGCGGATTCCAGTTCGCTGTCGAGCGGAGTGACCCGCGAGCCGAAACTGTCCAGCACCTCGCCGTCGCGCCCGATCAGATACTTCGTGAAATTCCAGCGCGGGGCTTGCTGGGCCTCGGCCAGGGCCCGGAACAGTTCGTTGGCGCCGTCTCCGCGCACGCCGCTGGTTGCGAACATGGGAAAGGTCACGCCGTAATTGATGTAACAGACTTCGGCGGTATCTTCCTCGTCGGCCAGCTCCTGGTTGAAATCATCGCTGGGAAATCCGAGCACGACCAGGCCGTCATCGCGATATTTCTGATACAGCGCTTCCAGGTCGGAAAACTGGCCGGTAAAGCCGCAGCGGCTTGCGGTATTGACCACCACGAGCACGTTCCCGGCGTAACTCTGGCAGAGGTTTTCCTCCTGGCTGCTGGCCAGCCGGCGATGGGAAAAATCGAGCAGGTTGTTGCAGGCCGCAAGGGCGCCCTCGCCGATCAGGACAAGGGCCAGACCGACCAGGACAAGTCGAATGTTCATCAAGCAGGCTCCGGAAGCGTGGTCTAGACATTGAACGGCGCACCGGGTCAAGCGCGGGTGAAGATCGAATCCGCTTCTGGCAGAATCACCGATCAACCCGGGCCGATTCGCATCGGCATGGCCGTCCCTCGATCCGGCGCAGAAAAGCGCCAACGAATGGAGTTCTCACCGCGATGCCCTTTTCCAGTCCGCCTCGGACCGAGCGCCGGCTCCAGCCCGCAGAGCGGTTGATCCTGGCCATTTGCATCGGGCTGGCAGGCGCCTACTGGTTGAGTCTTTGGGGACCCCACTATCCGGGGCACTGGCTGCTCAAGGCCAGTCCGATGCTGCTGGCTGCAGCGACCCTGCTCAAGACGCTGACGCCGCGTTTCGGCATTCCCATGGCGATCGGTTTCCTGGCCGCCGCCGGCGGCGACATCTACCTGGCCCTGGACCGGAACGCCTTCCTGATGCAGGCCCTGCTGTGTTTTCTGGTCACCCAGATCGCCTACATCGTCGCGTTTTCGGGCCAGACGCGCGCGCTGGGTCAGCGCTGGAAGCTGTGGCTGCCCGCCGTCCTGTACGGCACGGTGGTCTTCCTGATCCTGCTGCCCGGTCTGAACGAATTCCGGGTTCCGGTCCTGATCTATGTCGCCGTCCTGGTCAAGATGGTCATCGCGGCCAGCCTGGTCGAGCGGCGCCCGGGCCCGCTGCTGGCGGGCGCGGCACTGTTCCTGGTCGCCGATTCCCTGATCGGCATCAACCGATTCTTCGCCCCGTTTCCGGCATCCGAACCGATCATCGTAGCCATCTACACGACCGGTCAACTCTTGATCCTGGCCGGCGCCCTGAAAGCCCTGCCGCGCTCAAGCGCAAACGCCTGAACGGATCGCGGCTACAACGGTGGCCGTAGGGAATCTTCCTCGGCTGGAATGCCCAGAAGTCGGCAAATGGCGTGACGCTGCGCATCATCATGGACCAGATCGGCCAGGGTGTAGCGATCGAATACATCCAGCACGGCCGACTGGACTTCCTTGCAGATGTCGCGCAAGCGGCACGACGGGGTAATCACGCAGGCATTGGCCGGGCGCATGCATTCGACCAGATTGAAATCCGGCTCCAGGAGCCGGACAACGGTGCCGAGAAGGATGCAATCCGGCCTGCCGGCCAGACGCACGCCACCACCCCGACCACGTTTCGAAGCCAGCACCCCGGCCGACGTCAACTGCAGCGCGACCTTGTTCAGGTGTGCCCTGGAGATGCCGTACGCATCGGAAACCTCGCGCACCGTGGCAGCGAAGTCAGGGCGCGCCGCCAGGTAGATCAGCAGGCGCAGCCCGTAGTCCGTGTACTGGGTCAACCGCACTGGTGCCGCTTTCTCCCTTTATTCGAGCCGTGCCGCCCGCGATCCTTCCAGCGTTCGGAAATTCAAGCATCCGGGTACGGGTGGGCGACCCCGACGTGGCAATCGATGCAGGTCTCGCGCTCGGCCGGGTCGCGATTCTTGTTCATGGTGTGCATGCCGACGGCCATGCGGCTCATGCTGTCCGGCGGCGGATCGTCATAGATCCGGCTGTGACAATCCGCACAAGTCGACGAATCGATCGAGCGCAGGTAGTTATGGGTCAATTCCGCCCATTCCAGCCGATGCTCCTCGAGATGTTCCTGGGTATTGAAACCCGGCGTGGTGATGAAACGCCACAAGTCGGGCGAAACGGCAATTTTCTTGCGCAGGTAGGCGAACGGCTCGCTCGGCAGGTGGCAGTCGCGGCACTCCACCTGGATGCCGGCGGCGTTGCTGCCGTGCGGGGACGCCTTGACCTCTTCAAGCAGCGAATGATTACTGTGGCAGGTCATGCAGAACTCGTCGGTGCTGGTGGCGTGCAATGTGGTCTGGCCGGCGTAGAAAGCCACCGCACCAAACACCGCGCCGCCGACAACCAGCGTGAAGACCGACAGCGTGGTGCTGGGCCTGAAGATTTTTCGCCAGTTCATGATGGAGGGGTATCCCTTGGAATTGCTGGAAAGGAGCCGCCGTCCCGGCACCGGGACGGCGACCTGGAATGATCGGGAACGTCAGACGCCGTCGAGGACGTCCATGCCTTCCTTGATCAGCGCCTCGGCCTTGTCGAGCACGCGATGGGCTTCGGCCCAGTTGTGGAAGCCATTGCTGTTTTCGACCCAGATGAAGTCCCAGTAGAACTGGGCTTCGCGGTGGATCTGCTGCAGGCGGGTCATCGTGGCTTCGTCGACGCCGCCGTTTTCACGCACCGCGCCTACGGCTTCGATGAAGTCGGCCAGCTCGCGACCAATCCGGTTCTGTTTCTTGTAGACCCGGCCCTGAACTCCTTCGGAACGGGCAACAACGCCTTCCTCACCCCAGTTGCTGTGGCAGCCCATGCAGGTGCTCTCGACGTGGGTCAGCGGGCTGGTCCAGTGGTGCTCGGTGTATTTCTCGCCGTCGCTGCCGGTGGCCTTGGGCATGTGACAGTCCGTGCACTGAAGACCGAGCATGGAGTGAACATTGACTTCCTGGCCTTCGTGGAACAGCTCGTATTCCGGGTGCTGAATCTTGGCGACCAGGGCCCCGGTCTGCGGATGCACCCACTCGTCGGAACGACGGTCGGCATCGTAATGCTCCAGCTGCGCCTCCACGGTCAGACCCGTCGTCCACGGCAACACGATCTTGCGCGTTTCGGCGTGGAAATGATAATTCGTGTGGCACTGGGCGCAGACCAGATCGGTCCGGCCTTCCGGATCAATGTTGGCGAAGGTGCCGTGGGCCATGCCTTCGTCCAGCCAGTCGCGCGCGTGGCGCACGGTCGCGTCATCGGCGGCGTGGCAGTCCAGGCAGCCGATGGTGTTGGTTCCCACGACCTTGGAGAACGGCATGGAGTACCAGTCATCGCCATGGATGGCGGTCAGCTTGGTCACGTCGGTGGTCTTGCAGCCGATGCACGAGGCCGGCCGTACGTCCCAGTCCGGGAGTCGTTCCGTGTCGATGACGTCGTTGAGCGCATGGTAGTGGCCACGCGAGCGGTAGTAGCCCTTGGAGAACGGGAAACCGTCGTAGTTGACGATCAGGAAGGGGTACATCTCGAGGTAGTTGATTTTCTCGATCTCCATGTCCTCGGCCTCGGCCTTGCCGCCGCCGCCATACATGGTTTCCACCATCTCGGCCGTGCGCGTCCAGCCTTCATACTGGGCCGGGAAATAGCGCTTCCAGTTTTCCGAAACCGTGGCTTCGTCCAGGCTGTCGAAGCCTTCAAACCCGGCCTTTTCACCGTTGTCGGGGCTGCCGGAGACCGCGGCCACGGCCGCAAGCCCCATAGCCAGGGTGACAAGAACGCCGACAAACCAATTCTCGCTGCGCATGATTCCTCCTCCAAGGCGATTGCACGTGGACCTGAAATAGCTACTTGAAACAGGTCTTTCGAAAAAGAATAGAAGACGATGAAGGCGCTGTCAACGCGACCCCACCGTATTCATCTTGCCTAATACAGCGTTTTCCGGCCAGGATCACCCTCCCGAACAGGACGGTATGCCTGTTCCAGAATCACTATCGAGCGTAATTGTTTATACTGACAATCATGATGTTCGAGTGTCTCGAATCATGACCCCGCTCCAGTTCGGCCTCGTCTCGAGCGCAGCCGTCGTGCTGGCGCTGGTATTTGCCCTCTGGCCGCAAATCCGCGCCTGGCTGCCCGGCGTTCGCAGCGAACGTCGTCCGCTGCCCGGGTCGCTGAGCGTTGCGATCGCCTTGCTGGTGCCGCTGGCCGCGCTGGGGCTGTACCTTCAAGTCGGCACAACGGAACCTTCTGAAAGCAACGACCCGCGCGTCCAGCAATTGCGAACCCAGATGGTCGGCATTGCCGGCGAACTGGAGCGCAATCCCGACCAGCCCGAACTATGGCAACGGCTGGGCCTGATCTACAAGGATCTGCGCCATTACGGATCGGCCGAGCATGCCTTGCGCCGGTCGCTTTACCTCAACCCCGCCAGCGCATTCGTGCGGGTCGAGCTGGCCGAAAGCATTCACCGCCGCAGCGAAATGCAGGAAATGCCGGTCGAAGCCCGGCGCCTTCTGAAAGAAGCCATCGAACTCGACCCGGAACAGATCAAGGCCCTGTGGCTTCTGGGCATGGACAATTTCCTGGTCGGCGAATATGAAAACGCGCTGGCGCGCTGGGAGCAGATGCTGCCGCTGGTCCCGGAAGACTCCTCGATGCATCGGGCGGTGCAAGCCGAGACCCGACGGGCCCGCCGGCTGCTGGATCGGCAACCCTGACCTGCCCCCGCGGCCGGTCAGACGCCGCGTCGACCGAGCCGCTCGACCCGGGCCAGCCAACGCTTGCGACCGGTATCCTTCGTGGCTCCCGCCAGCCCGACAAAGCAGTGCCGCACCGGCGAAATGCCCATGAACCGCAATATGTTGCGCTTGAAGTAGCGATATCCGTGGGCGCGGTAGAACCAGCGATAGACAAAGCCCGGCATGCCCATGCTGATGATCACGCGCGCCGACTTGCCCTTCAGCGGACGCAGGCCGCCGGGCCCCTGGCGTGCGGCTTCATCAAAGGCGAACCCGGGCCGGAACACCTGCTCCAGAAAGCCTTTCATCAGCGCCGGCATGGTACCCAGCCAGACCGGGTAGACGAACACCAGATGATCGGCGGCGCGGATCAGCTCCTGGGCCGGCAACAGGGCTTCCGGCACTTCAGCGTCACTCCACTCCGCTTCGCTGCGCAGCAGCGGAAAATCCAGGGCGCCGACATGGATTTGACTCACCGATTGACCGGCGGATTCAGCACCCTTGCGATAGGCTGCGGCCAAAGCGTGGCAAAAGTGGGGAACTGCTTCGTCGGGATGGCCCTGAATGATAAGAACGTTTCGCGGCATAGATTACTCCCCGGGTGAGCCTCGTCTGCAGCATAGCGCCACGCGCCGGCCGAAGCATTGGCTCAGATCAATGCAGCTGAATCGACTCAGCTCGCTTCCAGCAGGTCGTCCTCCTGGTAGCCCGGATTGTTCACCCGGACGGTGACCGGATGAGCCCGCAGGCTGTCGTCCGGTGGTGGCCCGATCAGCCTCTCGGCCACTTCCGGCGGCCCGGTCAACCAGGTCTGCCATGCCTCGGGCTCCAGCAGCACGGGGGCGCGATGATGGCCAATGTCGGTCAGCAGTCGGTTCGGCTCGGTGGTGACCAGGGTGAAAGACCGGAATGGCTCAGCGCCCGGAGCTTGCGTCCGGTCCCAGAGACCGGCCAGGATGAGCATGGGCGCGGTCTTCGGCAGCACCCGCCAGGGCTGCTTGGGCTTGCTGCGCTGGTCCCACTCGTAAAACCAGGAAAACGGCACCAGACAGCGCTGGTTCCTGCGCCAGGCAGTGCGGAAAGTGGGCTTTTTCACCACCGTCTCGGAAAAGGCCCGGTTCGGCTCGGAGCGGCAGTTGGCGGTGGAGAACTTCGGCAGCTCGCCCTTCAGCCAGGCGGGAATCAACGGCCAGACCATGCGAACCAGTTCGGGCGCGCCATCGTCGCCGGCCACGACCGCCGGCAGCTCGGTCCAGTCCACGCCGTCGCCGCGGCGACTGGAAGGGGCCACGTTCAGCCGCCGGAAATGCCCTGGCGGCGCCTCGCCGGGCAGATCGAGGTAGTCATGCACCTCCTTCCAGGAAAAGTCATGGCCGCCGCGTCCGCACATGGGCATTACTCTACCGCACGATGCCAGCGGCGGCACCGAAGTGCATTTTTCCTGCGCGGTGGGTTATCCTTTGCCTGATTCCTCGGGGCGGCACTGCGCCTGAGACACCCGTTTTCGGGTGGACCCGTTGAACCTGATCCGGTTAATGCCGGCGTAGGGACAGGAACGGAAAGCCCGGGATCGCTTCCTCTCATCCCGCGACTTTCTTCGGTAATCCCGCTCGCATTCCGGGTCTCCCCTGACGTTACTACTGGAGAGACTCACCATGAAAGGTTTCACGCTTCTAGCCGGCACCGCGCTGGCGCTTCCGTTGGCCGTTGCGGCCGAGACCAACGCCGAGACCGAAAATGCCTTCGAGACCGAGGATCGTATCCTGGTCACGGCGGATTTTCGCCAGGCCGGGCTGGGCGATCTGAGCACCAGCGCCACCGTGATCGACGCCGAGACGCTTCGCGCCCGCAATGCCTCGCACATCGACCAGGTCCTGAACCTGGCCCCCAACGTCAACTTCTCCGGCGGCGCCTCCCGGGGCGGGTTCTTTCAGATCCGCGGGATCGGCGAACGCAGCCAGTTCGTCGAGCCGATCAACGCCTCGGTCGGCCTGGTGATCGACGGCATGGACATGACCGGCATGGGGGGTGCCGCCACCACCCTGGACATCCAGCAGGTCGAAATCCTGCGCGGCCCGCAGGGCACGCTGCTCGGCGCCAATGCCCTGGCCGGCATGATCAACCTGGTCTCGGGCAGCCCTACAGAGACCTTTGCCGGTCGCTTCGAGACCACCGTGGCCGAATTCGGAACCCGCGCCGTCGAGGGGGTGCTTTCCGGCCCGATCAGCGAGACGCTGGGCTATCGCGTGGCCTACTCCAACTACCAGAGCGACGGCTTTCAGCACAACGCGTTTCTCGGCCGAAGCGATACGGACGATCTGGACGAGCAGACGCTGCGCACCCGCCTGCGCTGGCAGCCGCACGCGGATCTCGGCGTGGACCTGACCGCGCTCTACCTGGACATCAACAACGGGTTCGATGGATTCTCGCTGGACAACACCCGTACCACCCTGTCCGACGAGCCCGGACACGACCGCAACGAAACCCTGGCGGCCTCGGCCCGAGTGCAGTGGCGCGCCCACCCGGCCTTCAGCGTCGAGGGACTGATCAGCCGCACCACCGCCGACACCGAATACGGTTTCGACGAAGACTGGGCCTTCGTCGGCCTGTGCGAGGTATTCGAGTGCCTGGCCTCGGAGTACTCCTCGTTCGACAACTACCTGCGCGACAACGACAACACCACCCTGGATCTGCGCCTGGTCTCCAATACCCTGGCCGACGAACCCGGCTGGGTCGTCGGCGCGTACTATCGCGACCAGAGCCAGAGCCTTCGTCGCCAGTGGACGTTTCTGGAGGCGGATTTCCGGAGCGACTTCAGCGACGAAAACCGGGCCGTGTACGGCCAGCTCGACCTTCCGCTGGCCGAGCGCTGGCGGCTGTCGGCCGGCGCGCGCTTCGAACGGCGCGATGCCGACTATTCCGACAGCGACGGCGCGCGCTTCGGCCCGACAGAGAACCTGTGGGGCGGCAAGCTGGCGCTGGAATACCGCCCGACCGGCGGCGGCCTCTGGTACGGCTCGGTCTCGCGCGGCTACAAGGCCGGCGGCGTAAACAGCAATTCGGCCCTGCCCGACGACCAGCGCGAGTTCGACACCGAAACCCTCTGGAACTACGAACTGGGGGTGAAAAACCGGTTTTTGCAGGGCCGCCTGGACCTGCGCGCCGCGCTGTTCTTCCAGGACCGCGATGACGTCCAGACCCGCCAGTCGCTGGTCGTGCCGATCGCCGGCGACGCCTGCCCCTGCCAGTTCATCGACTACACCACCAACGCCACGGCCGGGCAAAGCTACGGCATGGAGGCCGAACTCAACTGGGAAATCAGCCGCCGCCTGGGCGCCTTCGCCAGCCTCGGGCTGCTGCGCTCGCGCTTCGACGACTTCCTGAACTTCTCGCACCTCGATGCCGACCCTGAAACCGGCCGGCCCGTCGACATGGACGGGCGCGACCTGCCGCACGCGCCCCGCTACCAGTTCGCCCTCGGCGCGGTCTACCAGATCGACGAGCGCTGGTTCGTCCGCCTCGAGGCCGAAGGCAAGGATGCGTTCTTCTTCTCCAGCCGGCACGAGGAAAAATCCAACACCTACCAGCTGGCCCATGCCCGGCTGGGCTACCGCCACGACCGCTGGGACCTGTCGCTGTGGGTGCGCAACATCACCAACAAGGACGTCCGGGTGCGCGGCTTCGGCAGCTTCGGCAACGACCCGCGCAAAGGCTACGCGGTCGAGCCCTATTACCAGTTCGGCGAACCACGTGTGGTCGGGATGACGGCGGCCTATGCCTTCTGATCGGCCCTCCATCGGCCTGGGCAGCGGCCCTCGATGACCGGCGAGCAGCTGGCCGAAAACTGGGCCCGCCTGTCGGCCTGGGAAATGCTGGCCGTGGGCCTGGCCATCGCCTACCTGGTGCTGGCCGTGCGTCAGAACCGCTGGTGCTGGGTGGCCGCCTTCGTCAGCACCGCGATCTTCACCGCCTTGTTCTGGGGGGTGGAGCTGCTGATGCAGTCGGCGCTGAATGTCTATTACATGGGCATGGCCGTGTACGGCTGGTGGCAATGGGGACGCGGCGGTCGCGGCGACGGCGAGCTGGCGGTCACGCGCTGGCGCTGGCAGGCGCACGCCGGGATCCTGGTGCTGGTGGTCCTGGCCACGCTGATCAGCGGCCACCTGCTCCGCCTGCACACCCAGGCCGCCTGGCCGTACCTGGATTCGTTCATCACCTGGGGCGCGGTGGTAACCACGTTCATGGTCGCACGCAAGGTCCTGGAGAACTGGGCCTGGTGGATGCTCATCAACGCGCTGGCGGTGTTCCTGTTCATCGAGCGCAGCATGCTGCTGACCGCCGGGCTGCACCTGAGCTACCTGGTCATTTCGGTCTTCGGCTGGATCAGCTGGTACCGCGATTTCCACGGCGCCAGGAACCGGGCGCCCGGGTGATCACGAACCTCGATGGGGCCCTGGAGACCTGGCGCGAATGGGGTCTGGAACTGCGCGAGCGCCCGCGGCTGGTCGGCCCGGTGCCGGGCGGCCTGACCAATCGCAACTATCGACTGAACGCGCCCGGCGCGGGGCACGATCTGCTGCTGCGGATCCACCATCCGCGCTCGGAAAGCCTGGGCATCGATCGGTCGGCCGAGCGGATCATCCTCACCCACGTCGGCGAGCACGGCATCGGCAGACCGGCCCTGTACTGGGATTCATCCGCCCGATTCACCGTATTCGAATGGATGGAGGGCCGGGCCTGGACGCCGGCCGATTTTGCCCGCGCTGACCAGCGCGCGCGCCTGTGGCCCCTGCTCGAGCGCCTGGCCAAGGTCTCGCCGGACCTGCCGCGGCGGCGCTACCACGCCTACCTGTGCCACTACTGGCAGCAACTGGACCGCGGCGATGTCGTCGAGCACGAATTGCGCGAGTCCTGGCAGGCCTTCGAACCGCGCCTGCGCGCCTTCGACCGATCCGACTGGCCGGCCCGCCTGGTTCACCACGACCTGGTCCCGGCCAACGTGCTCGACACCGGCGGCCGCCTGCTACTGATCGACTGGGAGTACGCCGCCCTCGGCCACCCCGACATCGACGTCTGGTCGGTAGCGCCCGAGCGCTGTGGAGAACCGTTCGTCGCCGAACTGATGGGCTGGGTCAATGCGCTGTGGGAGCGGCTGGCAACCCGCTGAGTCCGGCGAAGCGTCTTAGGGTGTTTCGTACCAAACCAGGTTCAGTCCCATCGCCTCGGCCAGCCTGGCCTGGCGTCGGTCGCCAGTCAGAAAATGGCTGCAGCGCAGGAGTTCGGCGGCTGCCACGTGCAGGATATCCATCGATCGCGTGCCCAGGGTGGCACTGTGCGCCAATGCCAGTTCTTCGGCGCGCGTGTAGATCTCATCCAGCGGCTCCGCGGGACAGTGCCACAGCCCGGCTCGAATATCGGCCACCAGATCTTGAGTGGCCAGATCGATGGCTCCGGCTTGCAGTTCCCCGCGGAATTGCTTGAGGCTCCACGCATTGTTCAATTCCAGCCGGTGCAGGCGGGTCAGAATGGCCGGGGGAGAGAATCGATCCCGCAGCGCCAGGGCTTCGGGGCTGTCGACTTCGGGCACGTACCATTTGGTCACCAGGCCGGAGTCGGCGTAGATCATCAGAACCGATCCTCACGGTCCTCGCTGATGATGCTGCTTACGGGTGCTCCATCCTCAATCAGTGGCGCCAGCCGGGCCAGCCGCCTGGCTGAATCAGGCCAGCGCAACTGCGCAGGATCGGGTTCCGGCGGCCCGAGCTGGGCGACCACCCTGCCGCGCCGCGTGATGCGCACTTTTTCACCCCGTTCCACCGCCTCAAGCAGGGCAGCCAGGTGGTGCTGAACATGTCGGACATTGTATTCCTTCATGTTAGACATGTTGCATCACATGCCAATTCGCGTCAAGCGCCCAAAACTCAGGCCGAGCGCAGGGACGCGCTCCGGCTCTGCTCGAAGCGCGACCACACGCCGTCGGCTCCGTCCCAGCGCCCGCGCGTGGCGCCCTTGGAATATTCCGTGGCGCGCTGCTCGAAGAAGTTGGCGAACTCCACGCCGTTCAGGATCTCCTGCAGCCAGGGCAGCGGGTGCGGGGTGAGCGCCCGGTAGCCGCCGTCGTGATGCTCGAAACAGCCGAACACGGTCGGCAGCTTCAGCTGCGTCAGACGCCAGTCGGCGATGTAGCGCACGTATTGCTTGATGTCGTCGGCGCTCATGCCGTCGATGTCGCCCAGGCCAAAGGCCAGGTCGATGAAGTTTTCCTCCAGCCGCACCATGGTCTTCGCCACATCGATGATGTCGTCTCTGACCGCCGGCGTCAGGGCCCCGGTTTCGCGGTTCCACTCGTGGAACAGGCGGATCACGCCCTCGCAGTGCAGCGATTCGTCTCTGACCGACCAGGACACGATCTGGCCCATGCCCTTCATCTTGTTGTAGCGCGGGAAATTGAGCAGCATGGCAAAGCTGGCGAACAGGCTCATGCCCTCGGTGAACGCGCCGAACATGGCCAGGGTGCGCGAGACATCAGCGCAGGTGTCCACGCCAAAGGTCTGCATGTAGTCCGACTTGGCCTTCATCTCGGCGTAGTCGCGGAAGGCCTCGAACTCGGTCCTGGGCATCCCCAAGGTCTTGAGCAGCAGCGCGTAGGCGTCGATGTGGACCGTTTCCATGTTGGTAAAGGCGGCCATCATCATCTGGATCTCCAGCGGCTGGAAGATCGGGATGTAGCGCTTGAGGTAGTTGTCCGAGACTTCCACGTCCGATTGGGTAAAGAAGCGGAAGATCTGGGTCAGCAGCTCGCGCTCGGGCGCGCTCAGGCGGTCCCCGGACCAGTCCTTGATGTCGTCGCCCAGCGGCACTTCCTCGCCCATCCAGTGGGTCTGCTGCTGACGCTTCCAGAAATCGTAGGCCCAGCCGTAGCGCTCGACATCATACGTGCCGGACGATTCCAGCAGGCCCACCCGGCCGCTGCCGGCCAGTTCCAGCGGCCTGGCGCCCGAGAGATCGATCACTGACATGCCAGGCACTCCTCGTAGTCGGTCGGGCCCTGCTGTACGGAAGCCGATTCGGCGGCCTCGAGCTTGCCGGCAAAACCGGCGCGCTGGATGGCCTTGGAACGGCAGTAGTACAGGCTCTTGATGCCGCGCTGCCAGGCGGTGTAGTGGAGCATGTGCAGGTCCCACTTGTCGATGTCGCCGGGCAGGAACAGGTTCAGCGACTGGCTCTGGCAGATCATCGGCGCACGATCCGCGGCCAGCTCGATCACCCAGCGCTGGTCGATCTCGAACGCCGTGCGATAGGTCGCTTTCTCATCGGCGTCCAGGCAGTCCAGGTGCTGGACCGAGCCCTCGTGCTCGAGGATCGACGCCCAGGTCTCGGGCGTGTCGGCGCCGCGCTCGGCGAGCAGGGTCTTGAGGTGCCGATTGCGCACGGTGAACGAGCCCGACAGGGTCTTGTGGGTGTAGATGTTGGCCGGGATCGGCTCGATGCAGGCGCTCACGCCGCCGCAGATGATGGAGATGGATGCCGTCGGCGCAATCGCCAGCTTGTGGCTGAAGCGCTCCCTGGCGCCAACCCGGAGGGCGTCCGGGCACGGCCCGCGCTCCTCGGAAAGCGCCTGGGAGGCCGCGTCCATCTGACCGCGGATGTGGCGGAAGATGCGCAGGTTCCAGGACTTGGCCGGGGCCGATTCGAGCGGGATGCCCTGGGCCTGCAGGAAGGAGTGAAAGCCCATCACGCCCAGGCCGATCGAGCGCTCGTTCAGGGCCGAGTAGCGCGCTCGCTTCATGCCCTCAGGCGCCGACTCGATGAAAAAGGTCAGCACGTTGTCGAGAAAGCGGGCGACGTCTTCGATGAAGTCGGGCTGGTCGTGCCACTGCTGCCAGGTTTCGATGTTCAGCGACGACAGGCAGCACACGGCGGTGCGCTCATTGCCTTCATGATCGACGCCGGTCGGCAGGGTGATTTCGGAACACAGATTCGAGGTCGAAACCTTCAGACCGAGCGTTTTCTGATGCGCGGCCAGGTCGCGGTTGACCGTGTCGATGAACAGCAGATAGGGCTCGCCGGTCTGCAGGCGGGTCTCGAGAATGCGCTGCCACAGGCTACGAGCGTCAACGCGCCGGAGCACTTCCCCGGTCTTCGGGCTTCTCAAGGCGAAATCCGCGCCCTCGGTCACGGCCTGCATGAACTCATCGGTGATGTTGATGCCGTGATGGAGGTTGAGCGCCTTGCGGTTGAAGTCGCCCGAGGGCTTGCGGATTTCCAGGAATTCTTCGATTTCGGGGTGGTGCACATCGAGATAGACCGCAGCCGAGCCGCGCCGCAGCGAGCCCTGCGAAATCGCCAGGGTGAGCCCGTCCATGACGTGGACGAAGGGCATGATGCCCGAGGTTGCCCCCGAACCCTTGACCGGCTCGCCGATCGACCGGACCTGGCCCCAGTAGGTGCCGATGCCGCCGCCGTTGGAAGCCAGCCAGACGTTCTCGTTCCAGGTATCGACGATGCCGCCCAGCGAATCCGGCACCGAGTTCAGGAAACAGGAGATCGGCAAGCCCCGAGTGGTCCCGCCGTTGGACAGGATCGGCGTGGCCGGCATGAACCACAGCCTCGACATGGCGTCGTACAGGCGCTGGGCGTGTTCCAGGTCGTCGGCAAAAGCGCAGGCCACGCGGGCAAACATGTCCTGCGGGCCCTCGCTTTCGAGCAGGTAGCGATCGGTCAGCGTCTGGCGGCCGAAATCGGTCAGCAGCGCGTCGCGGCTGCGGTCCAGCTGAAGATCGGCCGGGTCGGGGCGCGGTCCCAACGGCATGGGCATCGGTGCACGGCGCGCTTCCGGCGATAAGGCCTCAGCGGATTTCGGCAGGATTTGCTCGGCGGGCTGCGACATTCTTCTTGTCCTCCGGTTCGGGTCATCCAGCCGGGGGGATCAAGGCAGCAACAGCTCGGGACCAGGGACTCGTTCCAACGGCCAACACCGACTGTCGTTGCCGGGAGCTCCCGCCCGGAACGCGTAACAATCCACCACGGCAGGTCTCCTGGCTTGCGGCTCCTGCGTCGGGGATCACCTTCCCGAGATCGATGAACCAACCCCAGTGGCCTTGCACGATCTGCCCGACTTGCCGCCTACAGTTGCGGGAACAGCTCCGGACTGCAGCGCCAGGCGCTGCCACCGGATTCCCTTTTAGCCCAAGATCTTGTGTGATCCGAGCACCGTGGCCACCATATCTTGCGATTCCAGACAGGCGCTGTCAAGGAAAACGTGATTTCGAATCAGCTCGAAGCGACTGTGGAAGCAAGCCGCAGCTACGAAGCCCGCAACGGTTTCCGGCCCTGCAGGCCAATGCATCCAACCCCCGGGCAAGCGCCTGACGGTGTCGTTTACCGTCTGTCGCCCAGGGGCCGATCTAGCGGATTTCGATCTCGTCGCAGACCAGAAAGCGGCAGTTCGCCAGGTCCGCGAATTTCGCTTCGTCCGGGCGGATCAGCTCCAGGTAGCGCGGCTCGGAGAACGCGGCCTTGAGCTCCTCGAAGCTGTCGGCCCAAAGCTCGGCAATCCCGTCGTAGGCCGGCTCCACGCCGGGGAACTCGTTCCAGTCGTCCACGCGCGGATAGCACTGGACATAGCGACGGATATGGCGCATGAACTCCGGCACGCTCAGCACCAGCGGGCCGTGCTGCTCGGTCCAGTAGCGGCGAAAATCCGCAACCGTCATGCCCGGCTTGCGCCGGATCAGAACTGAAAACTTCACCATGATCAAACTCCTCGCTTCAGCTGGTTTCCCAGGCGATGAACGCCCAGCGAAAGGGTTGGCCGCTGGCGCGGGCGCGCTCCGGGTTGGTATCGAACCAGTGTGCCAGACGCTTGCGCTCGTCGTCGTCGAGCCGACCCAGCGAAAAGCCGACCCGGCGCACGAACTCATCCCCGGATTCGCAGTCGGTCGGGCGATGATCGTTTTGGAGAAAGTCGACCCGCGGCTGGCGGCCCATCTGGTAGAGGATGTTGACGGCGTAGATGTAGTCCGGCACCGGATCGAGCTTGCGGTCGATGACCGCGGCAATGTCCGGGTCGATGAAATAGCCGCCGACCTTGCTGGTCAGGTAGGCGCGCCTGCCCGCGTGCGCATCGAGTTTCTTCAGCGCGGCCTCCAGATCCATGACCGCCGTGGAGCGCGAAGCCACGGCCACATCGCAGACCGGCACATCCCGCCAGTCGTCGTCCCATGACGCCCGAATCGGGCGGACGTGGTTGAACCCGCGCTCGGCGGCCAGTTCCATCATCGCCTCGAGCATGCCGGCGCTGTAGTCCAGGCCGATGACCTGGTCGACCCGATCGGCCACGGCCAGACCGATCGCGCCGGCGCCGCAGCCCACATCCAGCAGCGATCGGCAGCCCGCCAAATCCATGCGCGCAACGAATTCGCGCACGTAGCGGGAACCCGGAGCCACGGCCTTCAGGCGCGGGGCCCGTGCGTCCCAGTCTTCCGGCGCCTTGACCTGGCGGCCGGAGGCGATCATGTGCTCGCGGTAGAGTTGCCCGAAATCGATGTCGAAGATGGTTTTCGGCGCTTCAGTCATGGCCCTTCTCCCCCGGCTCGGTTCCACAGACCCGGACCTCGCGCCCCCAGGCCCAGCTGCGCACTTTCGCCGGCGCGTGGGCAAAGAACGCCGACAGCAGGATGACGACGACAAAGATCGGTGCCTGGGCGGCCGGCCACGCCGACCAGGTGGAGCCCGCGCAGGCCGATGTTGAGCCAGCGCTGGCCGGGGAACGAGCGCGGCGGGGGCGGCAGGAAATCCGGATTCAGGGACATCGACGTGAACAATCCGCAGCAAGCGCAGGGCCAGGTCACAGGGTAGCCGAGCCCAAGGCCGGCGGGGCAAGAAACGGGTTGCTCCGGATCGTTGCCTGGGCCACGATGTCGCCATGAACCGCGACGCCTTCCGGCGCATGGCCGCCGCCATCGAACACCTGGCCCAGAACGTCGAGCACCAGCCGCCGCTGGCCGAGCTGGCCGGGCTGGCCGGACTCTCCCCGGCGCACTTCAGCCGCCAGTTCCGGCGCCATGCGGGCTTGAGCCCCAAGCGCTTTCTCGAGCAGCTCACCGTCGAGCGCCTCAAGGAGCGCCTGATTTCGGGCGAGGATCTGCTGCAGGCGCAGCTGGAATCGGGTTTGTCCGGCGCCGGCCGGGTCCACGACCACTTCGTGACCCTGGAAGCGGTCACCCCGGGCCAGTTCCGCCAGCGCGGCCGAGCACTGGCGATTCGCTACGGGTTTCATGACGGCCCGCACGGCCCCCTGCTGATCGCCACCACCGAGCGCGGCCTGTGCTTTCTCGCCTTCACCGGGGGCTACGGGCGCGCGCATGCGGTCGAAGAACTGGCCGGCAACTGGCCCGAGGCGACACTGATCGAAGATCGAACCGCCGGCCTTGCCTACGCCCGGCAGATCGCCGGTGCCGGCGGATCGACGCCGCTGCCGCTGCACGTGCGCGGGACCAATTTCCAGGTCCAGGTCTGGCGCGCCCTGCTGCGCATTCCGCCGGGAAGTTTGAGCACCTACACCGACGTCGCCCAGGTCTGCGGGCGTCCGCGCAGCGTGCGCGCCGTGGCCAACGCGATCGGCGCCAACCCGATCGCCCTGCTCATCCCCTGCCACCGCGTCATTCGCAAAAGCGGCGCGCTGGGCGGGTATCGGTGGACGCTGTCGTCCAAGGCCACCCTGATCGCCGAGGAAGGCGACCGCGCTGCTTCCTCGAGTTGCAACGCGGCCGACGGTCAACCCCGGAGAAAGCTCAGCGCCTCCTGAATGCCGG